>NZ_DASZJJ010000234.1:0-7059 GCF_035948235.1 Paraburkholderia sp. | reverse complement strand
TGCGGCCGAATTCCGAATCGACCGTCGACAGGGCGACTTCGACTTCCTCGTCGGCTTCGTCGTCGGCTTGCTGGTCGGCGCGTGCTTCGTCGTTCAGGAGCAGTGTGTCGGCGTCCGGCGCCTGCTCGTAGACCTGCACGCCCATGTCGTTAAACGTGGCGACAATGGTTTCCAGCGCGGCCGTCTGCGCGAAGTTATCGGGCAGATGGTCGTTAATGTCGGCGTGGGTCAGATAACCACGTTCGCGACCGAGCTTGATGAGCGCGCGCATCTGGTGCTGGCGCTTCTCGAGTTGCGAAGAACCGTCCATTTGAGTCGTATCGCCGGTCTTGTCCTTGGATCCGCGGCGTGCGGTGCGGGTAGACGACGAGGCCAGCGCGTCTTCCCGATCATGGCTAGTCAATACATTCTCCTCGAAAGGAATGCCCGGCGAGGGCAAAAAGGGTCACGCGCCAGCGGCGTGGCGTCCTGGCGATGACGAAATTGCAGGGGAATGGGCGGGGGCGCGTGCCGGCCCGCCGAGCGAGCGCCAAACGCACAAGGGCGTGGCGTCCTGGATTTTCGTGCAATGCAGAAAGATCGCGTATGGTAGTGCGTTACGCCACGTGAGGCAACCCGAATCGTCGCGCGGACGCACAGATCGCCCTTCGCAGGGTCGAAACGAATTGGATACGTCGTCTGAATAGCGCCTTTTGGCGCTCCGCGTTCTCTCACGCGCGGAATTTGACGCAATAACCTGCCAATGGTTCGCACGTTTTCCTTCACTGGATAAACGGCCTGGCGGTGCCGCAGCAAAATTGCGTCGAAATGGCGCATGGGCGCACGTGGCACGCTGCAATCGCTCCCCATGGCGGCAATTGCAACGCGACAACCTTCTATTATGAACGTATCGGCCTCCTTGTGCGTTGACCTCGACACGCACGCCGCAATATTACGAAGGAAATTCATCATATTGCGGAAGTGCATCGGTGATTTCGTACCACGGCGCCTTTGAGCCGACGAACAGATGGCCCTGCGCACGGATCGAGGGTGCGTCCACGAGCGTGCCCATCGTGACATGTACCCAGGCGCCTTCACGCACCACGGAAAAGAGCAGCGAGCCGCAGTGTCCGCAATGGACATCGTGGGCGGCGTCGGCATTTCCATGGATCAATACGTCGCTCTGGCCCTGTTCCAGGCGCAGGTGTTCGCGCTCGATCCCCGCGAACGGCTTGAATGCCGCACCCGTCGCTCGCCGGCACTGCGAGCAATGGCAATTGAAGGCGTAGCGAAACGCATCCGCGACCTGATAGCGCACCACGCCGCAAAGGCACTGGCCGCGTAGCGGCGCACGGGTCTCTTTGATCGGCGTTGAGTTCATGGTGGCTGACTGGCTGGCAATAATGGCAAGGAAGCAGGCGAAACGTGACGCCCTGACGGCGTGGCGCGACTTCCTCTCCTATATATATACGCTCACCGGAAAATCGAGGGCTTGGTACGCATAGGTTCCCGCTCAAACCTGCTTGTACCCAAAGGTCACCACTTATGGGAGCTTCTTGCCTGCGCCAGATCGCTTTCTATGCAATGTCGGTGCGACAAGGCACACACACAAGCCCGGAAAGCGACTAAACCTGCCTTTTTCGCGTCGCCTGCACCCTTCGCAGCGACTGCAATCCCAAATCCGGTTACCTCAAGCCCGGGCCGCGCTCAGCTGGCCCGCTCCCGAAGCTCCTTCAGCCCCTTGATAACGACGAGCAGTGCGCGCCCGTGCTCCTCCGAACCGTCCCAGACATCGACGATGGCATTGCGCAGCAGTTCGTTGTAGGCCGCAGCAGGCCGCGAAGCCGCCTTTATCCCGTAGAAACTGCATAGCTTAGTGAATGACGCGCTGCGTCGAACGCGGTGCCCGTTCGAAAGCCGGAGCCGCGAGACGGTGGGCTGGCTGACCCCGGAAAGCCGTGCGATTTCGCTGGACGAGCGGGTATCCGCCGCCAGCCGGCGCAGTAATTCCTGCACGGGAAAATGAGTGTCTGGGCCTTCCATATCATGCATTATACCTATACAGTAGCATTTATTGAATTGCCTGCCGTATAGGTGGGCACGGCGCATTTCGAGGAAGTCGATGGCACTGAAACACTTACCGCCCACGTTCTGCTGGTCGAGGATCGGATCTGAAACGGGAGAAGATCTCCCGACGGCCGTTCTGCGCAAGGAGTGGGAGCGTCGTCTGGGCGGCGGGCGTTTCCTGTGGGGCATCAACCAGTCGCTCGGCAGCAGCGCGCAGGTCGCCGCGCTGCGCACGGGTTCTCTGCTGGCGTTGTTCTCACCGGCAGCCAGTCGCTCGCGAGTGGCGGACGTGCGGCGCGAAGACGCATTCGTGTGGAACGCATGGATGGATGCGAGCGGGCAGGTGCGGCAGTTGCCGCAGCACGTATTCGTGACGAGCCGCACGCGCCTGCCGTCGGGCAAACTGCGCGACCATCACTACGCGTTGGTGTGTGCGTCGCCGACCGAACTCACGCTCGGCAGCAGCCTGCGCGTGCAGCCCGAGCGCCTGCGCAGCGTGAGCACCGCGAAAGCGCCGTGCGCCTCGCAGGGCACCATGATCGTGGACCGTATGGATCGTGCAGGCCAGACGCCGCGCGCGGGCGCGGAGTTCGGCGCGAAGGGCTATCCGGTGGCGTTCGGCGTGGAACTGGAGGCGCCGTATTTCGTGAAGCTCGTGCAACCCACGCGTGTAAAGGCGCGCGACATGGCGAAATTGCACGAAGCGGTACGCAACGTCGACTTCGACGCCTACGTCGACCTCACGAAGCGTCTGCGCAGCGAAGCGTCGGCGCAGCCCACGCGCGGCGTGACGAGCGATCTGTTTGAACTGGTGACGAAGGCGCGTGAATTGAGCGCCGCGCTTCAGGCCGAATGCGAGGCCCAGGCGGGCATCGTGCGCAACCGTGGCGTCGAGCCGCCGGCGCTTTCAACCTGCGGTGACACGCGCGAACTGTTTGCACGCGATCTGTTCGACATGGCCCCTGCCGAATCCGACTGCTCCAGGCCCACGCGGCCAGCCGGCGAAACGTCAGGCGAAATCGTGCGCACGTCCCGCTCGCGCTCAGCATCACGCGCAGCGGACTGGACGCAGTTGACGATGGAACTGCCACAAGGTCAAAGCGATCTCTGGCCGTATCCGCATCCCAGCAAACGTGGCCGCCCGACGCTCTCCTGAACCGGAGCAACCCGTCACGCCGCTTATTTTTCCGGCTCGGCCTTGAGCCCCAGCACGGCCGCCACGAGCGGCCAGCGCCCGGCGGCATCCTGCCACGCGTCCTGGGCCTGCACGTCGTAGTAGCGCTCGGCATCGACGCCATCGACCAGGCGAGCAAGCGCGTCGATATCGCCGGGCATCAGCGAATTGCGCGAGCGCCGCCCGCTTCCCCACAGTTTCAGCGCCATTTACTTGCCCTCCACCCAGACGCCGTCCGGCGTATGGATCACATAGCCTGTTGGCGTGGTCATCGTCACGGTGCCTTCGTTTTCGCCCACCATGCGTGTCTGCGGCAGGTTCTGCGCGTATTGCGCGAGCGGCTGCGCGCCTACCGCAAAGGGACTCTTGGCCACCAGGTTGGCGAGCAGTTGCGCGAGCGCCAGGTAGCTCGTCGGCTGGTCGATGGTCACCGGGCCGCCGGCGTGCTCGGTGCCTGCAGGCAGGCCAACGACCTTCACGCCCACCGGCACATGGACGATATGCGGCGTCGGAATTTCGCGCATGCCGGCGATCTGGTTCTCTTCGCCGCGCAGCGCCGCGCCGTGCTCGGGTACGAACACGATCACCGCCTTGCGGCCGGACTGCGCGACCAGATCGATCACCTTGTCGACGTCGCCCAGCAGCGTCTGCAGACGGATCGGATACGACTCCAGACTCGTGAGCTTCGTGTTGGGCAGGCGGTTGCCGTCGTGCATCGACACGGTGTTGTAGTAGAGCGCGACGGGTCCGCCGCCCGCTGCGATGCGCTGCTTGTACCAGCGCGCGATCACGTCGTAGTCGTCCACCAGATTCGAATTGTCGAACTCCTTCATGAATGCGGGCAGACCGTCGTTCGACGGAATCGTCACGCCCGGCACACCGATTTCCTTGATGACGGTCCCGCGGAAATCGTCGAAGCGGCCGTTGTGGTTGAGCAGCGCGTTGGGCGTGAAGCCGGCCTGGGCCAGTTGCGCGAACAGATGACACTCGGGCGGCGCCGGATCGTACAGCGCCTTATGCGGTTCCTGCCCGCAGGTCGCGCGCAGCACGCGGATTGCGGCCGGCCCGCTATAGCTCGCGCCCGAGCTGAAGTTCTGGAAGATGTAGTCGAAGCGCGAGAACAGCGGGTTGTTGCGCGCCTTCGCGACGTCCATGTCGTCCCAGGAAAGCGAGCAGATATGCACGACGATGATGTCGAATTGCGCGCTCGCGTCGCTGGTGATCGGCGTGAAATTGACGCGCCGGCCGTCTTCGTTGGCGCGGAACGCGGCGAGCTGCTCGTCGTAACCGCCCTTCTGTTCGTTCTTCGGCTCGTTGGCGTTGCGGCCTTCGCCGTCGCTGCCGTCGCCGCCATTCTGGGCCAGCGCGCTGGTGGCGTTGGCGACCAGCGTGCCCGCGCCCTGATACAGCGGCACGCCGACCAGCGCGATCAGCACGAGCGTCGTCACGCGAATCCACCGGTTGATGAGGAAGTAGAGCAGCACCGCCAGCACGACCACGACGATCGCCTTGAGCGAGACGAGACGCCCGAGCAGTTCCAGCATGTACGAGGGCGTGAAGGTGAGCAGCACGGGAATCTGCGAGATCGCGCGGCTGATCGGCGGCCAGCCCGACTCGTGATAGAAGAGCGCAATGCCGGCGAGCACGGCGAGCACATTGCGCGTGATGCGCAGCCAGCGCCGATGCAGCGGCACCAGCAGCGCGACGGCGAACAGGATGTTCAGCAGCCATTCGACCTGCAGCTTCCCGAGCGAGAAGAGGTACAGCTTGGCGGCGAAGTAGAGATTCCAGAGGCCCATAGTGAGTCGCGTTCCAGCGTTGGTGCGGCGTGAATCGGTTGCTGCTGTGTTGTGCTTTTAAGGCTGGCGCGCCGGCTTGCCCGGTTCGTCGCGCCGCCGCGTGAAGATGTTTTCCAGCGCGTCGAAGAAGGCGTCGAACAGACGCAGATAGCCCTGCCAGCTCAGCAGGATCAGCTCGACCAGGCCGTTGAGCGGCGCGTCTTCGCGCGGCACGTCTTCCCATTCGAGCCACGCGTCGGCGCGTCCGAACGTGCACTCGACCAGACGTCGCTCGCGCTCGATCGACATGTCCTCGAAGCGGATGCCCAGATGCCGGTCCGCCAGGCGCGCGACCACGGCGGGGAAGTCGTGTTCGACCGCGCCGCGCGAGAGGCACACGCTCACGCGCTCGCCGGACGCGAGCTTTTCGTCGCCCGACTCCACCGGAAGCACCAGCCCGAGACCGCCCATCGAATAGTTTTCGGTCTTGCAGGCGAGCGTGCGGCCATCGGGCAGCGTGAGCATGGCAGGCACGCGCAGCGGAATACGATGCGCGACGCGCACCTGGCGCGCTTCCTTGGCCACACCCACGGCAAGACCCAGCACCGTGAGATTCACGAAGGCCCAGAACATGTTCATGCCGACCGTGGCGGGCTCGTCGGTTTGCCAGATCGTCAGCCGCGCAACGCCGAACAGCATCGCGATCACATTGACGCCAAGCAGCACGAGATACGGCGTGGAGATGGTCCAGTCGAGGTAATCCTCCTCGATATGGCCGCCTTTGGACGTCACGTTGAACTTGCCGAGCTTGGGATTGACGACGGCGATCGTGGTTGGCAGCACGATGTACCACGCCAGCACGCTCTCGTAGGCTTCTGCCCAGAACGAATGCCGGTAGCGTCCCTGGATGCGCGAGTTGGCGATGGCGGCGGTCACAAGATAGGGCAGCACGTACGCGAGGATCACTGTCGCGGGCGTATTGATGACGTGGAGCCCGAAGAACAGATACGCGCACGGCATCACCAGGAAGATCAGCCGCGGCAGCCCGTAGAAAAAGTGCAGCATGGCGTTGCTGTAGCACATGCGCTGGAAGAACGAGAGCCCCTTGCCGAACCACGGATTGTCGAGCCGGAAGATTTGCGCCATGCCGCGCGCCCAGCGGATGCGCTGGCCGATATGGCTCGCGAGACTTTCGGTGGCCAGACCCGCGGCCTGCACCGTGCGCAGATACGCCGACGTAAAGCCATTGCGATGCAGCCGCAGTGAGGTATGAGCATCCTCGGTCACGGTCTCGGTCGCGATGCCGCCGATCGACTCCAGCGGCCCGCGCTTGATGACCGCGCAGGAGCCGCAGAAGAAGGTCGCGTCCCAGAAGTCGTTGCCGTCCTGGATCAGGCCGTAGAAGAGGCTGCCTTCGTTCGGCACGCGGTGGAACGTGTCGAAATTGCGCTCGAACGGATCGGGCGAGAAGAAGTGGTGCGGCGTTTGCACCATCGCGCACTTCGGATCGGCGAGGAAAGTGCCCACCGTGGTCTGCAGGAAAGAGCGCGTGGGAATGTGGTCGCAGTCGAAGATCGCAATCAGCTCGCCCGAGGTGAGCTTGAGCGCGTGATTGATGTTGCCCGCCTTCGCGTGCGTGTGTTCCTCGCGGCGGATATAGCCCACGCCCACATGCGCGGCGAAGTCGCGAAACTCGTCGCGGTCGCCGTCGTCGAGCAGATAGATGCGCAGCTTGTCGCGCGGCCAGTCGATCGTGCTGGCGGCGAACACGGTCGGACGCACCACCGAAAGCGGCTCGTTATAAGTCGGAATGTAGATGTCGACGGTCGGCCAGTCGGCGGGATCGTCGGGCAGCGGCGAGGGTTTGCGGCGCAGCGGCCAGGCCGTTTGCACATAGCCGAGCATCAGCACGATCCAGGTGTAAAGCTCGGCGGCGAACAGCACGTAGCCCACGATGGCTTCGGCGGCGCTCGTCAGATGCAGCGTCTGGGTGGAACGCCACCAGACATAGCGCCCCGTCATGATGATCGAGAGCATCACCATCAGCATGGTGGCGAGGCG
>NZ_DASZJJ010000233.1:0-20677 GCF_035948235.1 Paraburkholderia sp. | reverse complement strand
CGGCGCGGGCTATTCGCTCGAACAGGAAAAGGATCATTTCGCGCAGGCCAAGGCCGAAGCCTCCGCCATCGCCGCGAAACTGATCGCCGATAACGACACGCTATTCGTCGATTGCGGCACCACCCTCACCACGCTCGCGCGGCTGATTCCCGCCGATCTGCACGTGACCGTGGTGTGCTATTCGCTGAACGTGGCGGAGATCCTGCGGCGCAAGCCGAATGTGCGCATGATGCTGCTGGGCGGCCTTTACGTGAGCGCGTCCGATTCGTTTTCCGCCGACGAAACCCTCGATATCGTTCGCCGCATGGGCATCAACAAGGCGTTTATTTCGGCGGGCGGTGTAGACGAGACGCGCGGCGTGACCTGCTGGAATTTTCACGAAGTGGCCATCAAGCAGGCCGCGATGCACAGCGCCGTGGAGCGGCATCTGGTGATCGACAGCAGCAAGTTCGGCGTGGTGAAGGCGGCGCGCTTCGCGCAGATCGGCGAATTCGATTCGATCATCACCGAGCAGGGCCAGACGCTGCGCGAGCGCACCGTTTGAAGCAGCGGCGCGCACGCGCCACCGCACTTGAGGAAGGCCTTATTCCGAAGGCTTTAGATAGAACGCTTCGGGCAGCAAGGCGTCCGCGCTCGTCACGCGCACATCGCCCTTGAGATTCACAAGTATCACTTCCAGCGCGGGCGATCCCAGTTCGATCATCACCTGGCGGCAGGCGCCGCAAGGCGCAACCGGGCCATCGGTTTGCGCGACCACGGCCATTGTCGCGAAGTCGCCCGGACGATAACCCGCCGCAATCGCCGAAAACAACGCCGTGCGTTCCGCGCAATTACACAAGCCATACGAGGCGTTTTCCACGTTGCAGCCGTGAAAAACCTTGCCGTCCTTCGTGCGCAATGCGGCGCCTACCTTGAAGCGCGAATACGGCGCATACGCTTTTTCGCGGGCGGCTTTGGCGGCGTCGATCAGTGTCTGTGCTTCCATGTCCTTGTCCTTTAGTTTCATCGCTTCAGGCGCGGTTTAAAAACGCGACGCCATCCGCGAAGGGTTCCAGTCCATACCAGTTGGCGAGACTCTGGCCGAGATCGGCGAACGAGCCGCGCACGCCCAGACTCCCCGGCGCGACGCGCGCGCCGTAAGCGAGCAGCGGTACATGTTCGCGCGTGTGATCGGAACCGGGCCAGGTGGGATCGCAGCCGTGGTCGGCGGTGAGAATCAGCACATCGTCTTCGCGCATCTGCGGGTAAAGTTGCGGCAGCAGCGCGTCGAAGCGCTCCAGTTCCGTCGCATAGCCCGCGACGTTGCGGCGATGCCCGTAAAGCTGATCGAAGTCGACGAGATTCGTCATCACGAGGCTCTGCTCTGGCGCCTCGCGCACGGCGTCGAGCGTCGCACGCCACAAGGCGTCGAGTCCGTCGGCCTTGATCTTCTGCGTCACACCCACGCCCGCGTAGATATCCGAAATCTTGCCGATGGCTATCACTTCGCCGCCCGCCTGCGCGAGCTTTTCGAGCACGGTCGGCGCGGGCGGCGGCACGGCCAGATCGCGACGATTGCCCGTGCGTTTGAAATCGGCGCGGCTCGAACCCAGGAACGGCCGCGCGATCACGCGGCAGATGTTGTAGCGATCGACTTCCTCGCGCGCGATCTCGCAGAGCGTGTAGAGCCGCTCAAGCCCGAACGTCTCTTCGTGACAGGCGATCTGGAACACCGAATCGGCGGAGGTGTAGAAGATCGGCTTGCCAGTCGCGATGTGTTCCTCGCCGAGCGCCGTGATGATTTCCGTGCCGGAGGCATGACAATCGCCGAGGTAACCAGGCAGACCCGCGCGGCGCACCAGCGTGTCGAGTAGTTCGCGCGGAAAGGTCTGCGTGGGTTGCGAAAAATAACCCCAGTCGAAGCGAACCGGCACGCCCGCCAGTTCCCAGTGCCCCGAAGGCGTGTCCTTGCCTGACGAGACTTCGCAGGCCGCGCCATACGCGCCCAGCAGCGCGGGCTGCGCCGTCATGCCGTCGGGCAGTTCGCCCGTCGCCAGTTGGCTTGCGAGGGCGAGGCCGTGGCGTTCGAGGTTGGGCACCTTGAGCGCACCGCGGCGTTCGGCGGTATCGCATTCGCCTTGCGCGCAGCGCTGGGCGATATGGCCAAAGGTATTCGAGTCCGTGTCGTTAAAGCGCGCGGCGTCAGGCGCCGCGCCAATGCCTAGCGAGTCCAGCACCAGTACGATTGCGCGCATGCAGGTCTCCCGCGCTCAATCGAGCAAGGCGTGAATCACCGGCGGCAATTCCGCCGCCGAATCGCCCACCGTGTAGGCGTGCTGCACCTCGCTCACGGCACGCTTCGCGGCATCCTCGTTCTGCGCGTGCACGACGCCAAGCGGCTGGCCCTCTTCCACGCGCGCGCCCAGTTCGATCAGCCCGGACAGACCCACCGAATAATCAAGCGTGTCGGTCGTCTTCATGCGCCCGCCGCCTAAGCCCACCACGGCGATGCCAAGCGCACGCGCATCGACGCGCGCTACCTGGCCGGCGCGCGGCGCGGGCACCGGCACGATCACATTCGCCTTCGCGAGATGCGCATGCGGGCGCTCCAGCAGATCCGCCGGGCCGCCCAGCGCCTTCACCATGCGCGCGAAGCGCTCAGCCGCTGCGCCCGATTCGAGCACCGCTAGCAGGCGCGCGTGCGCCTCTGCTTCATCCTTCGCGAGCTTGCCGATCAGCAGCATCTGCGCGGCCAGCGCCATCGTCACTTCATGCAGACGCGCCGGGCGTGCCTTGCCGGTCAGATAGTCGATCGCGCAGGCCACTTCCAGCGCATTGCCCGCGCAGGGCGCGAGCGACTGGCTCATGTCGGTGAGCGTGGCCGTGGTCTTCATACCCGCGCCGTTGCCCACATCGACGATGCTGCGCGCCAGTTCGACCGACTTTTCGTAGGTCGGCATGAAGGCGCCCGAACCCACCTTCACATCCATCGCCAGACCGTCGAGGCCCGCCGAGAGCTTCTTCGAAAGAATCGAGGCGGTAATCATCGAGACCGATTCGACCGTGGCCGTGACGTCTCGCACCGCATAGATGCGCTTGTCGGCGGGCGCGAGACGCGCGGTCTGGCCGATGATCGCCACGCCCACCTCCTTCACCACGCGGCGGAAGGTGTCGGTGTCGGGCGCGACGTTGTAGCCCGGAATCGATTCAAACTTGTCGAGCGTGCCGCCCGTGTGGCCGAGGCCGCGCCCAGAGATCATCGGCACGTAGCCGCCGCACGCGGCCACCATCGGCCCGAGCAGCAGCGAAGTCAGGTCGCCGACGCCGCCGGTCGAGTGCTTGTCCACGACCGGGCCGTTCAGGTTGAGCGCGCGCCAGTCGAGCACGTCGCCGGAATCGCGCTGCGCGAGCGTGAGCGCCACGCGCGCGTCGATCGGCAATTCATTGAAGTAGACCGCCATCGCGAAGGCGGCGATCTGGCCTTCGGTCACCTGGCCGCTCGTCACGCCTTCGACGAATTGCGCGATCTCCTGTTTGTCGAGCGGTTGGCGGTCGCGCACCTTGCGCACGAATTCCTGTGGCAAAAACATAATCTGTTCTCCGAATGATGGTCGATCAGTACGCGTTCGATAATTCAATAAGCGCCCGGACGCTTTGCGTCCTTGCCGTGGCCGAGCGTCGCGAGCAGGCTGCCCAGCAGACCCGACGCGCCGAAGCGGAATTTCGCCGGCACCGTATAGCCGATCCCCAGTTCGCGCTCCGCCAGCGCCAGATACGCGGCGGCTTCCTGCGCCGTGCGCACGCCGCCTGCCGCCTTGAAGCCCACCGTGCGGCCCGCCTCGCGGATCGCGGCGAGCATGGCGGCCGCCGCGTCCAGCGTGGCGTTGACCGGAACCTTGCCCGTCGAGGTCTTGATGAAGTCCGCGCCCGCTTCGATGGCGATCTCGCTCGCGTGGCGAATCAGCGCCGCATCGCGCAGCTCGCCGGTTTCCAGAATCACCTTGAGGCACTTGTCGCCCGCCGCCACGCGGCATTGCGCGACCAGCTCGCGCCCCACCTGCGCGTCACCCGCGAGCAGCGCGCGGTACGGAAACACCACGTCGATTTCGTCGGCGCCCAGCGCGACGGCGTCGGCGGTTTCGCGCGCCGCCGCCTGCGGATCGGCCGCGCCAGCGGGGAAATTCGTCACGGTCGCGATCGGCAGCGCGAGGCCCTTCGCCGCCAGCGCCGCGCGCGCCGTGCCCACGAAGCGCGGAAACACGCACAGCGCGGCAGGCGTCCCCACGGGCGTATCCGCCGATGCGGCCAGCGCTTCGATCGCCGCGTCGGTGTCGTCGTCGTTGAGCGAAGTGAGATCGATGAGATGCAACGCCTGCAATGCGCGCTCGGCGAGCTGGTTGCGTGTCAGTGCCTGGTCCATGAAAAAAGCCCGTCAGGAAAGAGAGAAAAACAGTCCGGCGATCGTCGCGCTCATGAGATTCGAGAGCGTGGCGGCGGCAAGCGCGCGCAGACCGAAGCGCGCGACCTCGCCGCGCAGTTCGGGCGCTACGGCGGTGAAGCCGCCCGTGAGGATCGCGATCGACGAAAAATTGGCAAAACCGCACAGCGCGAACGAGACGATCGCGATGGTCTTGGGCGTAAGCAGCGGCAGCCCCGCCGCTACCACATGCGCGCTGTCCTGCAGATACGGCGACAGCCCGCTGTACGCGACAAACTCGTTGAGAATCAGCTTCTGGCCGATGAAATTGCCGGCCACCACCGAATCCTGCCACGGGACGCCGATCATCCACGCGAGCGGTGCGAAGAGTGTGCCCAGCAAGGATTGCAGCGTGACGTGCGCAAACCCGAGCCAGCCCGCCACCACGCCCACGCCCGCATTGAGCAGCGCGATCAGGCCGATGAAAGCCACCAGCATGGTGCCGACGTTCACCGCGATCTTCATGCCCACGCTCGCGCCCGAGGCGCCCGCCTCGATCACGCTGGTGGCGCGCTTTTCGTCGAACTCGAGCGAGCCGATGTCCACCTGGCTGACCTCCACCGACGGGCACAGCATCTTGCCGAACAGCAGACCGCCCGGAATCGCCATGAACGAGGCGGCGAGCAGATACTCCATCTTCACGCCCAGACCCGCGTAACCGGCCAGCACCGAACCGGCCACCGACGCCATGCCGCTCGACATCACCGCGAAAATTTCCGGGCCGGACAGCCGGCGCACGAACGGCTTCACGAACGCGGGCATCTCGCTCTGGCCAAGAAAGATGGTCGCGACCGCCGAGCAGCCTTCGGCGCGGCTCACGCCCAGCAGTTTGGAGAGCGCCGTGCCGATGATCGCGATGATCCACTTCATCACGCCCAGGTAGTACAGCACGGCAATCAGCGACGTCACGAAGATGATCATCGGCAGCACGCGCAGGCCGAACGCGAAACCGTCGGCGCCGAACAGCGCGAACATCTTGTCGCCGACCAGACCGCCGAACAGAAACGCCAGCCCGTGCTGGCCCATTTCGAGCACGCCATTCACGGCGCTGGCGACGAGCGCCAGTACGTGGCGGCCCATCGGCACGAACAGCACGAGCGCGCCGATCACGATCTGCGTCGCGAGCGCCGCCAGCACCGTGCGCGGGCGCACCGCGCTACGGTTCATCGACAGACAGTAGCCAAACACCAGCAGCACGAGAATGCCGCATAGACTGCGCAGGATATCCATATCGAATCCTTTTGGAATGGGGGCTTTGGGTCGAGACCCTGGCTTTAAAACCGATACCCGACGCTGGCGTAATAGCCCCAGCCGGTCGAGCGATTCTGGAAGGGTCCACTGCCAAAATTCAGCGTGCTGCCATTCCACTGACCACCGTTGTGGAAATAACGCGCGGCGGTCCAGAAGCGCCAGTGTTTGAACTCGTAAATCAATACGTTGGTCGAGACGAACGCGGTGTCGCTGCGCGTATTGCCGCCGGTTTCTTCGGCGAGGCGCGAGCCGAAGTCGTAATTGAAAAAGCTCACGAATGTGAGGTTGCCACCCTTGAGCGTGCCGATCGGATAAACCATCTTCATCTGCGCGCGGTAGCCGTCCCAGCTATTCGCATTGGCCGCGCCGTAGTTTTCCCACTGACGGCGCACGTAGAGATTCGCGGACAGATAGACCGGCAGCGGCGTGGCGATATCGGTGCCCAGGCCCATGTAGAGCGTGTTCTGGCGCCCTGACACGTTATGCCCCTGGTCGTAGATCCAGTCGAACGCGGCGTACCACTCCTTGAACGGCCCGAAGCCCAGGTGCTTGCCCAGCAGATCGTCGATGGAAACGCGCGGCTCCTGCTCCGTGAAGAGCGGCGAGCCTTTGTTGGTGATGCCCGTGTCGTAGCCGTTGCCCACGCCGAAGGCGCGCGGCACGTCGACATAGCCGTACAGGTCGAACGGACCCTTGCGGCCAAAATATTCGTACTCGAGATACACGTCGTTGGTGCGGTACGGTCCGAAGCGAATGTCCTTCGAACCGATCACCCCGAGGCTCTGGTGCAGCCAGTCCGACAGGTACTGCGGCTGCCCGGCGGCCGTGTTGCTCAAGACCGGCGTGTTCAGTTCAGGCGGCGTGCCGCCGGTTTCGGCCAGCGTGTCGGCGCGGGCCTGCTGCGCGGCGCTCAATGCGAGCGCGGCGGCCGATATGGCCAGAACGCGTGCTCGACGGGTACGGCGTTGCGATCCTGTCTCCGGTGCTGTGCGCCACGGTCTCCTCCTTGGGTCCACGGTCTGCTTCCTTATCTTGTCCTGAACATCTCATTGAATGAGATCATTGAAACACGATTTGTTATGTTTATAACATTACCAAAAATGCGTGTGCTGGAAGAGTCAGGGAAAACCCAGAGGAAGGTGCGCGGAGGATGGGCTGGCGCAGTCCCGGAACAACCGGGGCGCGTGGAGGAGAAAGGGGAAACGATGAGGGTTGCGCGCCAGAACGGCGCTTGAGGTCAGTGCGAGCGCTACTTCATTGGCCAGGACGCCGCCCGCCGCACGGGCATGACCCGGCGGCGAACGAACCCGCTTACGCGTAGCCCGTGGTGCCCTTGATTTCCAGGTACTCGACCAGGCCATATTCCGCATATTCGCGGCCGTTGCCTGAACGCTTGAAGCCGCCAAAAGGCGCGGCCGGATTCCACGCCGGATAGTTGATATGGACATTGCCGACACGCAGCCGCGCCGCGACACGACGCGCGTGTTCCAGATCCTTCGACTGCACGTAGCCCGCCAGCCCATAGACCGAATCGTTGGCGAGTGCGATCGCTTCTTCTTCGGTGCGGTACGTCATGATGGATAGCACCGGCCCGAAGATTTCCTCGCGCGCGATCGTCATGTGCGCTTGCACGTTCGAAAACACCGTGGGCTGCACATAGAAGCCCTCGCGCAATCCTTCCGGCCTGCCCAGGCCGCCCGCCACAAGCGTCGCGCCCTCCTCGATGCCCGTGCCGATGAGATGCTGGATGCGATCGAACTGCACCCGGCTCACCACAGGCCCGATGCCCGTCTGCGCAGCGCGCGGATCGCCGACCACCGTGCGCTGCGCCTCCGCACGCGCGGCCTGCTCCGCAATCGCCAGATGATCCGCATGCACGAGCATGCGCGTCGGCGCATTGCAGGACTGCCCGCTGTTGCTGAAGCAACTCCGCGCGCCCAGCGTGACGGCATGCTCAATATCGGCATCGGGCAGGATGAGGTTCGGGCTTTTGCTGCCCAGTTCCTGATGCACGCGCTTGACGGTATCGGCGGCGGCTTTGGCGACCTCGATGCCCGCGCGAGTCGAACCCGTGAACGACACCATATCGACATCAGGATGGCGCGAAAGCGCATCGCCCACCACATGCCCGTAGCCGTGCACGAGATTGAACACCCCCGGTGGCACGCCCGCTTCGTCGAGTATCTCGGCGAACAGAATGCCGCTGAATGGCGCGACCTCGCTGGGCTTGAGCACCATCGTGCAGCCCGCGGCGAGCGCGGGCGCCACCTTGCAGACGATCTGGTTGATCGGCCAGTTCCAGGGCGTGATCAGCGCGCACACGCCGATCGGCTCGTGCGAGACCAGCATTGAATCGGTCTGTTTGCTGAACTCAAACGTCTTGAGCGCACGGATCGTCTGTTCGAGATGTGCCGTGCCGACCGCAGCCTGCATGGCGCGCGCAAATGCGATGGGTGCGCCCATCTCCTGACTGATGGTCTGCGCCACTTCTTCGTAGCGGCGCTGGTAGATCGCCAGCACGCGCTCCAGTAGCGCCACGCGCTGCTCGACGCTCCAGCGCGAAAACGTGTCGAACGCCTGCTTCGCGGCGCGCACGGCGCGATCGACGTCGATTTCAGTCCCAATATTCAGTTGTGCATAGGGTCGCTCATTAGACGGGTTGATCACGTCGATCACCTGTGCGCGATCCGGATCGAGCCATTCGCCCGCGATAAAGCTTTGTCGCGTCATTCGCATTGCACGCTCCACTTAAACCGCACGCGCGTAGGCGGCGACGAGAATATCGCGGATCCGCGCGACGAACCACGTAATTTCGTCGCGCGACATCACGAGCGGCGGCGAGAACTGCACGATGGGCGTGCCCTCGTGATCGACGCCCGCGCGGCACAGCAGACCGGCATCGAAAAGCGCCGGAGCCAGCACCGTCGAAACGAAAGTCTGCGCGCTCATGGCCGCCGTCCAGCGACGCGCCTCCTTGTCCGACACGAGTTCGAGCGAGTAGTGATAACCGTCGCCGCGCACGTCGCCCACACACGGCAGTTCCAGCAGCGCATCGAGCGCCGCGCGGAAATGACGCTCGTTTTCGCGCACATTGTCGATCACGCCCTCGCGCTCGATGATCGCCAGATTCGCCAGCGCAGCCGTGCACGCCACCGGATGACCGCCATAAGTCGCGCCGTGCAGGAACATCTGCTGCGGCCCCTTGAGCACGGTGTCCACCACCGTATCGCTTGCGATCACGCCGCCAAGCGGCACATAACCCGACGCAATACCCTTTGCGAACGTGAGAATGTCCGGCTTCAGGCCATAGCGGCGTGACCCGAAATATTCGCCCAGACGGCCGAAGCCGCAGATCACTTCATCGGCAACCAGCAGCACGCCATGACGATCGCAGATCTCGCGCAGGCCCGCCGCGTAGCCCGCCGGCGGCGTGAGGCTGCCGCCCGCATTCTGAAGCGGCTCGACGACGATAGCCGCGACCGTGTCCGGGCCTTCCTGCACGATCAGCGATTCGATTTCGTCGAGCAGGAAGCGCGTGAACTGCGCTTCGGTTTCGCCCACCGGACGTCCATATCGCTTGGTGTTGTTGACGTGACGCACACCGGCCATCAGCGGTTCGAAGTGCTTACGAAAATTCGTCATGCCGTTCAATGCGAGCGCACCGAATGACGTGCCGTGATAGGCCACGCGGCGCGCGATGAATTTGCGCCGCTGCGGCTCGCCGCGCGCCTGGTGATACTGGCGCACAAGCTTGATTGCCGATTCGTTCGACTCCGACCCACTCGACGTAAAGAACACGCGGTTCAACCCTTCGGGCGCAAGCGTCGCGAGCTTGTGCGCCAGACGGATCGAGCTTTCGTGGCCATTGCCCCAGTTGGTGGCGAACGGCAGGCGCACCATCTGCTCGCGCACGGCATCGCCAATTTCGGCACCGTGGCTGTAGCCCACCTGCACGCAATACAGGCCCGCCAGCGCATCGAAATAGCGCTTTCCGGTCTGGTCGATGAGCCAACAGCCCTCACCGCGCTCGAACACCGTCAGGTCTTTGTCACCGTATGCGTCGGCGTGCGTGAAGTGCATCAGCAGGTGCCGCTTGCCCAGTTCCTGCAGATTCTGTTGGTTATCCTTATCGCTCATAGCCTTGCTCCTCTTCGTGAATTCAACAACGTGTCTGTTCAAGTAAAGACGTGTTCAGGTGATGGTCAACGTCGGCGCCGGGCGCGTGAAGCCGCGCGTCAGCCAGACAAGCTGGCATAGCCCCACCACGAGCCAGCTCACGCCAACGTAAAAGGTCTGCCGCGACAGCCCCGACCAGAGCCACACATTCATCGCGAAGCCAATCGACGGCATCACGCCGTATTTGATCCAGCCCGCAAAATGACGGTTTTCGCGACGCGTGAGATAGCTGCGCATCACGCACAGATTTACCCCCGCGAAGGCGACGAGTGCGCCGAAGCTGATCATCGTGGACGCCAGATCAAGCGTGATGAACAGCGCGGAAAACGACAGTGCGCCGACTACGAGCGTCGCGCGCACCGGCGTGCCCAGCCGCGCGTGCACGTGGCCAAAAACCCGCTCGGGCAACACGCGGTCACGTCCCATGGCGAACAGCACGCGCGTCACGCTCGCCTGCCCGGCCATCGCGCTGGCAAAGCAGCCAGCCACATACACGGCCACGAAGAATGCGGACAACGTGTTGCCGCCCACGCGCTGCATGAGTTCGAGACTCGCGGAATCGAGATCCTTGAAGGTGTGCCAGTCCGGATAGACCACCTGCCCGACAAAGGCCACGAGGAAGAACAGCACGCCGCTCGCCAGCGTGCAGAGGAGAATCGCACGCGGCACCGTGCGGCGCGGGTCACGCGTTTCCTCGGAAAGCGTGGACACGGCGTCGAAGCCCAGAAACGACAGGCACAGAATCGCCGAACCCGCGAAGATCGCGCTCGCGTTGGCGCCAGGCGGCAAGGCAAACGACACCGGCATGGCGTGCGCGACGGCAAACCGCGAGGACGCGACCAGAAACACGGCGATGAACACCATCTGGCTTGCGATCAGAATCAGGTTCACGCGGCTCACGAGCCTGATGCCAAAGACATTCAACCCCGTGACGAGGGCAATGCTCGCGACCACCCAGATGGTCGCGGGCACCGCCGGAAAAATCTGCTTCATATACACGCCGATCACGAGGTAGCTGATCATCGGAATGAAGAGGTAATCCAGCAGCAGCGACCAGCCAACCATGAAACCCGCCGATGTGCCGAAGTTGCGTGTCGCGAACGTGTAGGCGGAGCCCGCGCTCGGCATGAGGCGCGCCATGTGGCCGTAGCTGCACGCGGTGAACAGCATCGCAATCAGCGTGAGCGCATACGCGGCGGCGAGATGGCCGTTCGTCTGGCTGCTGACGAGGCCATAGGTGGTGAACACCGTCATCGGCAGCATGTAAGCGACGCCGAAGATCACCAACGTGAAAAGTCCCAGCCGACGCGTTCGCGTAGGGTTTGTTGCATGCCCGACTTCTTCTTGCACGGCTCGTCTCCTGTCGTTGCTCAGGAGAGAGTGTGGTACGACAAAAAGTCGGCAACGAATGAGAAAAGAGGACGTTATAGGGGGATATTTTCGGACATACTCGCGGCGACGTGAACGAAAATACCGCACCGGCAGGGCCGCCATAGCACTTCCACACTGGCGCACGACACGTATTCCCGCTATGTTTGCTGCATGCCAAATGCAGGTGAATGCCCGTGAAAGACGAATCCCGTCGCAGCCAGAGCACAGCAGAACGCCGTCTGCGTTCGTCGCTCGGCCTGGAGGATCCAATCGGACGCCAGGAAGATATTCCCGCGACCGTCCATGCGATCGCCGCCGCGCTGGACGAATGCCGCGTGCGCCATATCGACGATATCGCCTTGCTCGAAGGCACCGGGCTGGAAGCGCGCGAGGTCGCTTCACCTACGATTCATGTGAATCGCAATCAGGAACAACGTTGCTTCCGCAACCTTCTACGTCATAGCGAAAGCCCTTCGATTGGGCTTGCGATCGGCGGGCGGCTGCATGTATCGACGCTGGGGCTTGCGGGCTATGCGATGCTGATTAGCGGCTCGGTGATGCAGGCGTTCAGTTGCATGAGCCAGTTTCCCTTGTTCATGGGGCTCTATTTCGACGTGCGCGCCCGGGCGACGTCAGGCGGCATGACGGTGTCGATCGGCCGCTACAACGGCGAGCCCGACATCGAGACCTATCAGGCAGATATGTGCCTTTCGAGCCTGCGTTTGATTGTTTCCGATCTGGTCGGCCGCCCGGTGTGGCCCGCGGAGGTTCAACTGGCGCGCCGCACGCCGCGTCACGCTGCCGACTACGCTCACCACTACGGTTGCAGCGTGCGTTTCAATGCCAGCGAAGACGTGCTCGTATTTACCGATGTGAGCGGCCTGGAGACGCCGCGTCTGGCGAACGAGGTGAGTTTCAATGCGCTGCATCGTCAATGCGAAATCCTTGAACGCGAATGGGCCGCTTCGATCGGCACGCGTTTCGCGGATCGTGCAAAGGAACTGATGGGACGCGACCTGACGCGCTTCAAGTCGATGACGGCGCTGGCCAGCGCGCTGCACATGACCGAGCGGACACTGCGCAGGCGGCTGGAGAAGGATGGGCTGTCGTTTCAGGCGCTGCTCGATGAGGTACGGCATCGCGCAGCGGTTCTTTTGCTTGATGACGATGCGCTGACGGTTGCCGCCGTTGCGGAACGGCTGGGCTATAGCGAGCCGCGTAGCTTTCGCCATGCGTTCCGCCGGTGGACGGGACGTGCACCGCGAGGGGATGATGAAAATTACACGGAATAACCCAATACTTCGCAATGCGAAGCAATGAACGAAAAGCGCGACCGACAAGCCATTTTAATCGCGAACCAAAACGAAAAGCCCGCTTGCTTTCGCAGAGCGGGCTTTGATGTTGGTTGCGGGGATAGGATTTGAACCTATGACCTTCGGGTTATGAGCCCGACGAGCTGCCAGACTGCTCCACCCCGCGAAAAAGATTATAGGCGAACGGGGCGATAAAGGCAAACGAAAGTCCGAAAATTTTCCTCGCGCAACTCATACGCAGGATTCCTATCTATTTACCGGCAAAAAAACGACGAAGAGACCGCCTCGAATCTTTGAAATTACGCGATGAAACGCAGCGACGACAACAGCACGCGCGCGAAAAGCGATTTTGCGGAAGGATTCGTGGTGGGCCGGGTCGGGTTCGAACCGACGACGGGATTTCTCCGGCGGATTATGAGTCCGCTGCCTGCAACCAACACGGCGTCCGGCCCACGAAGCAAAACGAGGAAGCGTCAACAAAAAAGCCCGGTCTGAACAAGAGCCGGGCTTTACGACGGCAGGCCGACATACTACACGAAACTCGGCCTGCCTGGCCATCCATCAAACGCATTTACTTGCGCCACATGCGCCCCGACTGGCACTCCAGCGGGACCGCAAACACCATCAGTTCCCTTCAAGGAAAGACTTGAGCTTGTCCGAACGGCTCGGGTGACGCAGCTTGCGCAGCGCCTTCGCCTCGATCTGGCGAATCCGCTCGCGCGTCACATCAAACTGCTTGCCCACTTCTTCCAGCGTGTGATCGGTGCTCATTTCGATGCCGAAGCGCATACGCAGCACCTTGGCCTCGCGCGGCGTGAGCGAGTCAAGCACGTCCTTCACCACATCGCGCATCGAGGCATGTAGCGCAGCGTCCGCGGGCGCCACGGTGTTGTTATCCTCGATGAAATCGCCCAGATGGGAATCGTCGTCGTCGCCGATCGGCGTTTCCATGGAGATCGGCTCCTTCGCGATCTTCATGATCTTGCGGATCTTGTCCTCCGGCATTTCCATCTTCTCGGCAAGCGTTGCCGGGTCCGGCTCGAGGCCGGTTTCCTGCAGAATCTGCCGCGAAATACGGTTCATCTTGTTGATCGTCTCGATCATATGAACCGGAATGCGGATCGTGCGCGCCTGGTCCGCGATCGAGCGCGTGATGGCCTGACGGATCCACCACGTCGCGTAGGTCGAGAACTTGTAGCCGCGACGATATTCGAACTTGTCCACCGCCTTCATCAGGCCGATATTGCCTTCCTGGATCAGATCGAGGAACTGCAGGCCGCGATTGGTGTACTTCTTGGCGATCGAAATCACCAGACGCAGATTGGCCTCGGTCATTTCGCGCTTGGCCTGGCGCGCCTTCAATTCACCGGCCGCCATCTGGCGATTGGTTTCCTTGAGGTCCTTGAGCGGCAGCACCACGCGCGCCTGCAGGTCGAGCAGGCGTTGCTGCTGTTCGCGGATCGCCGGCACGTTGCGCGAGAGAATTGCGCTGTATGCGTGGCTTTCGGCCACGACCTTGTCGGCCCATTCCAGATCGGTTTCGTTGCCGGGAAAGCGCGTGATGAATTCCGAGCGCGGCATGCCGCACTTGTCCACCACCGTGTGCAGGATCTGACGCTCGACCTGGCGCACTTCGTCCACCTGCGCGCGCAGCGTGTCGCACAGACGCTCGACAGTACGCGCTGTGAAGCGGATCGACATGAGTTCGGTCTGGATCGTTTCCTGCGCCTTCAGGTAGGCCTTCGACTTATAGCCTTCCTTTTCGAACGCGCGGCGCATCTTGTCGAACCATTCGCTGATGAGCGCGAACTTTTCGAGCGAGGCGCGCTTGAGGGCTTCGAGCTGCGCCGCGTTGGCCGTCGCCTGCGCCGTGCCGTCGTCTTCCTCTTCTTCGCCCTCTTCCTCTTCTTCCTCTTCGGCGTCCGCGTCTTCGTTCTCGATCTCTTCCGCTTCCTTGGCGTTGAAGCCGTCGGTGTCCTCGGCGTTCGGATCGATCAGGCCATCGACCAGTTCATCCACGCGAATCTCGTCGTTAGCGACGCGTTCGGCCATGGCGAGAATGTCGGCGATAGTGGTCGGGCAGGCGGAGATCGCCATGACCATGTGCATCAGGCCGTCTTCAATGCGCTTGGCGATTTCGATTTCGCCTTCGCGCGTGAGCAGTTCGACCGTACCCATTTCGCGCATGTACATACGCACCGGGTCGGTCGTGCGGCCGAATTCGGAATCGACGGTGGAGAGCGCCACTTCCGCTTCTTCTTCGACTTCGTCGTCGGAAGAGGCGTTGGGGGCGTTGTCGTTGAGCAGCAGCGTTTCAGCATCGGGCGCCTGTTCGTAGACGGCGACGCCCATGTCGTTGAACGTGCTGATGATGCCTTCGATCGCCTCGGTTTCGGTGAAGTTGTCCGGAAGGTGATCGTTGATTTCGGCGTAGGTGAGGTAGCCGCGCTCCTTGCCAAGCTTGATGAGCGCACGCAGCTTGTTGCGGCGCTCTTCGAGTTCCTCGACGGTCCCGGGCTGCGAGGAGGCGAACGCGTCTTTCAGCAGCGCCTTCTCCTTCGCTCGCCGGTCGCGCGCACGGGTGGTTTTTTCACCCTTGCCCGCGGTGGGCGTGCTTTCTTCGCTCTGGTTTGCGTCGTCATCGACGGACACTTCATTCAGCTTTTTCGTCATGGAGTTCGCCGTACCGGCTGTAGTCTCGACTCGCGGCTGTTGGACAACAGCCTCTTGAACCGTGGATACTGGAGCCTCGCGCTCTGCCGCATCGTCCGCAACGGCAGGCACTTGCCTTGCACTACTCGGACCACCGGACCGCTTCGTTGCCGGATGCGAGACAGCTTTCGCCGCACGCGTGGGCGCCGCTCGCGCGGCCGAAACAGTCCGGGTTTTCTTCGGGACTGCGGGAACTTCATGACTGGCGGTTGCCGCATTGCGGCGGGGACGGGCGGAAGCTGCGTGCGTGGCCTGTGTGACCTGATCGGTCTGCTCCGTCGAGCTGGCGCCTGCCGCCTTCTTTCCACCTGTAGTCTTTGCCATTGCCATTCCGCCCCTTGCTGGAAACTGGACACCTTTCGGCATCACCCGGCGAAACGACCTCCGAGTGATACTTGAGCTGCCCGCCCGGAAAAAACAAAAACAACAAAAACAAACCGCTGAAAACCCTCGATTTTAGCACGCACGGTAATTATTGCCCGAGCGCGATCCTCCTCCTACAGCCCGAGCTGACGCTTCATGTCAGCCCGCGCCTGATTCAATTTAACGTATTCGGCCAGTTCTTCGGGCGTATGGCGCGACTGCCGCGAAAGCACTTCCAGGCGCTCGCTGCAGGCGTCGAAACGCATCTTCAGGATTGCCGCCGTCAATTCTTCGCTCACGAGCCGCTCCTGCTCGCGGCGCTCCTCCAGCACAGCGCCATCTTCGGGGTTTTTCATCAGCAAATCCCGAACGTTTTCATCATAGTCCAGAATTTCCCGAAAAATCTCCTCGAAGGTGGGGGCATTGGCCCCATTTCTCAGCAGGTCCGACAATAGCTGGAATTCGGCCGCATCGCCCAGCGCACGGGCGTGTGTGGCCACTTCCTCGAACAGTTCGCCGTGCCGGGTGAACGAAATGAGCGCCCGTTCGGACTCTTCATCCAGCTGCATCACGATTCGGGGATGCATCACCAGGTTGCGCAGCGCCTTGCGCTCGATCCCCGTGACCAGATGCCGATCCTTGCGAGCCGGTGCCTGGCGCGCCGCCTGGGCGATGCGCGCGTCGACTTCGCAAAGCCCCGCTACTTCCTCGAACGGCACGTCCAGACGGTCCGCGATCATGTGCATGATCTGCGCGCGCAGCGCGTTCGCCGGCAGCGCCTGCAACAGCGGCTTGGCGTCGAACAGCGCGCGGGCGCGCCCTTCGGGCTGATCCAGCTCCTTGCCGGCCATCACCTCGTTCAACATGAACTGCGACAGCGGCATGGCGCGCTCGACCTGTTCCTTGAAGGCCTCGGTGCCGAATTCGCGAACGTAGCTGTCCGGGTCGTGCTCGGCCGGCAGGAACAGGAAGCGGATCGTGCGGTTGTCCGCGGCGTGCGGCAGGCAGGCGTCCAGCGCGCGCCGCGCGGCGCGGCGGCCCGCCGAGTCGCCGTCGAAGCTGAAGATCACCGTATCGGTCTGACGCATCAACTTCTGGACGTGAATCGGCGTGCAGGCCGTGCCCAGCGTCGCCACGGCGTTCTGGAAGCCAAGCTGCGCAAGCGCCACCACGTCCATATACCCTTCCACCACCAGCACGTAATGCTGTTCGCGGATCGCCAGACGCGCCTCGAACAGCCCGTACAGTTCGCTACCCTTGTTAAATAGCGGCGTTTCGGGGGAATTCAAATATTTGGGCTCGCCGCCGTCGAGCACGCGGCCGCCAAAGCCGATCACCTGCCCCTTCACATTGCGGATGGGGAACATGACGCGGTCGCGGAAGCGGTCGTAGCGGCGTGCCTGGCCTTGCGCATCCTGCTTTTCGCTGACGATCACGAGGCCGGATTCGACCAGCGAGTCGTCGCGATAATCGGCAAACGCGTCTTCCAGGTTCTGCCACCCATCGGGCGAGTAACCCAGCCCGAAGCGGGCCGCGATTTCGCCGGTCAGGCCGCGTTTTTTGAGGTACTGGATCGCGTTGGGCGCGCTGCGCAACTGCTTGCGGTAATAGTCGCAGGCCGTTTGCATCACGTCGGACAGCGCGTTGGACACGGCCTTCGAGACACCCGGCGCGTAGCCACCCTCTCCTTGACCCTGGCTGCCGCGGCTGCCGCCGTAGCCACCGCGCACGGGCGACGGTTCCTGCGGCACAGTCAAACCAACCGACTGCGCCAGGTCGTTGACGGCCTCGGGGAACGACAGGCCTGCGTGCTCCATGAGGAAGCCGATCGCCGTGCCGTGCGCGCCGCAGCCGAAGCAGTGATAGAACTGCTTCGTTGGACTAACGGTAAAGGAGGGGCTCTTCTCGTTGTGGAACGGGCACAGGCCCATGAAGTTCGCGCCGCCCTTCTTGAGCTGCACGAACCGGCCCACCACGTCGACGATATCGACGCGGTTAAGCAGATCCTGCAGGAACGAATGCGGAATCATCGGGCTCGGTCGCTCGTTTCAGGTGGGCCGGACACGCTGGCGCGCGCCCGCCGCAAGCCCCTTGCGCGCTGTTCGCGGGGTCCAGAAAGGCCCGGCGGCACGCGAAGGGCCATGCGCGGCCCTTACTTCGAGAGTGCTGCCTTGACGAGGCCCGAGACGGCCGTCATGTCGGCGCGGCCGGCGAGCTTCGGCTTGAGCACGCCCATGACCTTGCCCATGTCCTGCGGGCCCGCAGCGCCCACCTCGGCCACCGCTGCCTGCACTTCCGCAGCGATTTCCGCGTCCGAGAGCTGCTCGGGCATGTACGTCGCCAGCACGGCCAGTTCGGCCTGTTCCTTCTCGACGAGATCGGCGCGCGATGCGGCTTCGAACTGGCTGATCGAATCCTTGCGCTGCTTGATCATCTTGTCGATGACCGCCGTGACGGCAGCGTCGTCGAGCGTCACGCGCTCGTCGACTTCACGTTGCTTGATGGCGGCGAGCAGCAGACGAATCGTGGCGAGGCGCTCGGTTTCGCGGGCGCGCATCGCGGCCTTCATGTCGTCGTTGATCCGGTCTTTGAGACTCATCACTCACCTGAAATGCGTTGGGGTTGCACAATCCCGGATTCACCGGGCGGCGCGGCCGCTCAAGCAGAACTTCGCACAGAAGCATCGCAGGAATGCAAAAACCCGCCTGGAAGCGTTTCCAGGCGGGTCGGTGCGGGTTCGACTGGTTGCGACCACACCAGAGAGACAGCGCGGCGCTTGGCACAACCGGCTGTTTTGCGTCGCTGCGGGATTTCCGGGTTGTGGGTGAACCAGCAAAAACCCGGGAAAAACCACGGCAACGCCGAAATCAGTACATCTTCTTTGGCAGCGTCTGGCTGCGAATACGCTTGAAGTGGCGCTTTACCGCCGCTGCCTTCTTGCGTTTGCGTTCAGCCGTGGGCTTCTCGTAAAACTCACGCGCACGAAGTTCGGTCAGCAGGCCGTTCTTTTCGATCGTGCGCTTGAAGCGGCGCATGGCTACTTCAAAGGGTTCGTTTTCTTTTACGCGGATGGTCGTCATTTTCCAATAACGGATCTGGGGTAAAGGGAGCCAGTATAACAAATCCATGTCTGGGCATCGTGAGGCCGCTGGAAGGAAAACCCGAATGCTGGCGGCCTCTGCGGCGGCCTCTACAAAGCCGGTTCTCACGCGTCAGCAGGGCCAACCAGCAGCAGCGGCAGATGCGTGATTTCCACGACGCGCTGCGCCAAGCCGAGCGTGAGTTCGGCCTCGGCATGCATGCTCTGCTGCAGACGATGAAGCCGATGAAGCGCTCAGGCGCCGCCCGCAGCCGCGAATTCGGCCGCGGCCTCGCCCGCCGCTACGCCGGACGCCCACGCCCACTGGAAGTTATAGCCGCCGAGCCAGCCCGTCACGTCCACCGCTTCGCCGATAAAGTAAAGACCCGGCACGCGCTGGCTCATCATCGTCGCCGACGACAATTCGCGCGTATCCACGCCGCCGCGCGTCACTTCGGCCTTCTTGTAGCCTTCGGTGCCGGTCGGCGTCAGGGTCCACTGCGAAAGGCCCTCGCCGATACGGCGCAGCGTCTTGTCCGGCAGATCGGCCAGGCGCGCGTCGAGCGCCACGCCATGCGTTTCCAGCCACGCGTGCGCGAGGCGCGCGGGCACCCACTCGGCCAGCAGATTGCCGATCTGGCGTTTCGTCGTACCTTTGGCTTCGATCAGCGCCTCGGTGGCGTCGCGATCGGGCAGCAGGTTCACGCGGATCGGCTGGCCAGACTGCCAGTAGCTCGAAATCTGCAGCACGCCCGGGCCCGAAAGACCGCGATGCGTGAACAGCAGGTCTTCGTCGAACGCGCCGCCGGTCTTGCGCTCGCCGGTCGCCACATGCACGTCGAGCGACACGCCCGAGAGCGGCACATACGGCTCCCACTCCTGCTGCGCGAAGGTCAGCGGCACGAGCGCAGGCCGCATATCGATCAGCTTGTGGCCGAACTGCTTGGCCACGCGATAGGCAAAATCCGTCGCGCCGATCTTCGGAATCGACAGACCGCCCGTGGCGATCACGAGCGCCTTCGCGCGGATCTGCCCTTGCGGCGTGCCGAGCGTAAAGCCCGCGCCGTCGGCGTGCGCGACGTCCTCGACCGGCAGCGGGCGACGCCACTCCACGCGCCCGGCGTCGCATTCCGAGCGCAGCACGTCGATGATCGCCTCACTCGACTGGTCGCAGAACAACTGGCCCTTGTGCTTCTCGTGCCAGGTCACGCGGTGCTGGCGCAGCAGCGCCATGAAGTCACGCGGCGTGTAGCGCGCGAGCGCCGAGCGGCAGAAATGTGGGTTATTCGAGAGGTAATTGGCGGGGCTGGCGTGCAGATTCGTGAAATTGCAGCGGCCTCCGCCCGAAATGCGGATTTTTTCCGCGAGGCGCGGTGCGTGGTCGATCAGCGCTACCCGGCGGCCCCGCTGGCCCGCCACCGCCGCGCTCATCATGCCGGCGGCTCCTGCGCCGATCACGGCGATGTCGAAAGATTCCATGGCGCGCATTTTACCTGTGCTGCCCGCGCGCCGGTCGGCCTCAGCCGGGTTTCACCTGCGCTGCTATACTTTCAGGCTTCCCTTTTACTTTGATTTAGCGACGGTTTTTTGCTTGGGCTTGCGCCTTAAGCGAGCACCGTTGCACGCCACACCATGCTCGTTCTTGGCATCGAAAGCTCCTGCGACGAAACCGGCCTCGCGCTCTATGACAGCGAGCGCGGCCTGCTCGCGCACGCGCTGCACTCGCAGATCGCCATGCACCGCGAGTACGGCGGCGTCGTGCCCGAACTGGCTTCGCGCGACCATATCCGGCGCGCCCTGCCGCTACTCGAAGAAGTGCTCGCGAAAAGCGGCGCCGCACGCAGCGACATCGACGCCATCGCCTTCACCCAGGGCCCGGGTCTCGCGGGCGCACTGCTGGTGGGCGCGAGCATCGCCAACGCGCTCGCCATGGCCTGGAACCGCCCGACGGTCGGC
>NZ_DASZJJ010000232.1:0-6146 GCF_035948235.1 Paraburkholderia sp. | reverse complement strand
GGGAAAATCGTAACTGCAAACGACGATACGTTCGCACTGGCAGCCTAAGGGCCGCCGTCCTCTGCCTAGTCTACTGACGGGCTAGTGTCGCAAGACCGGTAGCAATACCGCCAGAGGTCATTTACGTCAGTTAAGCTCTGTCGGCGTCACGACGCCAGGGTCGAAAACCTAGTGAATCGCTGTAGCGCAGCGTGTTCGTCCGCGTCGCTCCGGTTAAATCAAATGATAGAACTACGCATGTAGAACTGTTTATGGACTGCTTCTGGACGCGGGTTCGATTCCCGCCGGCTCCACCAGAATTTGCTGCAGCAAAATAAAAACTCGCGAAAGCTTTTTAAAGCTTCGCGAGTTTTTTCTTTTTTGCGGCGCAATAAATCTGCGACAAAGTCTGAAACAACTTGCAACAAATAAAAAACGGCGCCATCGCGCCGCCTTCTATCGCAATAATCAGCCTACTTAATTATCTTGCGGGCATTGCAGATTACAACCATTCGGATCGCCGAGATCGCCCTTCTTGCGCATCGCCGAAGCCTTGCCGTGCTGATACTTCGCGGACGGCGCGGAGGCGGCGAACTGCAACTGCGGATGTTCCTGGAGACGGAATTCGTCGGTCAGGATGCCGCCCGGCACGCCGGGGGAGTTCTGCGCGAAAGCGACGTCGATAGTGGCAAACAGCGCGCCAGCGGTGGCGGCAACTGCACAAACTTTGAGCAAGAATTTCATGGTCGATCGGCGCGGACTCTGCGCATCTGGAACGGGGGAGCTTATACCGGTCGAAAGTATCACAAAAACCAGCCGACTCTGCAGCGCTAGCTGACAGACATATTGCTCCGCATTACAACGCCCGTCCGTGCTTAGCCCGCGAATGCGTGCCCAAGCCAGCCCTCTCCGAGCGGCACGACCGTGCCGCACTCGCCCGGATCGTAACCTTCCAGCCGCGCCACGGCCTCGCCGAATGGTGCGCCGCGCAACAATTCGAGCACTGCGGCAAGCGGCTCGCGTTCAAGCTGGCTGCGCTCGCAGGCGAAGTAATAGTCCTCGTCGACGATGGGGATGAAGTCGAGACCGAAGTGATGCGCGGCCGGCTCCACGCCGAAGCCCACATCGGCCATGCCGCTCGCCACGAACGCCGCGATCGCCGAATGCGTGAGTTCCGATGACGCGTAGCCGTTCACGCGATCCGGATCGACGCCGATACGCGTAAGCAACAAATCGATCAGCAAGCGCGTGCCCGAACCCGGCTGACGGTTCACGAAGCGAATGTCCCCGCGCGCGAGATCGGCCAGACCCGCGATGCCGCGCGGGTTGCCGCGCTCAACAAAAAGCCCCTGCTTGCGGCGCGTGAGGTGCACCAGCACATGGCGCTGCGGATCGAGCCAGTTGCGGTAGGCGTCCGCGCAGGCCGCGCGGAATTCCCCACGCGGCAGATGGAAGCCCGCCAGATCGCATTCGCCGCGCGCCAGCGCCGTGATGGCGTCGGCGCTATCGCGGTATTTGATTTCGACCGGCACCTGATCGCCGACCAGCGCGGTCACCAGCGCCGCCACCGCGTAACCATGCGAGGCGTGGATGCGCAGATCCTGCACATCGGGCGTGAGCCAGCGGTTGAGGTCGCTGGCCACTTCGCTGGCGAGCGCCTGGAGATTGCCGTGCAGACGCTCGGCGCACAGGCGCTGCGAGCGCAGCACCGCCTCGCCGAGTTCCGAGAGTACCGAGCCGCGTCCACGTGCCTTGGCGATCAGCGCGCCGCCCAGACGTTCCTCGACTTCGCGCAACAAACCCCACGCGTGACGATAGGACAAACCCTTACGCTGCGCGGCCTGCGCGATGCTGCCTTCTTCCGCGACGAGCGCGAGCAGCGGCACGACGTCCGTCAGGCTTGCCTCGCGGCCATCCGCGTCGCGCACGACCAGTTGCGCGTGGCAATCGACCTTGATCATTATGAAGTCTTCCTTCCTATTGCAGCGGCCATTCTACGGGCCTATTGTTCGTCCATACAACAAGACAACCCCAGCATAGATGCACACTTTATGAATAACAAGTGCATATATGCCCCTGGAGGAGCCTCACAATGGACGAGACAAAAGCGCCTTCCAACGCGCAGCCTGACGCCCTGACGGATACGCTCGTGCAGCGTCACGCGCTGCCCGGCCGCACCCTGCTCGCGATACTGCATGCGATCCAGGACGAACTCGGTTACGTGCCGCCAGCCGCCGTCGCGCCGCTCGGCCGTGCACTGAATCTCTCGCGCGCCGAGGTACACGGCGTCCTCACCTACTACCACCATTTCCGCACCGCACCGCCCGCGCCCGTCGTGGTGCAGCTATGCCGCGCCGAAGCCTGCCGCAGCATGGGCGGCGAGGCACTCGCGCAGCACGCCGAAGCCCACACGGGCTGCCGGTTCGGCGCGCATGAACACGCGTCGGCGGACGGCGTCGCGCTGGAATCGGTTTATTGCCTCGGCCAGTGCGCGCTCTCGCCCGCCATGATGATTAACGGCACGCTGCACGCAAAAGTGACCCCGCAGAAGTTCGACGCGCTGCTGGCGAAAGCGCTCGCCGCCGTCGTAGTTCACACCGAGGAGGCCGCATGACGCGCATCTACGTTCCTCGCGATTCGTCGGCGCTGGCGCTCGGCGCCGATGATGTCGCCGCCGCGATCCAGCGTGAAGCCGCCGCACGCGGTATCGACATCGAACTCGTGCGCAATGGCTCGCGCGGCCTGCTCTATCTCGAACCGCTCGTCGAAGTCGATACGCCCGATGGCCGCGTCGGCTACGCGAACGTCGAAGAAAGCGAGGTCAGCGCGCTATTCGAAGCGGGCTTCGTGCAAGGTGGCCAGCACTCGCGCAGCGTGGGCCTCGTCGAGCAGATTCCGTATCTGCAAAAGCAGCAGCGCCTCACCTTCGCGCGCATCGGCATCACCGATCCGCTCTCGACCGACGACTACGTCGCGCACGGCGGCCTCGAAGGCCTGCGCCGCGCGCTGCTGATGACAGGCGACGCAGCCTGCCAGGCGCTGATCGAATCGGGTCTGCGCGGGCGCGGCGGCGCGGCCTTCCCGGCCGGCATCAAGTGGCGCACGGTTGCCCAGGCGCAGGCAGACCAGAAGTACATCGTCTGCAATGCCGACGAAGGCGACTCCGGCACCTTCTCCGATCGCCTCATCATGGAATGCGATCCCTACGTGCTGATCGAAGGGATGACGATCGCGGGCGTGACCGTGGGCGCGACCGTCGGCCATATCTACGTGCGCAGCGAATATCCGCATGCGATTGCCGCGCTCGAAGAGGCGCTGCGGCGCGCGCGCGCCCAGGGGTGGCTCGGCGACGACGTGCTGGGCAGCGGCAAGCGCTTCGATCTGTTCGTCGCCAAGGGCGCGGGCGCCTATGTGTGCGGCGAGGAAACGGCGCTGCTCGAATCGCTCGAGGGCAAGCGCGGCATCGTGCGCGCCAAGCCGCCGCTGCCCGCACTCGCCGGTCTCTACGGCAAGCCCACGGTCATCAACAACGTCATCACGCTCGCCACCGTGCCGATCATCTTCGCGAAGGGCGCGGCGTTCTATCAGGACTTCGGCATGGGGCGCTCGCGCGGCACGCTGCCGTTCCAGCTTGCGGGCAATATCGCGCGCGGCGGCCTGGTGGAACTGGCCTTCGGCGTGACGCTGCGCGAACTGATGTTCGACTACGGCGGCGGCACCGCGAGCGGCCGGCCCGCGCGCGCCGTGCAGGTGGGCGGCCCGCTGGGCACCTATCTGCCCGAGAGCCAGTGGGACATTCCGATGGACTACGAAGCGTATGCGGCAGTCGGCGCGGTGGTGGGCCACGGCGGCATCGTGGTGCACGACGACACGTCGAATCTCGCGGAACTGGCGCAGTACGCCATGGAGTTCTGCACGCTCGAATCGTGCGGCAAGTGCACGCCCTGCCGCATCGGCTCGACGCGCGGCGTCGAAGTGATCGCGACGATCCGCCACGGCGACACCTCCGAAAAACAGGTCACGCTGCTGCGCGACCTGTGCGACACGATGGTGTCCGGGTCGCTCTGCGCGATGGGCGGCATGACGCCCTTCCCCGTGCTGTCCGCGCTCGATCATTTCCCTGAAGACTTCGGTCTTGCCACCCAGCCCGCCACCCAACCGGCGGCCGCCGCCTGAACGAAAGGAACCAACATGTCCGACACGCTCACGTCCCAGGCCGGTGGTTGCGGTTCCGGCAATTGCGCCTGCAAATCGGCAGCAATCAAGCAACGCTCGCCCTTCGACGACACCGACTACGGCACGCCGCTGCGTCACGCCGATGTCGACGTCACGCTCGAAATCGACGGCCAGAGCATCACGGTGCCCGCAGGCACCTCCGTGATGCGCGCCTCGATCGAAGCGGGCGTCAACGTGCCGAAACTCTGCGCGACCGACTCGCTCGAACCGTTCGGCTCGTGCCGGCTTTGCCTCGTCGAGATCGAAGGCCGGCGCGGTTATCCCGCGTCCTGCACCACGCCCGTGGAAGCGGGCATGAAGGTGCGCACGCAAAGCGACCGTCTGCAGAAGCTGCGCCGCAACGTGATGGAGCTGTACATCTCCGATCACCCGCTCGACTGCCTCACCTGCCCCGCCAACGGCGACTGCGAACTGCAGGACATGGCGGGCGTGACGGGCCTGCGCGAAGTGCGCTACGGCTTCGACGGCGCGAATCACCTCAAGGATAAAAAGGACGAATCGAACCCGTACTTCACCTACGATCCGTCCAAGTGCATCGTCTGCAACCGCTGCGTGCGGGCCTGCGAAGAAACGCAAGGCACCTTCGCGCTGACGATCGCCGCGCGCGGTTTCGAGTCTCGCGTCGCGGCGGGTGCGAGCGAATCGTTCATGGATTCGGAGTGCGTCTCGTGCGGTGCGTGCGTGGCCGCGTGCCCCACCGCGACGCTGCAGGAAAAGAGCGTGGTGATGCTGGGCCAGGCCGAACACTCGGTCGTGACGACCTGCGCCTACTGCGGCGTGGGCTGCTCGTTCAAGGCCGAGATGAAGGGCAACCAGGTCGTGCGCATGGTGCCGCACAAGAACGGTCAGGCCAACGAAGGCCACGCCTGCGTGAAGGGCCGCTTCGCGTGGGGTTATGCCACGCACAAGGACCGCATCAAGAAGCCGATGATCCGCGCGAAGATCACCGATCCGTGGCGCGAAGTGAGCTGGGAAGAAGCGCTCAGTTACGCCGCGAGCGAATTCCGCCGTATTCAGGCGAAGCACGGGCGCGATTCGATCGGCGGTATCACGTCGTCGCGCTGCACGAACGAAGAAACCTATCTCGTGCAGAAGCTCGTGCGCGCCGCCTTCGGCAATAACAATGTCGATACCTGCGCGCGTGTATGCCATTCGCCCACCGGTTACGGGCTGAAAACGACGCTCGGCGAATCGGCGGGCACGCAGACCTTCGCTTCGGTCGATCACTCGGACGTCATCATGGTGATCGGCGCGAATCCGACCGACGGGCATCCGGTGTTCGGCTCGCGTCTGAAGCGCCGCGTGCGTCAGGGCGCGAAGCTGATCGTTGTCGATCCGCGCCGCATCGATATCGTCGATACCGCGCATGTGAAAGCCGAACATCATCTGCAACTGCGTCCCGGCACCAACGTGGCGATGATCAACGCGCTCGCGCATGTAATCGTCACCGAAGGCCTGGTCAACGAAGCCTTCGTCGCCGAGCGTTGCGAGACGCGCGCGTTCGAACAGTGGCGCGATTTCGTCGCACTGCCGGAAAACTCGCCCGAAGCGATGGAACCCCTCACCGGCGTCCCGGCGCAGCAGGTCCGCGAAGCCGCGCGACTGTATGCACGCCAGGGCAACTCGGCGATTTACTACGGTCTGGGCGTCACGGAACACGCGCAAGGCTCGACCATGGTGATGGGCATCGCCAACCTCGCGATGGCCACGGGCAACATCGGCCGCGAAGGCGTGGGCGTGAATCCGCTGCGTGGCCAGAACAACGTGCAGGGTTCGTGCGATATGGGCTCGTTCCCGCACGAACTGCCGGGTTATCGCCATGTGGGCGACGCCACCACCCGCGCACTCTTCGAGGACGCCTGGCAGGTCGCACTGCAAAGCGAGCCGGGCCTGCGCATTCCGAACATGTTCGAGGCGGCGCTCGACGGCAC
>NZ_DASZJJ010000231.1:0-17862 GCF_035948235.1 Paraburkholderia sp. | reverse complement strand
GGGGATGGTGCATACGTTCTGATGTTTTAGCGCCGCCGCAGTAATGGTGTGTAAACATTCAAGCGGCGGCGTTCGGGTAAGCAGCAGGTCGCAGTACGCCTGGCGCTATGCAAGAATAAAAGGCGTTTTACGCTTCCATTTAAAAAGGGAGCAACCGGAGCAAGTCGCATGTGGGCCCGGCCAGCAGGTGCAGGTGCAGTGCTCCGGCGGAACTTCAATCGCAAAGGCGGCCGGCGCATGACCGGACGCCGAGGAGACTTCATGGCCCAGAGTGCGATAAGCAGCAAACCCTTGCGCAGAACGACCGGCGAAGCCCGGCTCACGGCTGTGCCCAAAGTTCGTTTGTATGTCGAGCGGCCAGAAGAGGAAAACTGGTTCGTTCATGTCGGCCATGTGACCGAACGCGGCCGTTGGCGCACCGCGCCGCATGCGCACCCTACGTATGGTCAGGTGATTTTCGTGCGCAGCGGACGCGGCGTCATGAATCTCGAAGGCAGCAGCGTGCCCTTCGAAGGCCCCTGCGCCCTGCTCCTGCCCACCGAGTGCATTCACGGCCTGGATTACGAACTCGACGTCGACCGCTGGGTCGTGACCGTTGACGTGTCCTATCTCACGCAGGTCAACGCCAAGCTGCACGAATTCATCGTGCTGTGGTCCGCACCGCGCATGATTCCGCTGGCCCAGGCGGCCGAAGCGGGACACGACCTCTATACGCTCATTCAGCGCCTGAAACAGGAAGTGGAATCGAGCGCCGTGGGCCATGTGCCCGGCGCCGAGGCCCTGCTCACGATGCTGCTGCTCACGCTCGTGCGCGAAGCGCATCTGGACCAGGCTGCCAACGACGGCACGCCGCGTCACGACGTGCGCCTCGTCGAGCGCTTTCGCAAGCTGATCGAAGAACACTACCGCAGCAATCTGCCCTTGCAGGAATACGCATCGATTCTGGCGGTTTCTCCGGTGCAACTGCGCGCTGCGTGCGCGTCGGCAGCCGATATGAGTCCGACCAAGATGATCCACGCGCGCATCATCACCGAGGCGAAACGCGAACTCATTTTCGGCGATATGTCCGTCGAACAGGTCGCATTCTGGCTAGGTTTTGCCGATGCCGCGTATTTCACGCGCTTTTTCCGCCGCGAAGTCGGCCAGGCGCCTAGCCAGTTCCGTATCGAGGCACGTCGATAACACATTGCCCTGATTGCCCCGAGGCGCGCCGTGACCTTCACGTAACACGGCGCGCTTTTCGTTTGTGGCCCGCAAGCAGTTGCGCCCCAGTACATTCCCTGGTCCACGCAAAAAGTCCCAGCGAACCTGGGATTTGTACAGGGACGGTCAATAGCCTGCCGCCTATGCTTGACTTCAGTTTATTCACGTGAATCGAAAATGGCGCAATCGTTCAAGCATCATGCCTCCCGCCTCGCGATCAACGGCGCACTCGTTGCGTGCGCATCGATTTATGGCGTAGCCTGCACCACGGCAATGTCCGCATCGTCTTCGGATGCTTCGGCGGAATTTGCCTATATCGGCACGCAGCAGAAGCAGATCAGCGCGCTGCGCCTGGACAAGGCGACGGGCAAACTCATGGCGCTAGGCACCGCCGCACAGGGACCGAACGCGACGTGGGTGGCTTCACACCCCGCATTGCCTGTGCTGTACGCAGTGGATGACGAACGCGACAAGGAAGGCAGCATCACCGCCTACGCCGTGAATCGCGGCACCGGCAAGCTCGAACGCATCAATGACGTGCTCACGGGCGGCCGCGGCACCACCTTCCTGCAATTCGATGCACCGTCGTCCACGCTGCTCGGCGCGAATTACAACAGCGGGTCGGTGTCGAGCGTCGCGGTTGGAGGCGACGGCAGCGTCGGCAAGCTCGAATCGACCATCGAGGAAAAAGGCTCCGGCCCGAGCCCGCGCCAAAAAAGCGCGCACGCGCATGGCGTGACGATCGATCCCTCGGGCCGCTATGCACTCGTGCCCGATCTGGGCGCCGATCGCGTCTTTATCTACCGCTTCGATCGCGACACCCATTCGCTCTCGCCGCGCGCCGCCGATGCGCAACACACCTTCGACTTGCCGCCGGGCAGCGGCCCACGCCGTATCCTGTTCAGCGCGAACGGCGAATACGCCTACGTGCTCACCGAAATGAGCGCCGAACTGATCGCCCTGCGCTGGGACCCCGCAACAGGCGCGCTGACCCAACTACAATCGACGCCGATCACCAGTGCCTCATTCAACGGCGTAAAAAGCGGTGCTGAAATGACATTTGGCCGCGACCGGCGCTTCCTCTACGTGGAGAATCGCGCGGAAAACGCCTTGATGGTCTATCGCGTGGACGCCGCAACGGGTCAGGTCTCGCTGGTCCAGCGCGTGGCTTCGGGTGGGGAGAAACCTTGGGGATTCGGCATCGATGCGTCGGGGCAATGGATGCTGGTCGCCAACCAGCATAGCGGCGACGTGCACCTGTTCCGCATCGACACGGCCACGGGCACGCTCGCAGATACGGGCCAGTCCGTCGCGGTACAAGACCCGACCAGCGTGGCCTTCGTGCAGTAAATGAAACCGTTCTCACCGCCTCTCGCGCGCGCATCGCATCCGTGGCGCGTGCTCGTGCTGCTTGCGCTCGGCCTGCTGATTTCCTTCGTGGATCGCACGAGCCTGTCTTCGGCGCTCGCCGATAAAAGCTTCATTCATCACTTCGGACTCACGAGCGTCGAGCGCGGCTGGCTCAATTCGGCAGTCTTCTGGTCCTATGGCGTGTTGCAGATGCCGATGGGCTGGCTTGTCGACCGCTACGGCGTGAAGCGTCCCTACGCGATCTGCTTCCTGCTCTGGTGCCTCGCCGCGGCAGCAACAGGACTCGTCACGACGCTTTCCGCGCTGATCGTGATGCGTCTGTTGATCGGTGCCGCCGAAGCGATCGTTGTTCCCGCAACCTATCGTTACCTCGCGAATCACTTCGAGGAAACGCAAAAAGGCACAGCGCTCGGCATCTTTTCGATTGGCGGGAAGATGGGCCCGGCGTTGGGCGCCCCCATCGCCGCCTGGATGATCGTGACGGCCTCATGGAAGGCGATGTTCATTGCGACTGGACTCGTCGGGCTGATCTGGCTGCTGCCGTGGCTGGCGATGGTGGAAGACGACTATCCTTCGCATGACGAACTGGTAGCTGCGAAGGAGCGCGCGGCGTCGGTGCCGCTTGGCAACCTGCTGGCGAGCCCAGTTGTGTGGGGCGGCCTCATTAACAACTTCTGCTATAGCTATTTCGCGTTCTACTGCATGACGTGGATGCCGGCGTACCTCGTCGAACAGCGCGGGCTGTCGCTGCAATCGTCGGGGCTGTATACGTTTTTCAGCTTCGCAGGCATTGCGATTGTGGCGGCCGTCGCCGGTTGGGCAGCGGATCGCATCATCGCGCGCGGGCGGGATGCGGTTGCGGTGCGCAAGGTATTTATCGTCGCAGGCTTTCTGGGCGGCACGACGGTTTTGCTCGGCGCCAATGCGCAATCGCCGGATATGGCGCTGTTCTGGAATGTGGTGTCGCTTTCGTTGCTGGGACTCGTCACCGCGAATAATCTCGCGCTGTGCAAACTGACGCTGATTCCCAAGCCCGCAGTGGGCCTGAACACGGGATTGCAGCAAGTGGCCACGAGTCTTGCAGGCGGTGTCTCGGCGAGTCTTTCCGGCTGGCTGCTACATGTTGGCGGCAGCTATACCCTGCCGATGACGGCGATTTTCGTGTTCCTGCTGATCGGCGCAGTTAGCACGCTGACGCTGATGCGGCGTGAGTGGGCGCCGCGTGTCAATGAACCTGCGGGCGATGGCAACGCGGTTGCGAGGCCCGGTTGCATCGATTGTGGCTAACCGCGTGCTATAAAGTGCGCTCAGGCGCCACTCGTATCACGCGATCCACCGATGAATTCAGACGATCTCGCCGTCTTCGCGCACGTCGCGAAAACAGGCAGCATTTCGCGCACGGCCATGGAGCTGGGCGCGAACCAGTCCACTGTCAGCCGCCGCATCGCCGTGCTCGAAGCAGAGCTGGGCGTGCGGCTTTTTCAACGCAGCGGACGCGGCGTCGGCCTCACCGAGCGCGGCGAGCAACTGCTCGTGTACGCACAGACGCTCGAACGCACGCTGGAGGAAGCGCGCGGCGCGATGCGCAGCGGCACCGAAAGCGGCCCCGCGCAACTGGCGATCGCCGCGCAGCCCACCATCGCGCGCATCATGTTCGGCGAACTCGGCCAGCGGCTACGGGCGCGTTATCCGCATACACGGGTGCGTTTCGTGGAAGGGCTGGCGAGCCAGATACTCGGGCGGCTCAACGACGGCGAAATCGATCTGGCGATCATGTACGTGCCCGAGCATCGCGGCACGACGCAATTCGATCCGCTGCTTGCGGAAGAACTCTGTCTGATTGCACCGGCGGACTTCGCGCTGCCTGATGGACCTATCGACGTGAATACGCTCGGCGGCCTGCCGCTTATCCTGCCCAGCACCCATCACGGGCTACGCGTGCTGGCTGAATCGCTCGCCGCACGCCACGGTTTTACACTGCAAATCGCGCTTGAATGCGATGGCTCGATTTCGCTGACCAAGCGTCTCGTGATGGCGCAATGCGGCTGCACATTGTTGCCCGCGGCCTCGGTGATCGAAGAAGTAGCGTCCGGCAGGCTGCGTTGCATGCCGCTTGCAAACGCAGCCGTGGTGAGAGACGTGGCGATTGCGTGGCCGCTCAATCGCGTCATGCCCGATGGCGTGTGGCGAGTCGCGCAGATGATCCGCGAACTCGCCGCCGGGCTGGTTGAAACGGGCGACTGGCCCGGGGCGACACTGCCCGCCCCGCAAACCTGATCGCCCGGCCAAACTTCAATTGCGGCTGAACTCGCCGTCGCTCAAACGCCAGATCGCCATCGGATTGTCGTGCTTGAGCGGGTCGGGCAGTAGCGCATCAGGCACCGCCTGATAGCAGACGGGCCGCAGGAAGCGATCGATCGCGGCCGTGCCCACCGAGGTCGTGCGCGTATCCGACGTCGCCGGGAACGGGCCGCCGTGCACCATCGCGTGACTGACTTCCACGCCGGTCGGAAAGCCGTTGAACAGCACACGGCCCGCCTTGCGCTCGAGTATCGGCAGGAGTGCTTGCGCCTGGGCGTAATCGGCTTCGTCGAGTTGCACGGTCGCCGTCAACTGGCCGCTCATGCGGCGCAAAACAGCCTGCAATTCGTCTAAGTCGCGGCACGCTACGATCAGCGAGCAGGGGCCGAACACTTCCTCGTGCATCGCTGCATCGGCAAGAAATGCGCTGCCTTGCGTGCGCAGCAGCACCGGCACAGCATCGTGCGGCCCGCGCGCTTGAGCACCGCGCGCGAGCGTCGTAACGCCATTGAGTTCGGCCAGATGCGCAACGCCCCGGCAATACGCCGCGTGAATGTTCGGCGTGAGCATCGTCGCAGCGGCTTTCGTCGTGATCGCCTGCGCCGCCGTCGCGCAGAACGCGTCGAGCGCCTCGCCCGCGAGTGCGAGCACGATGCCGGGGTTGGTGCAGAACTGCCCCACGCCCATCACGACGGAATCGGCGTAATCGCGTGCAATCTGCTCGCCGCGCGCCGCCAGCGCATGCGGCAACACCACCACCGGATTGATGCTGCTCATTTCCGCGTAGACGGGGATCGGCTCCGCGCGCGCCTGGGCGATGCGCTGCAGCGCAAGGCCGCCCTGACGCGAGCCCGTAAAGCCCACTGCCTGGATCTCGGGATGCGCGACCAGGGTTTCGCCAATCCACGTCCCGTCGCCGATCACCAGCGAGAACACGCCGGCGGGCATCTGCGTTTCGCGTGCCGCGTGAGCGATTGCGCGCGCAACGAGTTCCGATGTGCCCAGATGCGCGGGATGCGCCTTCGCCACCACAGGACACCCCGCCGCTAGCGCGGCAGCCGTATCGCCGCCCGCCACCGAAAACGCCAGCGGAAAGTTGCTCGCGCCGAACACCGCCACCGGACCGAGGCCAATGCGGCGCATGCGCAGATCCGGGCGCGGCAGCGGCATGCGCTGCGGTTGCGCCGTATCGACGACCGCGCCATGCCAACGGCCGTCGCGTACCACGCTCGCAAAGAGTTTCAACTGGTTGACGGTACGCATGCGCTCGCCCTCCAGGCGCGCAATGGGCAGCGCGGTTTCCAGGTGCGCGCGCTCGATCAGCGCCGGGCCGAGATCGAGAATCGCCTGAGCGATTGCCTCAAGAAACGCCGCGCGCCGCGCGTCCGGCAACTGCCGATAGGCATCGAACGCTGCACCCGCGAGTGCGCACGCACGGTCCACCAGTGCAGGTGTTGCACAGCCGAAAGCCGGCTCGAGCGCTTCGCCGGTGGCGGCCGCGAGCGCGCGCAGCGTGCCGCCCGCGCCCTTGACGGACTCGCCGCCGATAATCATGTCGCCTCGCGGCTCGAATGAGACCTGGGTTTGCATAGTGACGGCTCCTTAGCTGGCCAGACGGTTGGCGGGCGTGATCTGCAGCGGATCGGTGCGCAACTCGATCAGCGCAGCAACGCCTGCGCGTTGCGCGCGCTCGAATGCCGCCGCGAAGTCCTCAGTGCGCTCGACGCGTTCCGCGTGCGCGCCGAATGCGCGCGCCATCGCCACGAAGTCGGGATTGACGAATTGCGTCGCCGAGACGCGACCCGGATACTCGCGCTCCTGGTGCATGCGGATCGTGCCCAGCATGTTGTTATTGACGAGGATGACGATGAGCGGCGCGCCAAATTGCACGGCCGTCGCCAGTTCCTGCGGATACATCATGAAGCAGCCATCGCCAGCGAAGCACACAACCGATTGCTTCGGATTCCTGAGGCTCGCGGCAATTGCCGCCGGAAAACCGTAGCCCATTGCACCGTTGGTCGGCGCAAGTTCCGTGGCCATGCGGCGATAGCGATAGAAACGATGCACCCAGACCGTGTAATTGCCTGCGCCATTCGCGATCACCGCATCTTCCGGCAGCACTTCGCTCAGATGCGAGACCACCTGAGCGAGGTCCACACCGCGGATTTCCGTCGATGGTGCGGGCGGCGTGGAATGCGCCACATAATCGGCGCGCGCCGATTCCGTCCAGGCATGCCAGCGCGCTTGCGTTTGCGCGGCGATGGGCGCCACGCCGTCGAGCGCACGCGCAAACGCCGCGAGCGACGCCTGAATCGGCAATCGCGCCTGATAGACGCGGCCCAGTTCTTCGGCGTCCGGATGCACGTGAACCATGGTTTGCTTCGGTTGTGGGCTTGCGAACAGCGTGTAGCCCGACGATGTCGTCTCCGCCAGACGCGAGCCGATCACGATCAGCAGATCGGCATCGCTTGCGCGCTGTGCGAGCTTTGGCGACACACCCAGACCCAGCTGGCCAACGTAATGCGCGTCGCGATTGTCGAACAGATCCTGGCGGCGAAACGAAGCGGCTACCGGCAGGTTGTTTGCGGTTACGAAACGCTTGAGCGAAGCACAGGCCGCGTCGTCCCAGCCGGTGCCGCCGACGATCACGAGCGGGCGCTCAGCGCCGTCCAGCAGCGCGCGCAACGCGTCGAGCGACTGCGCCTCAGGAGCCGCCTGCGCAACGCGTACCGCGGGCGCATCGGCCACCATGGCCGCGCCGAACAGCACGTCTTCCGGCAAAGCGATCACCACCGGCCCAGGACGGCCCGACATCGCCACGCTGAAGGCTCGCGCAATGACTTCCGGAATGCGCTCCACGCTTTCGATCTGCGTGACCCATTTGGCGATGCCGCCGAACATCTGGCGATAGTCGACTTCCTGAAACGCGCCACGGCCGAGAAAACCCTGCTCGACCTGGCCGATGAAAAGAATCATCGGCGTGGCGTCTTCGCTTGCGGTATGCACGCCGTTGCTCGCATGCGTGGCGCCCGGCCCGCGCGTGACAAAGCAGATGCCGGGGCGGCCCGTGAGCTTGCCGTAGGCATCGGCCATATTCGACGCTGCACCTTCGTGGCGCGTCGTGATGGTGCGCACGCTCTGCGTGTCGTGCAGCGCGTCGAGCACCGGCAGATAGCTTTCGCCCGGCACACAATAGACGGTATCGACGCCATTGCCCACCAGCGCATCGACGAGAATACGCCCGCCATTACGCGAGTTTGAGTTTGCGGATTCAGACATAGACGACTCCTTGTGACAGATCGCGGCGCTTTTTGGCGGCGCTGCGGGATGCGGAAATTATGGGTCGCGCACACGCGTCTGGCCGCGCATGGCACGCATAGCAGCTATGCGCTGTATGCGTGCCGTGCACGACGAGAACAACCACGGGAATAAAAAAACGCCGCGCTGATCAGCACGGCGTTTGAAATCGAATCCCGTTTGAACCTGCTATTACGGGCTATTGCGGATTGGGCACATACATCGGCATCGCTTCTTCCCAGAGCGTATCGGTGATCGCGTGCTGGTCGCTGCCATCCGCATTCATGACCCAGTTCTGCCCGTCGGGCTGGAAGCTGTTGTCGTAGAGCGCGAGTTCGTCGCGGAAGCCATACTCGCCCGAGCAATACGCAATGCGGCCATCGTAAGTCCACACGGCATGGCCCTGATTCGAGCCCGGCGTCGTGAGGCGGCGCACATCGCTGCCGTCCGGCTTGATGGTGTACACGTCGTAGTGGAACTTGTTCGGGTCGGTCGGATTCACTTCCTTGCGCGTGAACACGATCTTCGTGCCGTCCGGCGACCAGCCCGGCAGATTGTCTTCGCCCGTCGTCAGCTCCGTGGTCTTGCGCGTTTCCAGATCGAGAATACGCAGGCCCTTTTCCTTTTCACTCCACACGCGATACACAATCTTCGTGCCGTCTGGCGAATAGCTCGGGAAACCCGCGTTGACCGAACCGTCCGTGAGCGCTTCCGCATGGCTGTCCATGCTGCCGTCGGTCTTGATGCGCATGATCTTGCCGGGTCCGCCCGCACGCGTGAAGAACCAGCTACCCACGCCAAACGCCACCCACTTGCGATCGGGCGACCAGGTCGGCTGGAACGCGCCCGCGAGACCCTTCTGGATCAGACTCGGATCGAGGCCGCTCTTCGACGCGTCGTACACGCGGTCATAACCGGAGAGATCGGCGTTCACCACCGCGATCGACGAATTGATCGCCTTCTCCGTGTAGACCAGTTGCTTGCGGTCGGCGGAGAGTTGCGGGAATACGTCGATATAGGTGTATTTCCAGCGCGGATCGAAGCTGAACAGCGGCGTGCCGTTTGCGCGCGCGGGACGGAACGAGACCTTCTCGTAGACCATCTTCTTGCCGTCATACGAGTAGTGCGGCGAACGGATGCCGGTGTTGCGCGTCGCGCGATCGACGCCTGCCGTCGTGTAAAGGCCTTCCGTATCGCCGCCCTTGACGTGGTACGCCACCGTCGTCTCGCTCAGGTATTGCGGAAACACCTTGAAACCGGGCGTCGATGTGAGTTCGCTGCGTTCGTGCGTGGCCAGATCGACGGCAACGATCTGCGAGCTGACGTTGTTGATCCCTTCGGGACGATGCGCGCCCCACGTAGATTCAACGGGCGTTTCATAGAACGCCACGCGCTTGCCGTCGGGCGACCATGTGGGCGAGCCTTCATCGTAACCGGCGCGCGTGGCAACCTGATGCCAGCCCGAACCGTCCGGGCGGATCGCATAGATGCTGCTTTCCTGCGTGCGCTCCCAGCCTACCGGCAGGTTGTGGCCGCGCCAGTCGCTGCCGATATCCGAAGACAACGCAATCCACTTGCCATCCGGCGACCACGAAGGCCGGAAGAAACTATGCGGCTTCGACGGATCGAACTTGATGTTGCCCGTCACATTCTTCAATGCGCCCGTGGCGATGTTCAGCGTCCAGATGTTGGTGGTGCCGAAATCGTGCGCGCCGCGTCGCGACGAAACAAACGCAATCACATTGGGATTGACGGGTGAAAACGCAGCCGCATCATCCACCGCGATATGGTCCGTAAGTTTCTGCAGATGCGAACCGTCCACCTTCACGCGATAAAGATCCGATTCGCCAAGACCCGCACGCTCCGACGTGAACACAATCCACTGGCCGTCCCTGGAGAAAGACGCGTGATAGTCGAAGCCCTCGCTTGCGAGCAACTTGTGTTCGTCCGAGCCATCGGCATTGGCGATATACAGATCCGATGTGACAGGGCCGAGTCGATTGAGCAGCAACGTGCCTTCGGTGGCCGCCAGCGCCTGAGTCGAGAGCAGGACGCCATTCCCCGCGAGCGCCGCGCAAGCAGCGATATGCCTGAATTTAAGCTTGAATTGCACTGCAAATGCCTCCTGTATTTATCGGTGGCCGCTTGTCTTCGGGGTGTCACGGTATTGCCTTGACAGGGCAATCCGTCCTTCTTCCGGGAGCTTCTACACCGGACGAAGGCCGCGGCTTCGATGGTAAGACTAGCGAATCCAGTGCCGCGTGTCCCTGAACAAAACAAACTTTCACTGGGACTTTTTGCCGACGGCGTCACACCCGAGCCACGCCTGGCATAGAGACCAACCCGAATCACCTGCAATTTATGAACAAAAGTGCCAGCGAATCGGCCTTTTGTATAAGTGCTTGCGCGCGGCCTTGACCTACCATCGTCGGCAGCCGGAGACATCGGCACTCCATCTCCCCGATGGATCGATAACGTGGTCAATAGAATACGTATAAGGCCGGAGACAATGAAGACGACACGAAGCGCCATGCGCACGCCAACGATTCGCAAGTCATTGATTGGCATTGCGATGTTTTTCTGCTTAGCCGAACTCGCTCACGCGGAGGTCTACACCGCACCGAACGGGTCCGCACCACCCCAAACCGAGGACAACAAACCCAACGGCGCAGCACCGAAGCCGAACGCGATTCAGGCCGACGACGGCGCGCCGCCGCTGGTCTGGAACGACACCTACATCGGCTATCGCTATGGCAGCAATTTCCACTATCCCGGTGTGAAGGACAAGGTCGCGCAGAACATCGGCTACCTGACAACGATCGGCGGCTTCCGCTTCGGTAGCTATGCCTTCAACGTGGATTATCTGGTCTCGAACTCGGCGAACCCTGAAGCGGGCGGTCCGTCTTCCGGCGGTGCCCAGGAAGTCTATAGCGTGGGGCGCGTCGAGTTTAGCGCGGGCAAAATCCTCGGACATTCGGTGGGCTACGGTATCGTGCGCGATCTCGGCGCGACCATCGGCTACGAGTTCGGCGTGAAAAACGATGCCTACGCAGAGCGCGCGCGTATGCTCGTGTTCGGCCCGACGGTCGAATTCGCCATTCCGCACGGCTTTGCCAACCTGACGGTCGGCGGGCGCACGGAAAGCAATCACAACGGCATTACCGGCGTGGATGTGCACTTTCACACGGCGTGGCACATCGAAAGCTCGTGGCTCGTGCCGTTCCGGATCGCACGCTTGCCGCTCGAGTTTCGCGGCTTCGCGAGCGTGACCGGACCGAAGGGCAAGGACGGCTTCTACACCGAAACCACCACGGAATTCCTCACGCGCATTTCGCTGCTGGCCGATGTGGGATCGTTTGCCGGCCATCCGCGCACGGCGTATGTGGGCGTGGGTTACGAGTACTGGAAGAACATGTATGGCACGCCGTCGAGCGAGACAGTGAGCACGAAGACGTCCGCGCCGATGGTGATGGCGGAATTCCACTTCTGATTGGTGTGTGAGCAAAACACGGCAGCCAGTTTCGTGGCCGCCGTGTTCCGTGCCGTTCAGCAGGGGTTAAACGAGGACCTCGCACGCGCCAGCATGCTGGCGCTCATGCGCTAACAGCGCACGCACGATTTGCGCCACGTCGGCTTCGGGCAGATTGCTCTGCGCCAGATTCATCAGCCGGCGCCGCAACAACCCGCTCAACGCGGCATGAATCACGCGCGCACTTTTCTGCGCATCCAGATTTGCGGGCAGGCAGGAGCGCGATATCGCACGACGCAAGCACGCTTCGATGCGCAGTTCGGCATTGCGGCTTGCCGAGAGCACACGCTCGAAAAATGGCGCGGCTTCCAGCGCGCTTTCGCACAGGTTGAATAGCAGTGCATAGAGACGCGCCGTTCTCGGCACCTCCGTGGCTTCGCGCCAGCAGCGTTTGATTTCCTCTACGAGTTCCTCAACGGGCTGCTCCCGGCACACACTGAGGTTCACCGCAAATGGATCGAGCGGTCGGCCCGCGGCCTGGAATATGGCATCGAGCAGGCCCAGTTTGTTTTCGAAGTGCCCGTAAAGCGCCCCACGCGTCACGCCCGAGCGGCGCGCGATTTCATCGAGCGTCGCACCCGCAAGACCTTTTTCATAAAACACGCATTCGGCGGCCTCAAGCAACGTCGCCCGAGTGGCCAATGCCTGTTCGCGAGTTCGCTTCACTTTCTCTTTCCCGGATTGCTTTCCCATTTCGAGCCTTGGGTGCATCATGCGCACAAGGCCAGCCAGTCAAACGTTACGCTACGGCGTTATCCGACATGCGGATCCGACGTCGCAGCGGCTCCAACACCCGGCGCGGTCCATCCGCCGCCCAGCGCACGATAGAGTTCTACCGTATTGCTCATGCGCGAAAGCCGGATCTTGATGAGATTCTGCTGTGCGTCGTAAAGCGAACGCTGATTCACCAGCACCTGCAGATAAGCATCCACGCCCTGCCTGTAGCGCTCGTCGGACAGGTCGTAAGCCGACTGACTCGCCTGCACGAGTTGCCGCTGGGCGCTCTCCTCCTGCGCCCACGTGGTGCGCCCGTCGAGCGCATCCGATACCTCGCGAAACGCGGTCTGAATGGTCTTCTGATAGGTCGCTACGGCGATATCGCGATTGACCCTGGCCACCGCGAGATTCGCGCTATTGCGGCCGTAGTCGAAGATCGGCACCGTAATCGACGGACCAAACGACCAGGCCGCGCTGCCCGGATCGAACAGATCGCGCAGCGTCGCACTTGTGGTGCCCCCACCCGCCGTCAAAGCAATACGCGGAAAAAATGCCGCGCGCGCCGCGCCAATGTTCGCGTTCTGCGCAAGCAGTTGATGCTCGGCTGCCATGATGTCGGGACGGCGTGTCAGCAGATCGGATGGCAGCCCCGTGGGCAGCGCTTCGTCAAGCGAGACTTTCGCGAGCGTTTCCGGCGCGACCAGATCGGCGCCTGGCGGCGCACCAGCCAATAACGTCAGCGCGTTGACATCCTGCCGCACCTGGCGCTCGTATTGCGCGAGATTGACTTCGGCCGTATGCACAGAAGTTTGTGCCTCCCGCAAATCGAGCAGCGACGCCGTGCCATTGCGAAAGCCCGACTCCGTGATCTTCAGCGAGGCCTGCTGGTTCGCGAGCGTATTAGCGGTAAGGGTCCTGAGATCCTGATCCGCCTGCAACGTGAGCCACGCGTTCGCGACCTCGGCGATCAGGCTGATCTGTGCCGCCTTGCGTGTTTCGGCCGTGGCCAGATAACTCTGCAACGCCTGTGCGGACAGACTGCGTATGCGGCCAAACAGATCCAGTTCATAGGACGCCACGCCACCGACGCTATAGCTGCGCGTCACGCCCGCTTGCCCTGTTGTCGAGACATCGGCGGGCAAACGCTCAAGCGCCCCACTCGCACTGCCCGAAAGCGTGGGCAGCAGGTCGGCGCGCTGGATACGATATTGCGCACGCGCCGATTCGATATTCAGTATCGCCACGCGAAGATCGCGATTGTTCTCCAGCGCCATTGCGACGATCTTCTGCAGACGCGCATCGGTGTAGTAGCCGCGCCAGTCGACATCGGCGGCCAGCGGGCTGTGCTGATCTGCAGGCGCCAATACATCGTACTGCGATGCAATTGCCGGATCGGGTCGTTGATATTCTGGAATCATCGTGCAGCCCGCCGCCACCGCAAACGCGAGCGCAGGCACGACTGTGATTTTCAGGGTCTTCATGCTTCTACCTCTTCCGTCTGTTCGACTTGCCCACGCCTGCGGCGTGCAACGAAGCCCGTGACCAGTACATAGAACATGGGCACAAAGAAGATCGCGAGGAACGTTGCGGTCATCATCCCGCCCACCACGCCGGTGCCCACCGAATGCTGACTGCCGGAGCCCGCGCCGTGCGAAATCGCCAGCGGCAGTACGCCCAACACAAACGCCATCGAAGTCATGATGATCGGTCGCAGGCGCAGACGCGCGGCCTGTACGGCAGCCTGCGCGAGCGGTATGCCTTCACGCTCGTACAGATCCTTGGCGAACTCGACGATCAGAATGGCGTTCTTCGCCGACAAGCCCACCGTAGTGAGCAGGCCCACCTGGAAGAACACATCGTTCGTGAGGCCGCGCGCAAGCGTCGCCACCACGGCGCCGATCACGCCAAGCGGCACCACCATCAGCACCGAAAACGGCACGGACCAACTTTCATACAAGGCCGCGAGACAAAGGAACACGATCAGGATCGACAATGCGTAGAGCGCAGGCGCCTGCGAGCCCGACAACTGTTCTTCATACGAGAGGCCCGTCACGGCCACGCTGTATCCCTGCGGCAATTGCGCCGCGATCTTGCGCACCTCTTCCATCGCTTCGCCCGAGCTATGGCCTTCCGCTGGCTGCCCTTGCAATTCGACCGCCGAAATGCCATTGAAACGCTCAAGCTTCGGCGAGCCGAACTCCCAGTGGCTGCTCGCCATCGCCGAAAACGGCACCATCTGGTTAGCACCATTGCGCAGATACCATCGGTTCAAATCTTCGGGGCTCATGCGCGAGGCAGGATTGCCCTGGATGTAGACCTTCTTGACGCGGCCACGATCGACGAAGTCGTTCACATATTCCGAACCCCAGGCGGCCGTCATGGTGTCGTTGATATCCGCGACGCTCACGTTGAGTGCGCGCGCCTTTTCATCATCGATATCAACGTGAAATTGCGGTTCATCATCCATGCCGTTCGGGCGCACGTTCACGAGCAGCGGGTCTCGACGCGCGAGGCTCAAGAACTGGTCGCGCGCCGCCATCAACGCGGCATGGCCTTCGCCGGTGTTGTCCTGCAGATAGATGTCGAAGCCTTGCGCATTGCCGAGTTCGAGCACAGCAGGCGGCACGATGGGAATCACTACGCCGTCCTTGATCTTCGAGAAAGCCACGCGCGCGCGCTGTGCCAGATCGAAGACGCTTGAACTGGCACCCGTGCGTTCTTCCCACGGCTTGAGGCCGACGAACGCGAGTGCCGAGTTCTGACCACGCCCCGCGAAGTTAAAGCCATTCACGGTAAAAACGCTTTCAACCACACCCGCTTCATCCTTGAGCAGGTCATTGCGCACCTGGGTCAGCACATCTTCGGTACGCTCGGCCGAGGCGTTACCGGGCATCTGCACCTGCACGAACATCAGGCTCTGATCCTCGTCGGGGAGAAAGGCCGTCGGGATGCGCGTGAAGAGCGCGCCCATGCTCGCGACAATCACGCCGTAGATCAGAAGATAGCGACCCTTCTTGCGCACAATCGATGCGACGGCGCTCTCATAGCGCGCGGCACCACGATCGAAGCTGCGATTGAACCAGCCAAAAAAGCCCCGCTTTTCGTGATGATCGGCGTGACCGGGCTTGAGAATGGTCGCGCACAACGCGGGCGTGAAGACCAGCGCGACCAGCACAGAGAGCGCCATCGCCGAAACAATCGTGATCGAGAACTGACGATAGATCACACCGGTCGAGCCGCCAAAAAACGCCATCGGTAGAAACACGGCGGAAAGCACCAAAGCGATGCCGACCAGTGCGCCCTGGATCTGGCCCATCGACTTCTTCGTGGCTTCCTTCGCGCTCAACCCCTCTTCGCTCATCACGCGCTCGACGTTCTCGACCACGACGATCGCATCGTCCACCAGCAAGCCGATGGCGAGCACCATGCCGAACATCGTGAGCGTATTGATCGTGAATCCGCACGCCGAAAGCACACCGAAGGTGCCTAACAGCACCACCGGCACGGCTAGCGTAGGAATCAGCGTCGCGCGGATGTTCTGCAAAAACAGGTACATCACGAGAAACACCAGCACAATGCCTTCGAACAGCGTCTTCACCACTTCGTGAATCGATGCGTGGACAACCGGTGATGTGTCATACGGAATGACGATCTTCACGCCGGGCGGCAACAGCGGCGCTTTCTCCTTGAGCAGCTTCTTGACGGCCTCGACGGTCTCCAGCAGATTCGCGCCCGTGGCCAGCCGCAGCGCGAGACCCGCAGACGGTTTGCCGTTATACAGGCTGGAAATCGAGTAGTTTTCCGGCCCGAGGCTCACGTTCGCGACATCGCCCAGACGCACCTGCGAGCCATCCGTGTTGACCTTAATAAGGATCTTGCGGAATTCGTCGGCGCTACGCAGGCGCACCTTACCGATCACGGTGGCGCTCAACTGCACGCCTGCGCGTGCCGGTAAACCGCCAAGTTGCCCCGACGACACCTGCACGTTCTGCGACTGGATCGCCGCCGTCACGTCTTGCGGCGTCAGCGAATAGCTGTCGAGTTTCGCGGGATCGAGCCAGATACGCATCGCGTACTGCGAGCCCATCAGCAGATAATCGCCCACGCCCTTGGTGCGCAGAATCGGATCCTGCAGATTGGAAGCGAGGAAGTTGCCGAGGTCGCCGACCGACATCTTGCCGTCTTCGGAAACCAGCGCTACGACCATCATGAAATTGAGCTGGTATTTCACGACGCGGATGCCCTGTTGCTGCACTTCCTGCGGCAGCAAGGGCGTCGCGAGTGACAGCTTGTTCTGCACCTGCACCTGAGCGATATCCGGGTTAGTGCCCTGATCGAAGGTCGCGATGATAGTCATGCTGCCGTCGGCGTTACTTTCCGACGACATGTAGCGCAAACCGTCCAGCCCGTTGAGCTGCTGCTCGATGGGCTGCACCACGGTGTCCTGCACGGTCTGAGCAGACGCGCCCGGATAGGTCACCGTGATCGACACGGCGGGCGCGGCGATATTTGGATACTGATTGATCGGCAGCCCGCGAATCGCGAGGTAGCCCGCCAGCATGATGATGATGGCGATAACCCACGCGAACACGGGACGCCTGATAAAGAACTGGGACATGTCCGCTCCGCCTAGCTGCCGTTTGCCTGCGCCGCCGCAGCCGTGTCTGCACCCAGATCGACGTGCACGTTCGACGCGGGCTTCGCGACGACCTTGATGCCGGGCGCAAGGCGCTGCACGCCCTCGGTCACGACGCGATCGCCCGCCTGCAAGCCTCGATTCACGAGCCAGGTGTTGCCGATCGTGCGGTCCACCGCGATCTGCTTCTGCTGCACGGTGTTATCGGCATTCACCACCCACACCACCGGCTTGCCGGTCGTATCGCGCGACACGCCCTGCTGCGGCACGAGGATGGCGGCATTACGCACGCCCTCGTCCAGCGAGGCGCGCACGAACATGCCAGGCAGCAGGTCATGTTCGGGGTTCGGGAATTCGGCTCGCACGGTGACTGAACCCGTGCCTTCATCGACCGTCACTTCGGAGAATTTGAGTGCCCCCGAGCGTGCGTAGGCCGTGCCGTCCTCCAACGCTAGCCCGACGCTTGCATCGCCTGTGCCGGTCGTATGCAACTGGCCACTTTTGAGTTCGCGGCGCAAGCGCAGCAGCTCGGTGGACGATTGCGTGACGTCCACGTAGATCGGATCGAGTTGGGTAATCACAGCCAGCGCCTGCGCCTGGCCACTCGTGACCAGCGCACCCTCCGTGATGGTCGAGCGGCCGATGCGCCCAGAAATCGGCGCATAGACACGCGTGTAATCCAGATTGACCTTTGCCGTTTCCACATCGGCCTGCGCCTGTCGGTACGAGGACATCGCGTCATCGTATTGCTGACGGCTCACCGCGTTGTCGGCCACGAGTTTCGCGTCGCGCTGGGCCAGATTCTGCG
>NZ_DASZJJ010000230.1:0-41543 GCF_035948235.1 Paraburkholderia sp. | reverse complement strand
ATACTCGCAGCGCTTTCCCTTGTTTTGCAGGTTTTTGTGCCCTACCGGCGCTACGTCAAGGTGCTCAAATGGCTCACGCTTGCACTGTTTGCGTATGTGGGCATCATATTCGCAGTAAAGATTCCTTGGCTGACCGTGGCGGCCCGTACCGTATTCCCACATCCGACATGGAAGGCGGCCTATGTGACGACGATTGTCGCCGTCTTCGGTACGACTATCAGCCCTTATCTGTTCTTCTGGCAGGCCTCCCAGGAGGTCGAGGAACTGGAAGCCGCCGATGAGCAACATGCCTTGAAGCAGGCGCCGTGGCTGGTATTGACGAACCTTAGACGGATTGGGGCCGATACCTGGCTCGGCATGGGTTTCTCCAACCTGATCGCCTTCTTCATCATCCTGACCACTGCCGCAACGCTCCATGCGCACAACGTCACGGATATCCAGACCTCAGCACAGGCCGCGACGGCGCTTAAGCCGATCGCCGGACAGTTCGCATTCCTGCTTTTTAGTCTTGGCATTATCGGCACCGGGCTGCTCGCATTGCCGGTTCTTGCCGGTTCGGCTGCTTATGCAATGGCTGGCGCGTTCCAATGGAAAAACAGCCTGGAGCTGGAGCCGCGTCTTGCGAAACGGTTTTACGGCATCATCGTGCTGGCGACCGTGGTTGGATTGGCGCTGGGATTTACGCCTATTGACCCCATTAAGGCGCTTTTCTGGAGTGCCGTCATCAACGGCGTGACGTCGGTGCCCATCATGGTGCTGGTGATGAAGATGGCCGTGCATCCCGGGGTCATGGGGGAGTTGATTATCTCGGGCAGTGTCAGGATCGTCGGGTGGCTGGCCACGGGCGTGATGGGCGTAGCGGTCGCGGCAATGTTTGTGCTGATGGCGGTCTAACCGATGCAGGGTAAGAACTTTGGAGCTATTCGCTGCTGGAGGTGGCAAGTTCGTAGTTTCTGTCATCGTAGAAAGCCGTTACATGTGCTAGGGTGAGGGCAATGCGCTAGCAGGACGTTTCAGCCGACCACCAGAGGGATGCTTATGGAATTCAACAATGGTGCTGTACTTGAAGCTCTCCGACTTGCCCAGTATCGACAAATACCGTGGCACAAGCGACCGGCCATTTTCACGTCGATGCGCACGCTAGGCCTTATCCAGATCGTCAGCCAGAAGCCGCCCCCCAGCACGAAGTATCTCCCGCCACTGCAGATTGCCACCGTGACCGACAAAGGGGAGAAAGAAATCCAGCGCATTGAGGCGTCAAAGCATCTTTCTGGATGGCTGGACGACGACTACTTTGCGACCTTCCTTGAAGAAGTCGCTTTCACCTGATAGCAAAGCGCAAGATCGAGTGCGAGCGGTTCGATGATCTGTTCGACACTCCGATCGATTGGGCACTCAATCCGGCTGGCAAAGCTGGAAAATGTTGCCCTCCGGGTCACACCCATCGCACATCAGCCAGGGGAAGCCATCGAAGCGCATCGGCACGCCCTCGGCATTCAGTTTCGCCGTGACGCCTAATTCAAAGTGTTTCTGATAAAAAGAACGCAGCAGATCTACGTCGTAGACGTAAAGAATCAGGCGGGTCATCGAAAACTGCATCGCGTCTCCGTACCGGTGCAAATGATTTCGGCTTCCTGATTATCATAAACGCTTTCATGAATGAAAGAATAAGCCCTGCGATTCTGTAGGGAAATGCAGCCGACAGTCCTTCACAGCATCGGCGAATGCAGATGATCCGGATGATCGAGCATATCCGCCACCAGATGCAGCGATTCTTCCATTTCGATGGCGTCGCCCGGGCCGCCCAGGCAGATCCGCACAGCGTTGGGCGGATTGCCGTCGGTGCTGAAGGCCGCGCCGGAGACCACGCCAATCTGTTTGGTACGCAGATGGGAAGCCAGCTCCGATGCGCTCCAGCCCGTTTCAGGCGGCACCGTAAGCCATAAATGGAAGCACTCCTTCGACGTTTCGATTTCGCGCGAAGCGAACACCTGCGCCGCAATGTGCTGGCGTACCGCGCACTCGTTGCGGATGGTCTCCAGCATGCGCTGCGCGACGCCGTTTTCGATCCAGCGCGCCGCGAGATGGGACATGTACGGACTGGCCATCACGGTGGTCGCGCGCAGCGCGCCGGAAAGCCGCTCGGCGTGACGTGCGCCCGGCGCGACGACAAAGGCCACCCGCAAGCCCGCGCCGAAGCATTTGGACATGCCTGTCACGTAGTAAGTGAGTTCGGGCGCGAGGGTGGCGAGCGCAACGGGCGGCGCTTCGCACAGCATGCCGTAGGCGTCGTCTTCGATGATGGGCACGCTGTAGCGTAGTGCGATATCGGCAATATGCTCGCGGCGATTCTGCGAGAGCGTGCGCGTGGTCGGATTCTGTAGCGTCGGATTGCAATAGAGCACGCCGGGCTTGCGCGTCTTGCAGAGAGCTTCGAATGCTGTGGCGCTGAGCCCTTCGTCATCGCGCGGCAATGGCGCGAGCGGCATCCCCAATTGATTGGCGATTACTTTCAAGCCCGGATACGCGAGGCAATCGGTGCAGATAGCTTCACCGGGCTTTACCAGCCGCAGCAGCAATGCCACGAGCGCGTTATGAATGCCGGGGCAAACCAGCAGCGCATCCGCGCGATGAGACGGCAGCGTGTGGCGCAGCCACTGGCTCGCCATGCTGCGCTCGAACTGCGAGCCGCCGAAATCCTGATAACGCAACATCGACCACGGATCAGCCGCGCCAATGATCTGCGCCGCCGATTCCGCGAGCAGCGCCGCCATCTCGGGCGGCTCGGGCGGCATGTTCATGGTCATTTCCAGCGCCGTGCCCGCTCGCAACGGCACTGCGGGCGGGCGTCCGCGCACATACGACCCGCTGCCCGCGCGCGAGTCGATCAAGCCGCGCTTGCGGGCTTCGGCGTAGCCGCGCGCCAGCGTCGTGTAGTTGATCTTGAGCGCGTCGGACAGATCGCGCAGCGCGGGCAGCCGGTCGCGTGGTCGCAGACGGCCGCTCGCCATGTCTTCTTCGATGAGATCGGGAATGGTCTGATAAACGGGTTTGTCGCTTTCGGCGAGCCGTTTGAGCCAGTGAGCAGTGACGTTCGACATAAGGCGTGCGCGCGAGCGATTTCGACATGGACGCATTCATTCTAGTGAGAATGCGCGCCGAAAAATAAATCAATTGATCGCATGAGATTGCATTGAATGATCCGAAATGATGCATGCGTGCACCGCGATTGAATGCATCTTGCCCAGCGCCGGGGCGCGCGCGAATTTGCGCAGATCGTCAGAGACGGCCCGCATGCCCGTCGTGCCCAGGCTGCACAAAAAATAATCATCGGGATCATTCGCGACACGCCGCATTGATTGCGGATTGATTGCATGACGCGTACCGCTCGATGGTACGACCGTTGCGAAAAGACAGACGCCGGCCACCGGTCGGTCAAAGTCCTCAACCCATGAACGGAGTCACGCAATGCCCGCCATCACCACACCCCTGCACAAGACCGGCGACTTTCTCGTCGATTACGAAGAAAAGGTGTTCGAGGACGTCAAGGCCGAAGCCGGCGAAAAAGCGCTCGTCACGTTTCATACGGTCGCTTTCGAAGGCTCCATCGGCTTCGTCAATATGCTTCAGGCCACGCGGCTGCAGCGCAAGGGCTTCGAAACGTCGATTCTGCTCTACGGCCCGGGCGTCATGCTGGGCGTGCAGCGCGGCTTTCCGACGCTGGGCGCCGAAGCGTTTCCGGGGCATCTGAATTTCAACAATCAACTGATGAAATTCATGGCCGAAGGCGGCAAGGTCTACGCCTGCCGCTTCGCGTTGCAGGCGCTCTACGGTCAGACCGAAAGCGCGCTGATCGAAGGCGTTCGCGCGATCAATCCGCTCGACGTGCTCGACCTGAAACTGCTGCATCGCAAGTCGAACGCGCTCGTGATCGACACCTGGACCGTTTGATTTCGCGCGGGTATCGCCATGTCGACTCTATCTTCCAGGCGCGTTGTGCGCGCAGCCGCCGTGCAGATCGCGCCGGATCTCGCATCGTGTGCGGGCACGCTCGCCCGTGTTTGCGACGCCATAGTCAGTGCCGCGCGCGAAGGCGTGCAACTGGCCGTGTTTCCCGAAACGTTCCTGCCGTACTACCCGTACTTTTCGTTCGTGCTGCCGCCGGTGCAGTCGGGCGCCGAGCATCTGCGCCTGTATGAGGAGGCAGTGACGATACCCGGGCCGGTTACGCAAACCGTCGGTGCGCTCGCGCGCGAGCACGGCATGGTGATCGTGCTGGGCGTCAACGAGCGCGATCACGGCAGTCTCTATAACACCCAGTTGATCTTCGATGCGGATGGCCAGATCAAGGTCAAGCGCCGCAAGCTCACGCCCACGTTTCATGAACGCATGATCTGGGGGCAGGGCGATGCGGCGGGGCTGAAGGTTGCCGATACAGCCGTGGGTCGCTTGGGCGCGCTCGCCTGCTGGGAGCACTACAACCCGCTCGCGCGCTACGCGCTGATGACGCAGCACGAAGAGATTCATTGCAGCCAGTTCCCGGGCTCGCTCGTCGGGCCGATCTTCGCCGAGCAGATCGAAGTGACGATCCGCCATCACGCGCTGGAGTCAGGCTGTTTTGTTGTGAACGCAACGGGATGGCTGAGCGACGCCCAGATCGAATCTGTCACCAGTGATCCGAAGCTGCAAAAAGCGCTGCGCGGCGGCTGTAACGCCGCCATCGTCTCGCCCGAAGGGCAGCATCTGGCCGCGCCGCTGCGCGAAGGCGAGGGCATGGTGATCGCCGATCTCGACATGGCGCTTATCACCAAACGCAAACGGATGATGGATTCGGTCGGCCACTACGCGCGGCCCGAGTTGCTAAGTCTCGCGATCAACGAACGGCCTGCCACGCCGGTTTTCTCTTTCGACGACACGCCCGTCACCGCTTCATGGAGCTTCCACGATGAATGCCAGCGTCAATCTGCCGGAATCGAGCCTGCAACTCTTGACTGAGCTGCAGTCGAGCGGTTTGCGTCTCGCCACGCCGGATTCCGGGGGCCTGTCGCGGCGTGGCGGCGCGGGGCCGTCCGATCACAAGGCGGTTGTGATCGACGGCGTCACGCTGATGGTGCCGGTGCATACGCACGGCGCGCACGCATCCGAATTCGTTGCGAACGCACCTGATGCGAATGGCCTGAGCGTGCTCACGCGCGCAAGCATCCCCATCGCGCAGATCGCTTTTGCGAAACAGCCGCGCTTTTACAAGCTGCAGACGCTCGACGGCGTGCCGTATTCGCATATCGCGACGCTGCACGGCACCGATGTGCTCGCCACCACGGTGCTGCAGACCTGCATCCGCTACGAGAGCCGCAGGAAGGCCTGCAAATTCTGCGCGATTGGCCAGTCGCTTGCGGCTGGGCGCACCGTCGCGCACAAGACACCAGAACAACTGGCCGAGGTGGCGCGCGCGGCCGTGCTGCTCGACGGCGTGAAGCATATGGTGCTGACCACAGGTACGCCGCCCACGCCCGATCGCGGCGCGGCTGTTCTGTGCGATAGCGCGCGTGCGATCAGACGCGCCGTGAATCTGCCGATTCAGGCGCAATGCGAGCCGCCTGACGACGATGCGTGGTTTGCGCGCATGCGCGAAGCGGGCATCGACACGCTCGGTATGCATCTGGAAGTGCTGGGCGAGGCCGAGCGCGCGCGCATCATGCCGGGCAAGGCGACGGTGCCGGTGAGCCGCTACATGAGTGCGTTTGCGGCCGCTGTGGAAGTGTTCGGGCGCGGCCAGGTCAGCACATATATCCTGGCCGGTTTGGGCGACCCGCCGCAGCGCGTGCTCGACGTCGCGCGGCAATTGCTGGCGATCGGCGTCTATCCCTTCGTCGTGCCATTCGTGCCGATCTCCGGCACGCCGCTCGAAGATCACGCGCCGCCCACGCCGGAATTCATGCGCTCGATTCTCGCGCCGCTTGGCGCGATGGTGCGCGAGGCTGGGTTGCGCGCATCGGATATCAAGGCGGGTTGCGGAAAATGCGGCGCGTGCTCGTCGTTATCCTCATTCGAAAAGGTGGCGGCATGACTGCAATCGATGCCGGTGGCGTCGTGGTACGTTGGGCGCGTTACGACTGGGAGCGCGAGGCGGCTTTCGCGATTCGTCGCGCGGTGTTCTGCGAGGAGCAGGGCGTATTTGAATACGATGATCGCGACGAGATCGACGCGCACGCTCAACTGCTGGTGGCCGTGCTTGATCCGCACAGCGAGGCGCGGGAGGTCGTTGGCACCGTGCGTATTCATCGCGACCATTCGACCGAGGCGACGTGGTACGGCTCGCGACTAGCCGTGAGCGCGTTGCATCGACGTCATGGCCGGATTGGCGCGAGCTTGATCCAGCTTGCAGTGAGTAGCGCGCACGCGTTTGGTTGCGATACGTTTCGCGCGCATGTGCAGGCGCAGAATGCGCCACTGTTTCGTCGCCTGCATTGGCGTACGGTCGAGGAGGCGATGTTCTTTGGCCGTGCCCATCACATCATGGAAGCCGACCTTGCGCACTATCCGCCGTGCGCCACGCCATTCGATGGTTTCGTCGTCGAACAACGGAGGGCGGCATGACGCTCGATGAAATCGTCGCGAAGTTGCAGGCAGGCCGCGGCGTCGCGCATAAGTCTGATATCGCGCCGATGCTCGCGGCGCTGGATGCGGGCGGCGCAGATTCCGCGATGATGGCGGCGGGCGACGACTGCGCCGTCATACCGGACGGCGATGGCTATCTGCTCTTCGCCGCTGAAGGCATGGTGAGCGATTTGATCGAAGCGATGCCGTGGTTCGCGGGTTATTGCTCGGTTCTGGTGAATGTGAGCGACGTGTGCGCGATGGGCGGCCGCCCAATCGCCGTGGTCGATGTGATCTGGAGCGATGGCGTAGAGCCTGCCGCGCCGGTGCTGGAAGGCATGGCGGCGGCGTCGCGCCAGTTGGGCGTGCCGATCGTGGGTGGTCATAGCAACGCGCGCAGCGAACGCACGCAACTCGCGGTGGCAATACTTGGTCATGCGAAGCAATTACTTTCGAGCTTCGCTGCGCGCCCCGGCGAAAAGCTGCTGATGGCCGTGGATCTGCGCGGCGCGTTCGTGGAGCCATATCCGTACTGGAACGCGGCGACCGAGGCCCCCGCGCAGCGCCTGCGCGGCGATCTGGCATTGTTGGCCGAACTTGCCGAAAGCGGACTGTGCGCTGCTGCAAAAGACATCAGCATGGCGGGCATCGCCGGTACAGCGATGATGCTCGCGGAGTGTTCGCGCGTGGGTGTGTGTATCGACCTGGATCGCTTGCCCAAGCCAGAGGGCGTGCCGCTTGTGCGCTGGCTCGAGATTTTCCCGAGCTTCGGCTATCTGCTGAGCGTGCGCGACGAACATGTCGATACGGTGATCGCACGTTTCGAAGCGCGCGAGATTGCTTGCGCCGCCATCGGCGAGATTCATGCGGAACCCACCATCGATTTGCAACTGGACGGCCAGAAACGCTGCGTGTGGCGCCTCGACGCGCAGCCGTTCATCGTGCCAGCCGACCGGCGCGCCACGCGCGCGTTCGAGCATCCGGCCATGCCTCAATCTGCAAACTAGACGCCACACGCGGAGCAAAACCATGCCTGTTACTCATTTCGTGGTGCGTTGGCCCGATGGCCACGAAGAGCGCTGCTATTCCCCATCCACGGTCGTGCGCGAGTATCTGCGCCCAGGCGCTTACCCGCTCGACCTGTTTCTCGCCAACGCGCACGCGGCGCTCGAAGCGGCATCCGAGCGCGTGCGCCAGAAATTCGGCTATGCCTGTTCATCGGCGCTTGATCAGTGGGCGTCGATCGAGCGCGCCGCCGAGCCATACCGTTTTCAACCGGCGGCTGAAGTGACCGTCGTGAGCGTCGATTGAAACCCATCAGGATTGAAGTCAACAGGAGAATCGCATGTCCACCCAGACACTCACGGCCAACCCGCCGGGTTCCGAAGAGCATTTCAGCGTGGCGGTCATCGGCGGCGGCCAGGCCGGGCTGTCGATGAGCTATTACCTCAAGCAGCGCGGCATCGACCACGTTGTGCTCGAAAAGCGCAGCGTGACGCATACGTGGCGCGAGCAGCGCTGGGACGCGTTCTCGCTCGTCACGCCGAACTGGCAATGCGCGCTGCCGGGTTATCCGTATCGCGGCGACGATCCGCATGGCTTCATGAAAAAGGACGAGATCGTCGCGTGGCTCGATGGCTTCGTGCGTCATGTCGATGCGCCCGTGCGTGAAGGCGTGAGCGTGACGCGCGTCGCCACGCGGCCCAATGGCGGCTTTCTGGTGCAGACGAGCGCTGGCCCTTTGAGTGCCGATCAGGTGGTGGTGGCGTCGGGCGGTTATCACACGCCCATCGTGCCGCGTATGGCTGAGCGTTTGCCTGCCTCGATCGTGCAGATGCAGTCGTCCGAATATCGCAATGCGGCCGCCTTGCCAAAGGGAGCGGTGCTGGTGGTGGGCTCCGGTCAGTCGGGCGCGCAGATCGCCGAAGACCTGCATCTATGCGGGCGCGATGTCGTGCTGGCGGTGGGCGAAGCGCCGCGCTGCGCGCGCTTTTATCGTGGTCGCGATGTGGTTGATTGGCTCGCGGATATGAAGTATTACGACATGCCTGTTGAAGAGCATCCGTTGCGTGAGGGCGTGCGTGACAACACCAATCATTACGTCACTGGCCGCGATGGCGGACGCGATATCGACCTGCGTAAATTCGCGAGCGAAGGCATGCAACTCTATGGCGCGCTGGAAGACTTCGTCGATGGCGCGCTGCATTTCAAGCCCAATTTGAGCGCCAATCTGGATAGCGCAGACGACACATACAACCGCATTAACACCTCGATCGATCGCTTCATCGCGCAAAACGGCATTGACGCGCCGGCGGGCGAACCGTATCGCGCCCTGTGGACGCCGCAGCAGGAACGCACTTCACTCGACCTGGAAGCGAGCGGCATCGGCAGCATTGTCTGGTGCATCGGCTTTCGGCCCGACTTTAGCTGGATCGATCTGCCGATCTTCAATGGGCGCGGCTATCCGGGACACACTCGCGGCGTTACGGCACAGCAAGGGCTCTATTTTCTGGGCCTGCCGTGGCTACATACGTGGGGATCGGGACGCTTTTCGGGCGTCGCGCGCGACGCCGCGTATCTGGCCGACTGCATCTGCTCAAGCGCGAGGCTCGATGCGCGCGCGGCGTGACAGCGAGCGTGCGCCCGCGCAAACGCGCACGCATTACGTTGCGGGCATGCCGGAACTTGCATTTGCGGGGCTGTCCGAACAGTGGCTTTTGCGCACCTGCGGGCAGTTGCACTGGAACGCTCTGGCCGTGCAGGCGCAGCAGGGCGCCCCGGACTTCTACGACGACGAAGGCCGCAAATCGTATGCGGCTTTCACGGCGATACGCGTGCGCGAAGCGCGGCTCGATGACGTGGGCGAGAATCAGCGCTTTGCGATTGAAGCCGATGTGAAACGTGTGGCCGGTGCGCGGCATTTCGGGCAGTTTCGTGTGTTCACGACGGAAAGCGCGGTGGCGAATGTCGACATGCTGTCCACTTTCGTGCGACGAGAACAGGCGGGCGATAACCGTTCGGTATGCAAAGCGATGTTTGCTGGTGCGAGTTCGCCCACAACACCGGCTGCCGCGCAGGCGTTGATCGCATTGGCAAAGCAGTTGCGCTCGGGCGACTGGACGCAACACGGTCGACTCGACCGCGCGACGCATGCCACAGAGCATGTGGTCGATTATCTGCCGTGTCCGTCGCTCGATTTCAACGGTGCGCATCTGCTGTATTTTGCGAGCTTCCAGTCGATGGTCGAGCGCGCCGAGTGGCATTGGCGCTCCGCGCCACATTCGGCGCCGCCCACGCTCGTCGAGCGTGACATGGCCTTTTATGGCAACGCGAATGTCGGCGACCGGCTCACGCTTTCGTTTGGCGCCCGCTATGCGGGGCATGACGGCCTTTCACACTGGTGCGCTATTTCGCGCGCCGCAGACGGCGTGCGCATTGCCGATATCGTCACACATAAACGGTGGTCGCATGAGTGAAGCCAGTGCAGTGCCGCGTCAGGCGCTCTATACGCAAGCCGATCTGCCCGATGTGCCGTGGCTCGATGCGCGTCCCGGCGACTACCCGTTCCAGCGCGGCATTCACGCGACGATGTACACGCAGCGCCCGTGGACCATTCGCCAGTACGCGGGCTATGCCGATGCGACCGCGTCGAATCTCGCTTATCGGCGGGCAATTGAACGCGGCGCGCAGGGCTTGTCCATCGCGTTCGATCTGCCCACGCATCGTGGCTACGATTCGGATCATGAGCACGCGGCCGCCGATGTCGGCATGGCGGGCGTGGCGATCGACTCGGTCGAGGATATGAAACGGCTGCTCGACGGCGTGCCGCTGCACGACGTCTCCGTGTCGATGACGATGAGCGGCGCGGTGTTGCCCGTGCTTGCAGCATTCATTGTTGCTGCGCAGGAAGCGGGCTACGACGCCGCGCAGTTGCGCGGCACGATCCAGAACGACATCCTCAAGGAGTTCATGGCGCGCAACGCGTATATCTTCGCGCCCAAGCCTTCGTTGCGTATCGCGACCGATGTGGTGCATTACCTGCTCGCGCATATGCCGCGTTTTAACGCCATGTCGGTTTCGGGTTATCACCTGCACGAAGCGGGCGCCGATGCCGTGCTCGAACTCGCGCTCACGTTTGCCAACGCGCGCGCCTATGTGCAGCGTCTGGTCGAAGAGGGCGCAGATGCCGAGCGCGTGTGCGAGCAGTTGAGTTTCTTTTTCGCCGTGGGGCCGGACTTCTTCGGCGAGATCGCGAAGCTGCGCGCCGCGCGCGTGCTGTGGGCCGAATTGTGCGCCGAATTCACTCGCTCGCCTGGCGTAGCGTCGGTGCGGGCGATGCAACTGCGCATGCATTGCCAGACGGCGGGCTCTAGCCTGCATGCGCAGGGCGCGCACGGCAATATCGTGCGCACCACGGTGGAGGCGATGGCGGCAGTGTTCGGCGGCACCCAGTCGCTGCATACGAACGCCTGGGACGAAGCGCTCTCGCTGCCGGGTGAAGCGGCCGCCACGCTCGCGCGCGACACCCAGTTGATCTTGCAGCACGAAATGGGCCTGTGCGACGTGGTCGATCCGTGGGGCGGCTCGTATGCGATCGAGTCGCTGACTGCTCGTACCGTCGATGCGGTAAAGAACACGCTGGAGGAAATCGCGGCGCAAGGCGGTGTGATCGCCGCTATCGAAACGGGTTGGGTGCAGGCGCGCCTGCATCGCGGCGCGCTGCACACGCAGGCGCAGATCGATTCAGGCGAGCGCGTGGTGGTGGGCGTGAATCGCTATCGCGAGACCAATACTGCACCGCACGCAGGGCTTGAGATCGACGGTCCTGGAGTGCGAGCCAGGCAGTGCGAACGTTTGCGGCAACTGAAATCGACACGCGATGCTCGACGCGTGCAGACCGCGCTCGATGCCTTGATGCACTGTGCGCGCACGGGCGAGGGCAATCTGCTCGCGGCGACCATCGAAGCGATGGGTGCGCGCGCCACCATCGGCGAATGCACGGCAGCACTGGAGCGCGAGTGGCCGCGCTGGCACGCAGGGCTCAGGTGCGAGGCGCACGTCTATGCCGGTGCGCGTAACGGCGATGCGACGTGGCAGGCCGCGTGTGACGCTGTTTCGCGATGGCGCGCAGTGCATGGGCGCAAGCCGCGCATGGCGCTCGTGAAGCTCGGTCAGGATGGCCACGACCGTGGCGCGCGGGTGGTGACGGCAGCGCTTGGCGACGCAGGTTTCGACGTCGGCCTGGGGCCGTTATTCGCAGCGCCCAACGAGGCGGCCGGCTGGACTTGCGCGTTCGAGCCGGATATCGTGGGCGTTTCTACGCTCGCGGGGGCGCACGCGACACTTGTGCCTGCGTTGATCGGCGCATTGAGGGCGCGGGATTGCCACGCACCGGTGGTGCTGGGCGGCATCGTGCCCGAAGCGCATTGCGGCGCGATGTTCGCCTGCGGCGTGATAAAGGTTTTTGGCCCCGATACGCCGATCGAGCGGATTACCCTTGACCTCGCGAATATCCTGAACGAGGCGGCTGCGGTGGCAAAGCCGTGCCTGGTGTCGTGACACGCTCACGATATTCGCTGGCTCCAGCAACGGCCAACGTCGTGGCTCTTCTGCGCATGGACGCCGCTGCCTTATAGTCGCGCATCTTCATTTACGCGATTGTGCTGGCGCACTTACACTCCATGCAAATCAGACCCTACGAAGCATGCGATCTTGCCGAATTGGCACGGCTCTTCAATGACTATCGCGTCTTTTATGCGCAGCCCGCGGATCTCGAACTCGCCAGTCGTTTTATTGAAGCGCGCGTGCGAGGCGGCGATTCGGCGATTTTGGTCGCGCCGGGAGGCGAGGGCAGCCTCGCCGGTTTCTGCCAGTTGTATCCCTCGTTCTGCTCCGTGGCCGCAGCACCCATTTACGTGCTGTACGACTTGTACGTGGCACCGGAACATCGACGCAACGGCATTGCGAAGCGCCTGCTGGAATCGGCCGCGGCGCGCGCAAAGTGCGACGGTAAAGTGCGCATGGACCTTACCACCGCGAAAGACAATTTCAACGCGCAGGCGTTATACGAATCGCTCGGCTGGCAGCGCGACGACGTGTTCTACACCTACAACCTGTTGATTAACTAAGCATCGACTGAATGCGACTTGCAGATAATCAATGCGAGTCGCATAGATAGATCTAAATATTTCCGAAATACCCCTGATACACCGGTCATTCATACTGATTTTCATCTTGTCGTCGACAGCAGATTGGGGTCTGCCTTGCTATTGCGCGCAAGCAATTCTATGTATACTCGACGGCATTCCTAAGAGGAAAAGGGGCGCCCGGGGAAGTTGTCTATCGCGTCCTGGCCAAGCCTCGCCACACGCAGTTCACACGAGTTGAACGAAAATGACCGGCTACTACGATCCCTCGCTTGTCGTGCTTTCCTGTCTGCTTGCGATCTTCGCGTCATTTACGGCATTGGATATATCCGATCGCCTGGACGTGATTGGCAAGCGCCCCCTTCTGCCGTGGATCGCGTTTGGCGGCTGCATCATGGGACTCGGCATCTGGTCGATGCATTTCATCGCGATGCTCGCGTTTCATTTGCCGATTGCGGTCGGCTACAACATTCCTATGACGCTGCTTTCGCTCCTGATTGCGATCGTTGCGTCCGCAATCGGTTTTCTGCCGCTGTGCCGTTATGAGCTGCGCTGGCCGCTGCTGGCGGGCGCCGCCGTTGCGATGGGGCTCGGCGTGGCCAGCATGCACTATCTGGGCATGTGGGCGATGGATATCTGTCCCGCCATTCACTACCAGACCTGGTTAGTGGTGCTGTCCGTCATCATCGCGATTGTTGCCAGTGGGGCGGCATTGCTGCTGGCATTCGATCTGCGCCGTCGCAGCGCAATGCGGCGCACGCGCCAGATCAGCTCGGCAGTGGTGATGGGCGTGGCGGTGTGCGGGATGCATTACTGCGGCATGGCGGCTGCGCATTTCGAGGCGGGTAGTTACTCGGTGTCCGATCTGCGCAATATGCCGGTGCCCTGGCTGGCTGGCATCGTGATCACTTTCAGCCTGCTGATCTTCGGCGCGTCGATTGCCATTGCGATGCTTGACGCCCGTTCGAGCGCGCGTTCGCGTGCAATCGCCGACGCGATTCTCGACGAACATATGAACCGCCGCGGCGCGGCACGTTGAGCGTTTTCCCGCCTTCCGATTCAACTGCTCTGGATCGCTGCATCCCTTACGGTAAACCGACGGGCCAGGCGCCTATCTGATTGCACCTGCAGCCGGCGATTCTCACCTGATCGAACTTTCGCAACGCTGCCGGGATGTGATTTCGCGCAGTGCAATCGCCTATGCGCGTGCCAACCTATGGAACGCGAATCGTATCGATCGCGGAAGGGATATCCCCTCGAAATGAATAAAGATTAAAGGCCGGTCGTATATTGCCGTTAACAGACGACTGTGCCGAAGCAATGAGAGGGCGGGGAGTGGATTGCAGCAAGAAAAGAACGGGAATTAACGCAATGGTGATGTTCCTGGGGTGCTCGTTGGTAGCCCAGGTCGCCCATGCGAGCAAGGAGACCAAGGTCAATCGCGGCGCCGAAGCCCATAACGCCAGGGGCCACCATGTCCATCAAGCCCCTCATCCGATGGCCGTAGCGTGGTCCCACGAACACCGGAGGCCCGAGCACTTACAGCACGTCGGGCGAGCGAAACACGAGGAACGTACGCAACACACGCGAGTGGCGATGGCCCATCCAGGGGGGCGCAGATATACGCATCGTGTGCGAATTCAAAAACACCCGCTGCACCACGGTCCATGGGCACCACGAGAGGTCCACCATGTTCAACCGGCGCCGAGCGTTCAGGAACAGTGGGCCGCCCAGACGCGACACGCTCCCACGTGGGTTCTGCCTCAAGTCTGCGATCAGGTGTTGAACTACACTGGCGCGTGCCAACCAGCGGTCCTGGAGAGTCTACGCGTTCTCGGTCAGCAGACGCCCGATGTGGAAGACCGCGGGCGGATGGCCCAGCATCTCCAATCGATTCTGGATCACGAGGGGTTGGAACAGGTGCAGGCCCAGTGCCAATCTGTGTTGGCTGAAGATCAGCGAAAGATTGGCGGACTTCAAACGCTATTGGCTCGAGCCCGTGTCGTTCCGTCGGATGACTGCTCCCAGGAGATCCGGAGTCTCGCGGCCGAACAACTGACGGTCCAGACCACTGTAGGCCAGGCCCAGCCCGCGTCTGCCGTTACTGGTGCGTCTGATGTTGCTCAGGCCGCTGCGGCCGCGTCCGAACGGCAGAACGCACAGCCATAGAAGTGCCAGAGGCGCTGATCGCGTGGCCTGCAACAAGGCGGCCGGCCCTCAAATGGGTCATATCGACCGTGAGTCAATCGTTGGCGAGGTGGCAGCGCAGCACCTCTTCAAACCGCGTCTTGATTACTGCCGCATCAGCGCCATCATCGCGCCAAAGCCCACAAACACGCCGCCCGTCACGCGATTGAACACCTTCGCCACGCGCTGGCTCTTCAGCGTCGAGCCGATACGCGTGCCAAAGCTCGCGTAGACCAGATACCAACTCACTTCACAGACCGCGAAAGTCGCGACCAGCACGCCGAATTGCGGCAGCGTCGGGCGGCTCGCGTCGATGAACTGCGGCAGCAACGCGGCGGCGAACAGGATCGCCTTCGGGTTGCTGCTCGCCACCAGGAAGCCGTTGCGAAACAGCGTGGCCGCGGAGCGCGCCGGGCGGGTGGCGAGTGCCTGCGTGCCGTCGTCGCTGGCGGTGCTGGCCTCGACGGGCGCGCTCCACGCCTTGATGCCCAGATACACGAGATAGCCCGCGCCGACAAAGCGCAGTACGTTGAACATCGTCGGCCAGGCCTGCAAAAACACGCCCAGACCGGCGGCGGAAACGGCCAGCATCAGCACGAGCGCGGACAGGCAGCCGCCCATGGTCGCGCTGGTGCGGCGCAGGCCGTACTGCGCGCCGTGCGACATGATGAGCAGCATATTGGGACCGGGGATGGCGCAGACGACAAAGACAGTGGCGAGGAACAGCCACCAGGTATGGAGGTTCATTGCAACGGCCTGGCAGGGATCGAAAAAGGAACCCGGATTATGCCAGTGCGCGGGCCGGCGGGGCGGTGCGCAATCAAGGCAGGAAGCGGTGCTGCGCGGTGATGAGCTGTCGCGCAAAAGAAAAAAGCCCGCTTCGAGGCGGGCTTGAACCACGTCTAAGGAGACATGGAGGAGACGAGTTCAGTATAGGTAAGTCTTTGATGCATCGCAATAAAGTTGCGAGTATTGAATCGTTAACCATTGTCAGATTTGGCGATTTATGATTGCTGAGCCTGCCGCGCGAGTCGACAATGCATCAACGCTCGCGCCTGGCTTCCAAGCGCTGCGGTGCGGGCGATGGGAGTGTGGTGCGTCGGCGATGGTATCCATTGAAGGCGGCGCCTCGACAGGCAAAAATGCAGGGATGGGTATGCGCGTCGGGCGCGATGTGCCTCACGCGTCAACTGGGACGAACCGGAGGGGTCAAATGGGCATTCTGGACAAGGTAGGTGAAATCGCCGGCGCAGTGGCGGCCGTCGAAGCAACGGAGAAGGTCGATCCGAACGCCGGTTTTCTGACAAAGGCGGCCGCAGCGGTCGCCGGTTTCGAGGGCGCCGGGGCTCTCGAAAATCTGGTCGAAAAGAAAGAGGACGAAAAGCCTGCCGAAGACGGTACGCAGCAAGCCGACGCCGGCGATGCTTCGGCGGATTCGCAGGCCTGAACGCTGCGGCGCATTGATCAGCAGGAAAAAGGAAAAAACACGGGGTTTCCGCGCGCGCCGTTTGAGGGAGCGGTGCGCGTCGGATGAGAGTGGCAGGACTTCAAGGCCGCGGTTTGAAAACCGCGGCTTTTTTTCGTCTGTCGATTTTTGTTCAGCGGGAACGCGCCGTCACTGCTTCACGAACACAAAGTCGCACTGACGCGTGGTGGTGCGTGAGCCTGTGCCCGAAGTCGGGTCGAAATGGGCGCTCACGGTGTACTCGTAGGGCGTACGCGGGTCCAGATGACCGACCGAATAGCCTGGCGCGCTTGTCAGGCCCTGGCCGATCAGCATGGAACTACCGTCGGGCTCGATCTTCCCGTCGAGCATGAACCAGCCGCCGCGGCCCTTGTCGCCGCGCTCGCCGTGCATCACGCCATCCACGACTGTCGCCGGGAAATGGAAGGTGTAGCTGTAAGCGCCGTCCGGGCCGGTCTGGCACGTGAGCGTGACGCTCCAGGAGCCGTCGAACTTCCCGGCGGCGTGGACGCTTTGCACGGCTGGCGCAACGCCCACGCAGGCCACGGCGAGCGCCGCCGCACGGGCACGCCGCCGCAGGTGGATGGCTGGCATCGTCGGGTCCTCCGCGAGTCGCGCGACATTCACTTCGAAGTCACGCTGGCCCCATTCTGCACGCAAGGCCCATACCCGCGTGTGCGGCGGCGCTCAGTTCGCCGTTCAGCCCGAATTCAGCCCGTTATTCAGCCCGCAGTCTTGCCGATCGCGTCGAGTTGCGCGAGCACGTCCGCGCTCAGTTCCAGCGTCTCGGCACGCATGTTTTCGCGCAGGTGAGCAAGCGACGATGTGCCCGGAATCAGCAGGATATTGGGTGCGCGATGCAGCAGCCAGGCGAGCGCGACCGTCATCGGCGTGCTGTCGAGCGATTGCGCGATATCCGAAAGCGCCGACGACTGGATCGGCGTGAAGCCGCCAAGCGGGAAGAACGGCACGTAGGCGATGCCCTGTGCGGCGAGGGCGTCGATCAGTGCGTCATCGGCGCGATTGACCAGGTTGTAATGGTTCTGCACGCAGACGATCGGCGCGATGCGGTTTGCGTCGGCGATCTGCTTCGCCGTCGCGTTCGACATGCCGATGTGGCGCACGAGACCGCGCTGGCGCAGCGTCGCGAGCGCTTCCATCTGGCGCTCGATCGGGCCTTCCGACGGCTGGTGGATGTCGCCCATGATGCGCAGGTTCACGACATCGAGCGCTTCGAGACCCAGATTGCGCAGGTTGTCGTGCACGGCGCGCTCGATGTCTTCGGGTTCCAGCGCGGGCAGCCAGGCGCCCTTGTCGTCGCGCACCGCGCCCACCTTGGTGACGAGCGTGAGCTCGGCGGGGTACGGGTGCAGCGCCTCGCGGATGATCTGGTTGGTGACGTGCGGACCATAGAAGTCGCTCGTGTCGATGTGGTTTACGCCCAGCGCGAGCGCCTCGCGCAGCACCGCGACCGCTTGCGCGCGGTCCTTCGGCGGCCCGAACACGCCAGGACCGGCAAGCTGCATGGCGCCATAGCCCATGCGGTTGACGGTGCGGCCAGCCAGCGGGAAGGTGCGTGCGGGGGATTTTGTCGGTTGCGACATTGCGTTCTCCTCGAAAAGGGATGACGCCAGTATGGGCGCAGTCGCGCTGTTAGATAATCCCAGTCGATCCGCACGGGTTGTGCGAAATTTTGCACAATGAGGGGGTCGCTTCATGCCTAAAATTCTGCCGCCATGAATCAGGAAAATCGTCCGGAAAGCCCCGCCCAGCCGAATCTCGCGTTCGAGATGAACGATCTGGCCGCCTTTGCCGCCGTCGCGCGCGCGGGCGGCTTTCGCGATGCTGCGCGTGCGGGCGGCGTATCGGCGTCGAGCCTGAGCACGGCGGTGCGGCGGCTCGAAACGAAGCTCGGCCTGCGCCTGTTGAACCGCACCACGCGCAGTGTCGCGCCCACCGAGGCGGGGCAGCGCCTGCTCGAAACCATTACGCCGCTGTTCGCGGAGATGAAAGCCGCGCTCGACGTGCTCAACGGTTATCGCGACCGCCCGGCCGGCGTGCTGCGCCTGAACGTGCCGGCCAATGTGGCGCGCAACGTGCTGCCGCCGATCCTCACGCCGTTCGCGCAGGCGTACCCGGAAATTCGTGTGGAAGTGATCGTGGAAGACGGTTTCGTCGATGTGCTGCAGGCGGGTTGTGACGCCGGCATCCGCTACGACGAGCGGCTCGATCAGGACATGATTGCGCTGCCGATCGGGCCGCGCACGCAGCGCTTCGCCACGGCGGCGTCGCCGGCTTATCTCGCGGCGCGCGGCGTGCCGGAGCATCCGCGCGATCTGCTCGGGCACGCGTGTTTGCGTATCCGCTTCGCGGGCGGCGCGATGGCGCTCTGGGAATACCATCGCGACGGCGAGACTCTGCGCCTCGATCCGCCGGGCCAACTGGTGGTGAAGCCCGCGGCTTCACTCGATCTGGTCATGGAAATGGCGTTGCGCGGCGCGGGCGTGGTCGCGCTGTTCGAGGACATGCTCACGCCGCACTTCAAAAGCGGCGCGCTCGTGCCGCTGCTAACCGGCTGGTGGCCTGAGTTTTCCGGACCTTTCCTTTACTATCCGGGCCGCCGTCACGTGCCCGCGCCGCTCAGGGCCTTCGTCGATTTCCTGAAATCTAAGGATGTTTCGTAATCCTTTGTATTGGTCTGCTTCGCGTGATGGGGCGGATCGCTAACCCGCGTTCGTATCGATCACGCCGCGCGGCTGCGTGCGCCGCCATGCCAACGGCGCGCGCCACGTCTGCGCGAGCATCACGCCCGCGAGCGCCGTGGCGCCGCCCAGCAGGTGATACGCATGCAGGCGTTCGCCGAATGCACTCACGGCCAGCGCCGCCGTGAACACGGGCAGCAGGTTCATGAACATGCTGCAGCGGTTCGGTCCCAGATGCTTGACACCCTGCATCCAGAAGTACGGCAACACAACCGAGGCGAGCGACCCCGCGTAGGCGATCAGCGGCAGGCTCGCGCGGTTCGGCAGCGCTTCGGCCAGCGGCAGGCGCGAGAGCGGCAAGAGCATGAACAGCAGCGCGGCGATGGCCTGAAAATACGTCGATTGCCACGACGGCAGGCCCACATGCCAGCGCCGCAGCAACACGCCGTAGAGCGCGTAAGCGAGCGCCGCGACCAGCATCAGCAGATCGCCCGCATGGACGCCGCCCGCAAGCAGCGCGGCAGGATGGCCCGCCGTGATGAGCCAGACCAGCCCCGCGAACGACAGCACGCCGCCGCAGGCCATACCGGCCGTGGGCGTCTCGCCGAGCAGGGCGACCGAGAGCAGCATTGTGAGCAGCGGCACGAGCGCGGTCATGATCGACATGTTGGTCGCCGTGGTGGTTTTGGCGGCCGCGTAGGACAGGCACTGGAACAGCGCCATGGCGAGCAGGCCGAGAAAGGCGAGCTTCGGCAGTTGTGGCAGGATCGCGGCGCGGTTGCGCCAGGCGGCGGCGGGCACGAACAGGCTCATCAGCGCGACGGCCAGCACGAGCCGCCAGAAGGTGATGGCGTACGGATCGATGGTGTGCGCCGAGAGCCGCGACACCATCACGTTGCCGGACCACAGCAGGATGGCGACGAGGGGGAACAGCGCGTGGCGCGGGGCGAAGTGGGGAGCGGCGGGGGCGGTTGGCGTCGCTGGCATTGCGTCGGTTCTCACGATGGCTGAAAGAGCCACGATGATGCGGGCGCAGCGCTGCGCCCGTCGCGCGCTAAAATGGCAAAAGATATCGCAAAAATGCCATGCTTACTGAACTCGCGCCATGATCGCCACGCCGCCCGCCGACATCCATGTTCCCTTCGAGGACACGCCCATGCCCGTCGCGGCGATGGCCGCCGATTATCCGCACGGCGCCTTTATTGCCACGCATCGGCACCGGCGCGCGCAACTGCTTTACGCGATCGAAGGCGTGATGCTGATCGAGGCCCAGGCGGGCCGCTGGGTCGTGCCGCCCACGCGGGCGGTGTGGCTCGATGCGGGCCTGGAGCATACGGTGCGCATGAGTGGCAACGTATGCATGCGCACCGTTTTCGTCGAGCCGGGCGCGGTTGGCGGGCTGCCGCAGGGCAGTTGCGTGGTGGATGTGCCGCCGTTGTTGCGCGAACTGATTCTTGCGGCCGTGGACGTGCCGCTCGACTACGCGGCCGGCAGCCGTCACGACTGGCTGATGCGTCTGCTGCTGGCCGAACTGGCGGTGATTCCGCGCCTGCCGCTGTACCTGCCGTGGCCTGCGGACGTGCGTCTGCGGCGGCTGTGCGATGCGATCGTGGCCGCGCCCGAGGCCGCCCACGAAGTGGCGCACTGGGCCGCCGATCTAGGCATGGCGGAGCGCACGCTGCACCGCGCCTTCCTGCGCGAAACCGGCATGACGCTCGGGCGCTGTCGGCAGCATGCGCGGCTCTTCCTGGCGCTGGAGCGCCTCGCGCACGGGGAGAAGATCGTGAATGTGGCGCTCGATCACGGCTATGCGAGCCAGAGCGCGTTCGCCGCAATGTTCCGGCGGCATTTTGGCGTCGCGCCTTCGGCGTTTTATCGCTGAAGGCGCGGGAAGGTGGTTAGCGCGCGGCCTTGTTCCAGCCGAATTCAACAAACACGCGGCAGAGTTCGGTCATGCCTTTGGCGTCTTCCTCGTCGAAGCGCGCGAGGTTCGGGCTGTCCACGTCCCACACGCCGATCAGCGAGCCGTCCGCCGCGACGAGCGGCACCACGATTTCCGACTGCGAAGCCGAATCGCAGGCAATGTGGCCCGGGAATTCGTGCACATCGCGCACGACCTGGGTTTCGCGCGTCTGCGCTGCGGTGCCGCACACGCCCTTGCCAAGCGGAATACGCACGCAGGCGGGCTTGCCCTGGAACGGGCCGACCACGAGTTCCTTGCCGTCGAAGAAGTAGAAGCCGGCCCAGTTCAGTCCTTCCAGCGAGTTGAACACGAGCGACGAGAAGTTGGCCGCGTTCGCGATCGCATCGGCTTCACCCTCGATCAGCGAGCGCGCCTGGGCGGCGAGCGTCTCGTAGAGGGCGGATTTGTCTGCGGGCAGGGCGTCGGAAAGCGAAAACATGGGTGAATACCTGAAAAAACCGGATTGAGCGGCGACGCGCTGGCCGCCGCGATGTTCGAGGGCGCCAGTTTAGGCCACTTTGCGGGTTTTTGCCGAGCGCACTGGCGATGGGGCGTGATCGCGATGTGAGAGGGGACGAGCCCTAACGCCCGGCCAGCATGCGCCCGCCCACCGCAACCAGCAGCGTGCCGGCCACCCTGTCGAGCACGGCCTTGCGCCGCACGAGCACGCCGCGCACGGCAGGATGCGAGGCGAGCAGCGCCATCGAGCAATACCACGCGCACGAAATGGCGATGGCGAGCGCGACGACCGTCACGTCGAACCACACCGGCGCATGCGTGGGCACCATCAACGCAAAAATGCTGCCGTAGAAGGCGATGGCTTTGGGGTTCGTCATGCTGGCCATATAGCCCTTCTTCGCGGCATGCCAACCCGAGCTCGTGCTCATTGCCGCAACGGGCAATGCACTACGCGCGTTTGCAATCATTTTGATGCCGAGCCAGATCAGATAAAACGCCCCCGCAAACCGCAGCGTGACGGCGATCCACACGGCCTGCGCGACGATCAGACTGAGTCCCGCAATCGCGGCCAATGCCCAGGTGCCCGACGCCGCGGCCAGTCCGAAACCCGTCATCAAACCGGCGCGCCGCGAAGCGACAGCCGTGGACGTGACGATGACGAAATTCGGTCCGGGACTCGCGACACTTAAAAACAACACGCCGGACAGCGCGATCAGCATATTCACATCGTTCAAGACGACCTCCATATTTTGCGCACACGTTTGCGTTGCAATGCGCATAGCGCGACTTCGATATGCATTTTCAAGCGACATGATAATCGCATGCCGCAGGGCTTTCCCGGACAGTAACTTTTTCTGATTTACCCGGCTTTTCAGGACCTGATCTCGCGCTCAACAAAGCGGTGTGCGGTTCTCGCCATGCGCGCGGCATATTGCAATATTCAGTCATTTTCGCGGACTGCGAAGCAATTTGCCGATATGCCCGTATAAATCACGTCTGATCGATGAAACGTATCGATGATAGCTCCTTAGAATTCCATAAAAAACAGAGCAGCAAGATGCGCTTTTCTTCAGGAAAAAATTGCGCACGCCGTAAACCTTGAATAGATGCGTCAGCAATCGTTTTGATTTGCGGGCGTATTGAAAACCGGACGAGTCTCGCAGGGCCACCTCGATCAAAGCCGGAGTAGTCAAACACAACGCGTCGCTAAAAGGCGCGAAAGCCTGAGAGAGGGCCGAAGCAATGAAACACAAACTCCTGACGGGCGCATTGATCGTCGCGCTGATTACGGGGCCGATGCCATCGTTCGCCGATGCCGCGACTTATTCGAACGGAACCGCCACGGCAACCTTCACCGTATCGCTGACCTTGCAGGCGAACTGCACGATCAGCGCGAATCCGCTGAACTTCGGCACCAATGGCGTGCTGACGACGGCGCTCAACCAGCAAACTACAGTGGCCGTCGATTGCACCAACACCACGCCGTATAACGTGGGTATCGACGGCGGCACGGTGAGCGGCTCGACCGTGACCAACCGTCTGCTGGCGGGCACCGCGAGCGGCAATACCTCGACCACGGTGGGCTTCCAGCTCTATCAGGATTCGGGGCACACCACCGTTTGGGGCAATACGCAGGGCACCAACACGGTGGGCGGCACGGGCTCTGGCAGCGTGCAGACACTCGCCGTATACGGGCAGATTCCCATCCAGGCGACGCCGCGTCCCGACACGTACCAGACGACGGTCACCGCAACGGTGTACTTCTAAACGCTAAACGCGGGGGGACACCATGCGCGTGCTCAATCGCTTCCTGAATCTCGCGTTGTATGGCGTGGTTGCCATTACTACGGTTGCTGCTGGCATTAGCGCCGCGCAGGCCGCCACGCTGCAGATTTCGCCCGTGATGGTGGATCTGGCCGCCGACGCCAACGCTACGGGCCTCACTCTGCGCAATTCGGGCGGCAAGCCGATCTACGGCCAGGTGCGTGTGTTTCGCTGGAGCCAGACGGGCGGCGAGGACGCGTTGACGCCCACCCAGGACGTAGTCGCCAGTCCGCCGCTGATCGAGATCGCCGCGGGTTCAGAGCAACTCGTGCGCCTCGTGCGCACGACGCCGGCCGCGAGCAATGTCGAGCAGAGCTATCGCATCCTGATCGACGAGTTGCCCGAACCCGACGCCACGCCGTCCAACGGCGTGGCGATCCGGCTGCGCTATTCGGTGCCGGTGTTCATCGATCCGGGCAGCGGTCCGACTGGCCAGCCGAATCTCGCCTGGCGTCTGCATCGTGGCGACGCGGGCTGGACGCTCGAAGTCGCGAATACGGGCGGCCGCCGCGCGCAGATCGCGGGCGTCGAGATCGTCGATGGCGCGGGCCATGCTATCCCCATCAACAAGGGACTGCTCGGTTATGCGCTGGCCGGGTCGATGCATCAGTGGCCGCTCGCGCTGCCCGTTTCTGCCGATCTCAGCGGGCCGCTCAAGATCCGCGCCGCCGTCAACGCGCAGCAGGTCGAGGCGGCTGTGTTGAGCCACTAGGCGCCTTCATAGCGTTCGTGCCTGGCTTTCCTGCCCGCGTTCAGGTGCCGGGCGGGCAGTGAGCCTGCGCGCGTTGTATGGCCTGCCTCCTGTTCCATCATGTCTTGCGCACCGCCTGCTCCCTACGATGCGGTATCTATCGGCCTGATTCACTCGAAAAGGATTGCCAATCAATTGACGCGGCGCTTAAAGCGTGGGAATGCTCAAGAGTTCAAGGCGATTGCCCTCGCTGCCGCACTGTTCTTCGTCGCGCAAACGTGCGCGCGCGCGCAGCAGGCGGCGAGCGCAACGGATACGTCATCGAACCGCAACCCCGCCGTCCTGCCCGACACCGTGCTCAATCCGCCCGCCGAACCCAATGCCTCGCTTGCCGGTCATGCTCGTGGGGGCGCGCTGCCGCCGCAAAGCGACCTCTACCTTGAAGTCACGCTCAATGGCGATCGCACCGCGCTGATCGCACATTTCCGCCAACGCGACGGCCGCCTCTACGCCGAAGCCGCCGATCTCGACACGATCGGTTTGCGCGTGCCGGACCTACCCATGGGTACGCCAGCGAAAGCCGCCAACACCGAGATCGCGCTCGACAGCCTGCCGGGCCTGCATTATCGCTACGACGAAACCACCCAGTCGATTGCGATCGAAGCGCCCGACGACCTGCGCAAAGCCTATGTGTTCGATACGCGTGCGCTCGAAAAAGCGCCTCCAGCCAGTGCTTCGCGGGGTTTCGTCTTCAACTACGACGCCTACGTGGAAGACGCCGGTAGTACCCAGTCCGCGCTGTGGTCGGAGGAGCGCTACTTCGACGCGCACGGCGTGCTTAGCAACACGGGCACCGCCTACCTCTATCACACGATGCACCGTTACGTGCGCTTCGATACCTCGTGGCAGACCTCCAACCCGACCACGCTCACAACCACGCAGGTGGGCGACACGATCTCCTCGTCGCTGGACTGGAGCCGCTCGCTGCGCATTGGCGGTGTGCAGTGGCGCAGCAACTTCGCGCTGCGGCCCGATCTGGTCACCTTTCCGGTGCCGTCGCTGGCGGGTTCCGCGGTGGTGCCGTCGTCGGTCGATCTCTACGTGAATAATGTGAGGCAGTTTTCCGGCTCCGTGCCGGGCGGCCCGTTTGTCATCAGCAATGTGCCCGGTATCACGGGCGCGGGCGAGGCCACCGTTATCACGCGCGATCCATTGGGGCGCGCAGTGGCAACCACGGTGCCGCTTTATATCGATACGCGTTTGCTGGCGGCGGGGCTGTCGAGCTACTCCGCCGAGGCGGGCTTTCTGCGGCGCGATTACGGCGTGGAGTCGTTCAGCTACGATTCGCAACCCGTTGCGAGCGCATCGATGCGGCACGGCATCAGCGACCGCCTGACTGTGGAGGCGCACGCGGAAGTCACGGGCGGCCTTTATAACGCAGGCGCAGGCGCGCTCGTGCGTATCGGCCAACTGGGTGTGATCAACGGTTCGCTGGCGGGATCGACGGGGCATCTCACGGGCGCGCAGGTGGGGCTGGGCTATCAGTTCATCACGCAGGCGTTTTCCGTGGAATTGAGCACGTTGCGCGCCACGCGTCATTACGGCGATCTGGCCGCGCGCGACGGCTCGCCGGTGCCGCTCGCCACCGACCGCGCCACGCTGAGCGTGCCCTTGCCTGGCAGTCAGACGGTCGCGCTCAGCTACATCGGCTATCGCTATCCGGATGTGGTGTCATCGCACATTGGTTCGGTATCCTACACGGTGAGTTTGCGTAACCTGGTGTCGCTGAGCGTATCGGCGTTTCGCGATTTCTCGTCGCGCAGTTCGTCAGGCGTGTTCCTGAGCGCGAGCATGGGGCTTGGCAACAAGACCTCGATCAACGCCAGTGCGGGCCGCCAGAACGGCGAGGGCACCTGGAACGTCAACGCGTCGCGCGCGCCGGACTACGACGGCGGCTGGGGCTGGACCGTGCAGGACGGCGGCAGCAACGCTTCGCACTATCAGCAGGGACAATTGCAGTATCTGGGCCGCTACGGCCAGGTCACGGCGCTTGGCCAGGCACTGGATGGTCATGTGGCCGGATCGCTCGACGTTACCGGTGCGCTGGTGGTGATGGACGGCGCGGCGCTGCCCGCGCGCCGCATCGACGACGGCTTCGCGCTGGTGTCGACCGATGGCCTGGCGGGCGTGCCCGTGCTGCATGAAAACCGCGTTATCGGCACGACGGATTCGCATGGCCATCTGCTGGTGCCCGATCTCAACGCGTATCAGAACAATCTCATCAGTGTGGACAGCATGGGCCTGCCCGCCGAGGCCCATATCGCCGCCACGCGCGCGAACGTCGTGCCGCAATCGCAATCGGGCGTGCTCGCCAGTTTCAAGGTCACGCAGTATCGCGCGGCTTCGGTAATTCTGCGCGGGCCGGACGGCGCGTATCTGCCGCCCGGCGCGCGCGTGCATCACGAAGAAAGCGGCACGGACACCATCGTCGGCTACGACGGCCTGACGTTCATCGAAAACCTGCAAACCGATAACCATCTGAGCGTGACGGCGACCAGCAGCAAGGGCGCCATCCATTGCGCGACGAACTTCCGCTACGTGCGCCCGACCGACGGCTCGCTGCCGACTTACGGCCCGCTCGCGTGCCAGACCGTTTCCGGAGATTGACCATGAGCCGTTCCCGCCATCGTCTCGCGATGCTGTTTGCCAGCATCCTGCTCTGCGTGCTGACCACGCTCATGCCGGGCCGCGCGCACGCGCAGACCTGCACGGCGACCGTTTCGCCAATGAACTTTGGCACCATCAGCCCGATTACGCGCGCCGCCGTGAATGGCTCGGGGACGATCAACGTGACCTGCTACTGGACCGTGGTGTCGCTCTCTCCGACTGCGCTCGTGTGCCTGAACCTGAGCGCTACGCAGCCGCGCTTTCTGACGCAAGCGGGCGGCACCGCGACGCTGCAATACGATCTTTATAGCGACCAGGGGCGTTCGATCTCATGGGGATCGACGTCGACGGCGAGCACGCCGATATCGGTGTCGATCCAGCAGCCGTTGCTCGGCACCAGCGCCACGGTGTCGATACCGTATTACGGGCAGATCGCGCAGAACCAGCCCACCGTGCCAACGACGAATAACGCCGACACCACGTATTCGCACACCTTCAGCAGCGCGGACAGCTCGCTGATGTACGGCTATTACCTGCTTGGGATTCTCGGGCCGCCGGGCTGCTCGTCGCTGACCACGAGCGGCGGGGGGCTCGTGTTCACCGCGTCGGCCAACGTCACCAACAACTGCAACATCAGCGCGAGCAACATCGTGTTCCCGACCGCCGGCGTGCTCAGCAGCGCGTTGTCCGCCACCGGCACGATCACGGCGCAATGCACCAGCGGCGACGCCTTCAAGATCAGCCTGAACGGCGGAACGAGCAATCAGGTGGGTGCGCGCACGATGGTGTTATCGGGCGGCAACGCCACGGTCGGTTATCAGATCTACTCGGATTCGCAGCACACAACGACATGGGGCGATGGAACGGGCGGCACGAGCACAGTTAATGGAACCGGTTCCGGCAATACCACTTCTTTTACGATGTACGGCGTGGTGCCTGCGCAGGGCACGCCACAGCCCGGCAACTACACGGATAGTGTTACCGCGACCATCAGTTTCTAGGCGCGTTTCTTTCACCGATCCCCATTTCTTCCGACATATCGGGTTATACCCTGGGGCTATTTCCCATGCGTTATGACTCTGGTATAACTGCGCTCCAAAGCTGAGTACGTTTTAGCACGGTAAAAATTCACGGCCCGCCGCAGTACTAACCAAACGGTTAAAAATGCAGAAGCAAGGCGGGCCGCAAGCGGTGACGAGGAGTGCCATGGCGCGCGTGGTAGTGGTGGGCAGCATCAATATGGACATGGTTGTCGCGACCGATACGTTTCCCCGTCTGGGCGAAACGCTGTTCGGCACGCGGTTTTCGACCTTCCCTGGCGGCAAGGGCGCCAATCAGGCGGTTGCCGCTGCGCGTCTGGGCGCCGATGTCACGATGGTCGGCTGCGTGGGCGCCGATGCGTTCGGCGAGCAGATGAAGCAAACGCTCGCACGCGAAGGTATCGACGTCAGTCACATCCGCACCGGCGGGGAAGCGACCGGCGTGGCGTCGATCACGCTCTCAGGCGGCGATAACGCCATCATCGTCGTGCCGGGCGCGAACAACGAACTCTCGCCTGCCGATATCGACCGCGCAAGCGACGCCTTCGCGCAAGCCGACGTCATCCTCGCCCAGCTCGAAGTGCCGATGGAAACCGTGCTGCACGCAGCACGCCGCGCCCGCGAACTCGGCAAGGCTTTTTTCCTCAATCCCGCACCCGCGGTTGCGCTGAGCGACGAACTCGTTTCGCTCACGACGCTGCTCACGCCGAACGAACACGAACTCGCTACCGCGTTGCAGACACCTGCGGGCTGGTGGGCCGAAGTGCTTGCGCGCATGCCAGGGCGCATTGCGATGACGCATGGCAAGGACGGCGCGTACTTCACGCACGCCGACGGCGCGCTCGTGCATCAACCGGGGTTCGTGGTCGAGGCCGTCGATTCGACCGGCGCGGGCGACACCTTCAACGGCGCGATGGCGGCGTTCTGGCATCTGGGCATCGGCGAGGCGGTGCGGCGCGCGAACGCGGCCGGTGCGCTTTCCGTGACGCGTGCAGGCGCGCAGGGCGGCATGCCCACGCTCGCTGAACTCGAACAGTTTCTGGCGCAGCAAGACCCGCAGTCGCCGCAGTAAAGCAAACCGCTTCAAGCAATAAGAGTAATGAAAAAACAAGGACACCTGAATCGCGACATCGCGCGCGTGTTGGCCGGCATGGGCCATACCGACAGCCTCGTGATTGCCGATTGCGGTCTGCCGGTTCCGGCGGGCGTCGAATGTATCGATGTCTCGCTCACGCTCGGCGTGCCGGGCTTCTTCGACGTGCTCGACAGCATCCTCGCCGATTTCAAGGCGGAGCGTGCCGTGTTTGCAAGCGAAGCGCAGACGCACAACGCGGCCGTGGTCGCGAAGAGCCGCGAAATGGCTGGCGCGCAGATCGCCATCGAAGAAGTGCCGCACGAAGAGTTCAAGCGCCGTTGCCGCGAGGCCAAGGTGGTGATCCGCACCGGTGAATGCAGTCCCTATGCGAATGTGATCCTGCATTCGGGCGTGATCTTCTAGGAGGTCCATGATGCAAGTGAAGATGCAGGGCATCGGCAAGGCGTTCGGTCCGGTGCGTGTGCTCGAAGGCGTTGATTTCCATATCGAGGCGGGCGAGATCCACGCATTGATGGGCGAGAACGGCGCCGGCAAATCGACGCTGATGAAGATCCTCAGCGGCGTCTATCAGGCCGACGCTGGCCAGATTCTCATCGACGGCCGGGCGGCGACGATCCGCAATACCGTTGAAGCCGAACGCGCCGGCATCGCCATCATCCATCAGGAACTCAACCTCATCCCGCAACTGACGGTGATGGAGAACCTGTTTCTCGGGCGCGAGCCGCACCGCTTCGGCATGGTCGATATCGCGACGATGCGCCGTGAAGCGCGCAAGTGGCTCGACAAGGTTGGCGCGCAGCGCATCGACCCGCAGACCGAAGCGGGTCATCTTTCGATCGGCCAGCAGCAGCTCGTGGAAATCGCCAAGGCGCTGTCGCTGAACGCGCAGGTGCTGGTGATGGACGAGCCGACCGCCGCGCTCACCAATCGCGAGATCGACACGCTGTTCGAGATCATGCAGTCGCTCAAGTCGAGCGGCGTGGCGATCGTCTACGTGTCGCATCGTATGGAAGAAATCTTCCGCATCTGCGACCGGATCAGCGTGCTGCGCGACGGGCACTTCGTGGGCGAGCGCGCCATTCCCGAAACGAATTTCGACGAGATCGTCCGGCTGATGGTCGGGCGCGAACTGGGTGAGCGTTTTCCCAAGCGCAGCCATACGCCGGGCGACGTGCGCATGCGCGTGACGGACCTGGCCGACGAAGGCCACGTTTCCGGCATCACGTTCGACGTGCGCGCGGGCGAGGTGCTGGGCATCGCGGGCCTGATGGGCGCGGGACGCAGCGAAATCCTGCGCACGCTGTTCGGCATGAACCGCAGGACGGCGGGCACGGTCACGCTCGATGGCCAGCCGCTTGACGTGCGCGATGCGTCCAGCGCGATTGGCGCAGGCATTGGCTTTGTCACGGAAGACCGCAAGCGCCAGGGGCTCGTGCTCGGCATGTCGGTGCGCGAGAACGCCACGCTGGTGCATCTGGACAGCTACGCGAAGCTGGGCTTCGTGAACGAGAAGGCCGAACGCAGCGCTGTCGACGGCCTCATCAAGCAGTTGCGCGTACGCACGCGCGATGCGGAACTCGACGTGAAGTCGCTCTCGGGCGGCAACCAGCAGAAGGTGGTGTTCGCCAAGTGGCTCGCGAAGCCGCCCAAGGTGCTGCTGCTCGACGAACCCACGCGCGGCGTGGACGTGGGCGGCAAGGCCGAAATCTACACGATCATCAACCAGCTCGCGGAGCAGGGCGTGGCCATCGTGATGGTGTCGTCCGAACTGCCCGAGGTGCTGGCCATGAGCGACCGCATCCTCGTGATGCATCAGGGGCGCCAGGCCGGGCTTTTCGAAGCCGCGACGGCCACCCAGGAACAGATCATGACCGCCGCAGCCGGCGGTCACGCAGCGGCAGCCGCAACCGAAACCGCAGCGGTCTGAACGGACCGCACGGCGCAAGGCGCTCACACCTCATTCCAGGCAACCCAAGCGAGACATTCCATGTCGCAACTCACCATGACCCCCGGCAGCCGGGCGACGCTGCAAAAGCTCGGACCATTCATCGCACTGCTGATCATTGCAGTGGCGCTGTCGATCGTGAGCCCCAACTTCCTCACGCTCGACAATCTGCTTAACGTAATGCGTCAGGCGTCCATCAACGCGCTGATTGCCTTTGGCATGACGCTCGTGATCCTGCTGGGCGGCATCGATCTATCGGCAGGGTCGGTGCTGGCGTTGTCGTCCGTCATCATCGCCACGCTGCTTAGTTCCGGCACGAATGCGCTGGTCGCGACAGTTGCGGGCCTTGCCGCAGGCGGCCTGATGGGACTCGCCAACGGTATCGTCATCAGCAAGGGCAAGGTCGCGCCGTTCATCGCCACGCTCGGCTCAATGACGGTGCTGCGCGGCCTCGCACTGGTCGTCTCCAACGGCAGCCCGATCAGCAGCTTTAACAGCGACTTTTTCTCGCTGCTCGGTGGCGGCTATGTTGCGCGCCTCGTGCCGATTCCGGTCGTGCTGATGCTGGTGATGTTCGCCGCGTTCTGGGTGCTGCTGCGCAAGACCGTGTTTGGCCGTCACATCTACGCGACGGGCGGCAATGCGGAATCGGCCAAGCTTTCGGGCGTGAAGGTCGATCGCATCCAGTTGTGGGTCTACACGATTTCGGGCGTGATGTCGGCGCTCGCGGGCGTGGTGCTGACGTCGCGTTTGAACTCGGCGCAGCCGACCGCGGGCACGGGCTATGAGCTGGACGCGATCGCCGCAGTCGTGCTGGGCGGCACCAGCCTCACGGGCGGACGCGGCTGGATCTTCGGCACGCTGGTGGGCGCGCTGCTGATCGGCGTGCTCAATAACGGTTTGAATCTGCTGGACGTGTCGTCGTTCTACCAGCAGGTCATCAAGGGCGGCGTGATCCTGCTTGCCGTGCTGATCGACCGCGGCAACAAGAAGTCGTCGTAATACCGCATCAATAGCTTTCCCGCATCGCGCGCCGTTTTCGCGCGATGCTTCGATCCAGATTTGGTAGTAATCCTGATGATTTTCGATCCACTCTCCACACATTAAAAACGAGGAGGAAGACTATGAACAAGCCTTTCCAGCTTTCCCGACTGTTTTCGGCACTTGTCGCCGGCTCGCTCGTGCTGGGCCTTGCGGCCTGCTCGAAGGAAGGTCCGGGCAGCTCGTCAGACGCGGGCGCCAGCGGCGCATCGGCAGCGGCTCCGGCATCGGGCGCGCTCACGGTGGGCCTGTCGGTCTCGACGCTGAACAACCCGTTCTTCGTCTCGCTCAAGAAGGGCGCAGAAGACGAGGCGCAGAAGGACGGCGTCACGCTCATCACCGTCGATGCACAGAACGACCCGGCCAAACAGCAGGCCAGCGTCGAAGACCTGATCGAGAAGAAAGTCAGCGTCATCCTGATCAACCCGACCGATTCGTCGGCGGTGGCCAACGTGGTCAAGGAAGCGACCAGCAAGGGCATCAAGGTGATCTCGCTTGACCGTAGCGTGAACGGTGCGGAAGTCAGCTCGCATATCGCCTCGGACAACAAGGCAGGCGGCAAGATGGCAGCCGACTTCCTGGCCGACAAGCTCGGCGGCAAGGGCAATATCGTTGAACTGCAGGGCATTCCGGGTTCGTCGGCGGCCAACGAGCGCGGCGCGGGCTTCGACGATGAAATCGCAGCCAAGGGCGGCGTGAAGATCGCCACGAAGCAGCCGGCCGACTTCGACCGCGCCAAGGGTCTTTCGGTGATGGAAAACATCATCCAGAGCAACAAGGACATCCAGGGCGTGTTCGCTCAGAACGACGAGATGGCGCTGGGCGCGGTCAAGGCCCTGCAGGCAGCGGGCCTGAAGAACGTGGCCGTGGTGGGCTTTGACGCCACCGACGACGCGATCGCCGCCGTCAAGGCCGGCCAGATGGCCGCGACCGTGCAGCAGCAACCGGAACTGATTGGCCAGTATGGCGTGCAGACCGCGAAGAAGCTCGCGGACGGCCAGACGGTCGACAAGTTCATCCCCGTGCCGCTGAACCTGTACAAGCAGCAATAAGCTGGCAGGAAAGTAGCAACGCGGCCGTAATACGGCCGCCGTAAATCTGGCAATAAGCGCGGCGCGCCTCGTTTTTATTACGGGGCGCGCCATTCTGTTGTACGCTTTCACGCAGCCGCGTCCCCTAGCGTTCCCGATCCACTCCCACGTCACCAGGAAGCCCGCGTGTCCCAGTTCGAGCGTCTGACCATCGACGACATTGCCCGCCTCGCGGAGGTGTCGCGCACCACGGCCAGCATGGTGCTCAACGGCAATGCCGAGCGCTACCGCATATCGGCAGCGACGGTCGAACGCGTGCTGCAGGTGGCGCGGGAAAATCACTTCACGCCTTCGCAGTCGGCGCGGTCGTTGCGCTCGCGGCGCAGCAACACGATCGGACTCGTGATTCCCGATCTCACCAACTCGGCGCACGCGGCGCTCGCGCAGGCGATGGAATCGCAATGCCGCGAGCAGTACCGCTATCAACTGGTGATCGTGACGAGCGACGAAGACCCCGTGCGCGAGACCGAGGGCATTGCGCATCTGGTCTCGCATCAGGTTGACGGTCTGGTGGTGGTGCCATGCACCGCCGACGCGCCGCGCTATGAAAAATGGGTCAAGCGCCTGCCACTGGTTTTCGCCGACCGCCGCGTGGAAACCAGCGCGATTCCCTTTGTGATTACCGATGCCACGGAAACCGTCGCGACGCTGGTGGGCGAGGCCTTCGCCCAGGGCGCACGCGAAGTGGTGTATTTCGGCGGCCAGCCCGAGCTGTCGGCAAGCCGGGACCGTCTGGCGGGTTATCGGCAGGCGCTGCAAACGCATGGTCTTGAAGAGCAGGCCGATTGGGTGTTCCAGCGCGACTATCAGCGCGAATCGGGCTATGCGCTCATGAAAGCGTGGTTCGAGGCGCATGGCCGCTATCCCGAGGCGCTGTTCGCGGGTTCGATCACCTTGCTCGAAGGTGTGCTGCAGTACGTCAACGAAGCAAACGCGCTCGCGCAATCGCCGGGCCGTTTGATGACCTTCGACGATCATCAATTGCTCGACTGCCTGCCGCTGCGCATCGACGCCATCGTGCAGGACAGCGCGCAACTGGCCGCGCATAGCCTGCGCTGTGTGTTCTCGCTGCTCGAAGGCGACGCGCCGCCCGAGTCGCTCCAGGTGCCCGCGCAGATTCACTATCGGCGCAAGCGCTAAATTTGCTTCGCTATCCTGAGTAGTGTGTTTCGAGCGTGGCGATCAGATGCTGCGCAAAGGCGCGCACGCGCGCGCTCATATCGCGACGCGAGGGGTAGACGATGAAAAGGCCCACTTCCTGCGCTTCGCCAGCGCTGGTTCCCATTTCGATTAACTGACCTGACGCGAGCGCGTCGGCGCACAGATGCGCGGGCAATTCCGCCACGCCTGCGCCATGTATCGCCAGTTGCTTGAGCAGCGCGAAGCTGTTGGCTTGCACGCGCGCGGCGCTGCCGTTCGCTTTGGGCAATTGCGTTGCGAATGCCAGCGTATCGGCAGGGGATTGCGCGGCGGTTGAGGGACTCGCAAAGCGCCCGAATCTGAAGCCGGCGATGCGTCGCGCGACGGCTTCGTTGCCACCCGGCGCGCCGCCGCGAATCGCCAGATCGACATTCCCGCTGACGAAATCCACGACTTCATTGCCCAGATGCACGTCGATACGCACGTGAGGATGCGCCGCGAGAAACGTGGCGATGGCCTCGGCCAGCAGCGCTTCGGGGAAATCGAGCGGTACGGATAGCCGGATCGTGCCGCTCAATGCGCGCGCACCGGGCAGGCCGCGGCGTTCGGCTTCGCGCAGCGTGGCGATCGCGCCGCCCACGCTCGCATACCAGGCCTCGCCATCGTCGGTGAGCGCGACGCTGCGCGTCGAGCGGCGCAACAGGCGCACGCCCAGGCGTGCTTCGAGCGCGGCAACGCGTGCGCTCACGGTCGAGCGCGGCAGGCCCAGTTCGCGCGCCGCGGCGGCGAACGAGCCGCTTTCCACGACCGCGGCGAAGGCAAGACAGCCGTTGATATCCATGGTCCTGCTTTGTCCCGGAGTTGTCGTATTGTCCATCCCGTTGGCGGGACTCGCCATTCTAGCGGGCTTATCGTGCGCGCCGCGCGCGGGCAGACTAAAGGCTCTCAACACACACGGAGCCTTTAAATGCAGACCGGAATCATCGACAGCCAGGACGTGCTGTGCTTCGCAGGAATGGAGTCACGCGTCATCGCTGGCATGAGCAGCGAGGCGCCCTATACGATCATGGACATGCGCGTGGCGCCTGGAGGCGGTGCACCCGCACACCGTTCGATCGATGAGGACAAGACCTTCGTGATGCTGGAAGGCGCGCTCGAATTCCGCTTGGGGGAGGGCGTGCGCGCGATAGCGGCGGGCGAGGCACTCGCGGTGGCGCGTGGTGACCTGCACGGCTTTACGAATCGCACGACGATGCCCGCCCGCATGCTATTGGTGGCGTCGCCGGCCCGTCACGATGGTTTCTTCCGGGCGATGGCGGCGCTGCCGGTGCCACACGATATCGAGGCAGTCAGGCGCATCTGCGCAGCGTTCGGCCAGCAGATAGAGGGGCTGTGAATGCCCACGTGCACACGCTGGTTCAGACGTTGTCCAGGCCGCCGACGTTATCCGCGCTTTCCAGCGCCTTGCGCTCGCGCCGCTCTTCGTTGCCGCGCCGCGCGCGTTTGCGCTGGCGCGAAAGCACGCTGATGACTTCACCCGTGCTGGCGTGAGGGGGAATCTCGTTGCGGATCACGTTGGCCACCATCGGCAGGCCCTGACGCTGACGCCGCAGCGCACGCGCAATCGCGTTGCGGCAGGCCTGACCGTGGCAATCCCACTCGTCGCGCATTTTTCCGCAGTATTGGCATGTGTCCATACGTTCAGTTTACCCGGAATCGCTTGGGGCTTTCGGGGCGCGATCAAGCAGGGCAAGGGTTTGCGGCATGGCCGCTATGATAGATCCCAAACTTCGGAGACATGCGCGATGAACGACCGCAGAAAGTTCTGCATGGCGACGCTGGCATTGGCGGCATCGCCCGTGTTTGCCCAACAGACGGCTGGCAATGCAGGCATCGTGTACGTGAGCGATTTCGAACTGGACGATGCCAGCGTCACCGCCGATCAAAACCCGGTCGACAACGCCCGGCGCCTGGCGGGCGGGCTGCTGCCGCGACCGCTACTGCGTCGGGACAAAACGGGCACGCGCGCGAGCGACATCGTCGAGCAGATGGCGCAGGCACTGGTGGCCGATCTGCGCCGCGCGGGACTCGACGCACGTCGTCTGCCCGCCGGCGCCACGCCGCCTGCGCAGGGCTGGCTGGTACGCGGCGTGTTTCTCGATGTCGATGAAGGCAACCGCTTGCGGCGCGCGATAGTGGGCTTCGGCGCGGGAGCGAACGAAGTCGATCTGGCGGTGGCCGTGGACGATCTGTCGAAGCAGACGCCCGCGCCGCTTTATCAGGTCGTCGAGAGCCGTTCGAGCGCGTCGAAGCCGGGCGCTGGAGCTGCCATCGCGCTCAATCCCTACGTGGCCGCAGCGAAGTTCGTGATGGCGCGCGGCGACCAGCGCAAGACCGTCGATCGCGCGGCAAGCGAAGTATCCGATGCGGTGCTCGCGCGCGTGAAGTCCGCGCCATGACGGCGCATCAAGCCCGTATCAATTGCGGGCTGGAATTTCCAGGCCACGCTTCACGGCCGGACGCGCGACGAAGGCTTCGAGCACACGCTGCACGTTCGGGAAATCCTTGAAGCCGACCAGATCGCCCGCCTCGTAGAAGCCCACGAGATTGCGCACCCACGGGAACGTGGCGATATCGGCGATCGTGTAGTGCTCGCCCATCAGCCATGCGCGGCCTTCCAGACGCGTCTCCAGCACGCCCAGCAGGCGGCGCGATTCGGCCACATAGCGGTCGCGCGGACGCTTGTCCTCATACTCCTTGCCCGCGAACTTGTGGAAGAAACCAAGCTGGCCGAACATCGGCCCGATGCCGCCCATCTGGAACATCAGCCACTGGATCGTCTCGTAACGCTCGCGGCCTTCGCGCGCGAGGAACTGGCCGGTCTTGTCGCCGAGCCAGATCAGGATCGCGCCCGATTCGAACAGCGCGAGCGGTTCGCCATCCGGGCCGTGCGGATCGATGATCGCGGGGATCTTGTTGTTGGGGTTCAGCGAAACGAATTCGGGCGAGAGCTGATCGTTGGTGTCGAAGCGCACCAGATGCGGCTCATAGGCGAGGCCCGTCTCTTCGAGCATGATCGACACCTTCACGCCGTTGGGCGTGGGCAGCGAATAGAGCTGGATACGTTCGGGATGCTGCGCTGGCCACTTTGCGGCAATGGGGAAGGCGTTGAGATCGCTCATGGGCTGTCCTGTAACGAGGCTTGAATGAGGGGGCGGCCCGCGCCACGCGGCGATGCGCGCGGCGCGAAACACGCTCAGGCGGGACAGTGTAGAGGAAATGGCGCAGGCGCGCAGAGGGCGCCTGGACGGTGCGGATGCAGCGTGCGCCGCTGTCCCGCGCCGGGTTGACTACTGCGCAATCAACCCTTCCGCGACCATCGCTTTCTGCACGGCGGGGCGCGCGGCCACGCGCTTGTGGAACGCGAGCACAGCCGGGAACGCGGACAGATCGACGCCAACGTGCGAGGCCCAGTTGGTCACGGTGAACAGATAGCCGTCCGCCGCCGTGAACTGGTCGCCGACCAGCCATTGATGTTCGGCCAGGCGCTTCTCCAGCAGGGCGTATTGACGCTGCAATGCGGCGATGGAATCGGCGCGCACGCTTGCGGGCGTATTCGGATCGAAGAGCGGCGAATAGCGCTTGTGCACTTCCGTGCTGATGAAGCCGAGCATCTCCTGCAGACGATAGCGCGCGAGCGTGTCGTAAGCGGGTGCGAGACCGCTGGCGGGATTGCGATCGGCCAGATACTGCATGATCGCCGGGCCTTCAGTGAGCAACTCGCCATTGTCGAGTTCAAGCGCGGGCACCGCACCCTTCGGGGCGATGGCGCGGAAATCCTTGCCGCTTGCCGTCTTTTTGTCTGCGAAGTCGACCTTGTCGAGTTCGATGTCGAGGCCCGCTTCGCGCGCCACGATATGCGAAGCGAGTGAGCAGGCGCCCGGGTAAAAATAGAGTTTCATCGTGAGTCCTGGTTGAACATACACACACGTAATACCGCGCATGTCGCGAATAGGTTGCGAATCAAACGCAAGGCACGCGCGGGGGCACTATGTTAGCGCGGGTGTGTGTCGCCATGACCTGATATGGCTCATCCTATGCGACGACGCTACACCGCCGCCTCCGGCGCCATCTCGTTCAAATGCACGGCGCGCAGATCGTCGATAAACGCGCGCTGGATATCGCCCGCATGCGGCGCGCGGCGCGTGACCATATGGAACGTCACGTCATAGCGCAGCGCCGCCGGATTCACCGCGCGCAGCAAGCCGCCATCGACATACGGCTTGGCGAAGTGAACCGGCAGATACCCCAGGTGATGGCCCGAAAGAATCAGCAGCGCCACGGCTTCCATGTTGTCGGCGATGGCGGTGACGTTGCGCTCGTGGGTCGAGTGCTGCGCTTCGGGTAGCGGATAGCTGCGCCACGCCCATTCGCAGGCGGCGGCTTCATCGGCGCCCACGGCATCGGCTTCGCCCGCGCGCTCGAACAGCGGATGGCGTGCGCCGCAATAGGCGTACTGGCGCTCGATGAAGAGCGCGGTGTAATCGAGGCTCGGCACGCGATGCCAGAAATAGCCGATGGCGATATCCACCTTGCCGTTGAGCACCTGCTCCTCCAGTTCGCCCGGCGAGCGGATCTGGATATTGAAGCGCACCGCCTGGTCGCGCTGACGAAAGCGCGCGATCGCGTCGCTGATACGCGCATTCTGGCTGAACGGAGTATGGCCGATCAGGCCCAGATTCAGCTCGCCCACGAGCTGGCGGTCCATATTCGCGGCTTCGGCGCAAAAGCTGTTGGCGGCCACCAGCAGCCGCCGCGCCGACATGGCGAAGCGCTCGCCCTTGGCCGTGAGCTTGAAGCCGCCGCGCCCGCGCTCGCATAGCCGGAAGCCCAGCCGCGTTTCGAGCGACGACAACTGCGTGCTGATGGTCGATTGCCCCACGTTGAGCGCGGCCTGGGCGGCGGTCAGGCCGCGTGCATCGACGACGGCGAGGAAAACGCGGATCAGCCGCAGGTCGAAATCGGTCAGGTTGGCGAGCATCGGACACCTCTTACATTGATGCGGGTCGATGTAAACATCATCAGGGCATCATTTTATCCAAAAATATTTCCCTCTAGCATTGCCAGCATTGGGTTTGAACCCACTGTTCCGATCGATGTTTACAGGGTTTTTACGGATATGAACGATTCCCACAACACCACGCTGAACCAGCCCCTTTCGGGTAACGCGATGCCGCGCTTTGGCGGCATCGCCTCGATGATGCGTCTGCCGATCGCCGCCACGAGCGCGGGGCTGGACGCCTGTTTCGTCGGCGTGCCGTTCGATCTGGGCACTTCCAACCGCAACGGCGCGCGCCTTGGCCCGCGCCAGATCCGCGCTGAATCGGTGCTGCTGCGGCCCTATAACATGGCCACGCGCGCCGCGCCGTTCGATTCGCTGCAGGTGGCCGACATTGGCGACGTCGCGATCAATCCCTTCGACATTCACAAGGCGATCGCCGATATCGAAACGGCCTACGACGGCATCATCGCGGGCGGCTGCAAGCCGGTGACGCTGGGCGGCGACCACACCATCGCACTGCCGATCCTGCGCGCGATGCACAAGAAGTACGGCAAGGTGGGCGTGGTTCACGTGGACGCTCACGCCGATGTGAACGACACCATGTACGGCGAGAAAATCGCTCACGGCACGCCGTTTCGCCGCGCGGTGGAAGAGGGCCTGCTCGACTGCGATCGCGTGGTGCAGATCGGCCTGCGCGGCACCGGCTATCACGCTGACGATTTCGACTGGTGCCGCGATCAGGGCTTTCGCGTCGTGCAGGCCGAAGCGTGCTGGAACCGCTCGCTCGAAACGCTGATGAAGGAAGTGCGCGAGCAGATGGGCGATGGCCCCGTGTATCTGAGCTTCGATATCGATGGGCTCGATCCGGCCTTCGCGCCGGGCACGGGCACGCCCGAGATCGGCGGTTTGACCGTGCCGCAAGGGCTGGAAATCATTCGCGGTCTGCGCGGGCTGAATCTGGTTGGCGCGGATCTGGTGGAAGTCTCGCCGCCTTATGACCCGCAGGGCACCACCGCGCTGCTCGCCGCGAATCTGGCCTTCGAAATGTTGTGCGTACTGCCGGGCGTCGCGTATCGCGCCTAAGCGTGCATGAACCTGGGCGAATCCAGATGATTCGCCATCCGAATTAAAAAGACATAACAGACGATTTCCACGGAGAGTGTTCATGAGCGAGACCGAACGCGATACTGAAACCCAGGTGCTGGCCGCAGCCGATGCGCTGATCGACGCCTTCGCGCGCCACGATCGCGACGCCTATTTCGCGGCTTTCGCGCCCGACGCGAGCTTTGTTTTTCACCACGTCAGCGAGCCGCTGCCCACGCGCGCGGCCTACGAGGCGCTGTGGCGTCAATGGGAGCGCGAGGACGGCTTTCGCGTGCTGGGCTGCGAATCGCGCTCGCGCGGCGTGCAATGCATCGGCGACGTGGCGTTGTTCGTGCATAACGTGCGCACTCGCGTGGCGACGCACGCGGGCAGCGAAACGCTCGACGAACGCGAGACCATTGCGTTCGCGCGTCGCGGCGGCCAGTGGCTGGCGGTGCACGAACACCTGTCGCCGCACGCCTGCGCAGCGGTGCATGATGCAGTAACCGAAGGCGAGGTGTGCGCATGAAGCGCGAATCGATTAACGCTGTCGCGCTGGCGACGGAGCCGGGCGTGTTTATCGACGGTGCGTGGCGTCAGGGCGCCGGTGAACCGCTCGAACTCGTCGATCCATGCAGCGCGCAGCCGTATGCGCGCGTGTCGGGCGCGTCTGCGGACGACGTTGACGATGCGGTGGCCGCCGCCGCCCGTGCCTTGCGCGGCTGGCGCAGTGCGAGCGTCGCGCAGCGGGGCGAACGGCTCGAAAGCATCGCACAAGGCATCGAAGCGCATGCTCGTGAACTGGTCGAATTGCAGATGCGTTGCAACGGCAAGCCGCGTTTCGAAGCCGAACTCGATGTGAGCGATGCCGCCGGCACTTTCCGCTACTACGCGCAGTTGTGCCGCGAAGGTGACGTGGTCGAGCGCGCGCCGGTCGCGTTGCCCGATGACGCCTTCGAAGCCGATGTGCGCCACGAAGCCGTGGGCGTGTGCGCGCTGATCGTGCCGTGGAATTTCCCGCTCGTGACGGCGGCGTGGAAGCTCGCGCCCGCGCTTGCGGCGGGCTGCACAGTGGTCATCAAGCCTTCGGAGCTGACGCCGCTGGCCGAACGCGCGCTGGTCGATATCGTCACGGCGGCTGGCGTGCCCGAAGGCGTTGTCAATCTGGTCGCGGGCGGCCGTGAAGTCGGCGCGCAACTGGCCGCCCATCGCGGCGTAGCCAAGGTCTCGTTCACGGGCAGCACGGCGGCGGGCCAGGCGGTCATGCGCGCCGCCGCCGCCCGCATGCAGCGCGTCTCGCTTGAACTGGGCGGCAAATCGGCGTTGATTGTCTTTGACGATGCC
>NZ_DASZJJ010000229.1:0-24939 GCF_035948235.1 Paraburkholderia sp. | reverse complement strand
AGCCAGCCGCGCCAGAAGCGGGCGATCTGATCGGTGAGGTGAGCGGTTTCGACGTGACGCTTGTCGGACAGCATCAGGTAGGTCTTGAGCGCGTTATAGGCGTCTTCCACGCTCGAGGGCGAGGCGTCGCTATAGAGGCCGCCCTGGCTCGTGTTCGCCATGGCCGCGTGCGCGGAAACAGGCACCGCGCCCGAATCGGGCGTGTGCGTCATCGGCGCGAGTTGATCGGGATGTGCGTCTACGTCCTTGAGGAACGAAGCGAGATTCTGCGAGACCGGCGTGAGCATGATCTGGCGCACGCCGTTGTAATACTCCTCAAGCAGATGCTGTTCGATACGATCGCCCTGATACAGACCGAGCGACACCGCGAGCGGTTTGTCGCGGCGGAACTGTTCGAGCTGATCGATACGGTCTTCAAGGATGTCCATCGCCTGCAGGCGCGACTGCAGATCGTTGCGGTTCTGCTGCAGACGTTCGACGTTGTCGAGATCGGCCTGCACGTTCGCGACCAGTTGCTGATTATTGACTGCCGACCACGTCCAGCCGCCCAGCGCGAGCGCAAGCGCCGCCACCACGCCGAAGAACGTGGCGTAGCGCAGGCGCGTCTTGGCCGGGCTGGCGAATTGGCGCACGGTCTGCTTGTCCGCGAAAATCACCTTGGAAAACAGGTCTTTCAGGAAGAAGCCGTTCTTTGAGAACGCAGCCTGCGCTTTGGGCAGGCCGTCGGAGGACAGCGCGAAACGGCTGGCGATGCGCTGTGCAGCGGCGCTATTGGTTTCGCCTTCCTGCAGCGCGCTTGTGAAATAGAAGCCGCGGAAAATTGGCTTGTACTGGAACGGGTTGTTCTCGAACAGCGTGGCGAGAAACGCGCGCAGCGCCGGCTTGATGGTCGAGAATTCAAGCGGGAAGCTCAGTTGACCCGGCGTGAGCGCATTGCCGCGGCTGATCGACATCTGCGCGATGCTGATTTCCTTGAGGCCTTCGTAAAGTTCTTCAAAACGCTCGTCGAATTGCGCGACGACGTCGCGTTTTTCGTCCGGCTCGTAGGGCAGGGTAGCGCCCCAGACACGGTCGTATTCGTGGCGATCGTTGGCGCTGAAGAATTCGGTGAAGCCCGTGATCAGGTCCACCTTCGTGAACATCACGTAGACGGGCGCAAACACTTCGAGTTTTTCGGTCAGTTCCTGCACGCGCTGGCGCAGGTTCTTCGCCAGATCGATGGCGAATTCAGGGCGATTGCCCGTGAGTTCCGCAATGCTTGCGGTCACGATGATGCCGTTGATCGGCGCCTTCGGGCGATAGCGCTTGAGCAGACCGAGAAAGCCGAGCCATTCGCCGCGATCTTCTTCGTGAATCGAATAGCGGCCAGCCGTGTCGAGCAGAATGCCTTCGGTCGTGAAGAACCAGTCGCAGTTACGCGTGCCGCCGATGCCGTGCACGATGGCTTCTTTTTTATCGGCGAAGGGGAATTGCAGGCCGGAGTTGATCACGGCGCTGCTCTTGCCCGCAGCCGGATTGCCGATGACGATGTACCACGGCAGTTCGTAGAGCGCCGAGCCGCCGGAGAGCTGGCCGATCTTCGAAGTCTTGATGGTCTTGACCGCATCGGTCAGGCGCGTGCGCAATGCGTCCAGTTCGGCCTGGGTGCCGCGCGCAGCGGCTGTGGTAGCGGGCGTTTCAACCTGGGCCTGCTGCTCCAGCATGTCGCCGAGCTTGCGGTTGGCGCGGCGCACGCGAATGCGCTTCACGATCCACACGATCAGCCACAGTGCGATCAGCACGCCGAGCACGACCGCGACCCAGATGAGCCCGATCTGCAGCGTGTCGGCCGCGATATACAGCACGGCTGCCAGCGCAATGAGGCCGATGATGGAAAGCGTGCGCTTGTGAGTCAACACGTTGAGAAAGCGTTGCATATGCCGGTCAGATCCTGATGCTTTGAGTGCTGTTCTGGTGATTCATGCGTGGCGGTGGCGAGGCGAGCAGGGCGCGCGCGCAGCCGGTCATGTGGTGTACAGGATCGGCGGGCGATGTGAAAAACATGGGGAATAGGGAAAGGAATGGCGCGGTCGCCGCGGCATATCGCTCAAAGCATAGAAAGAACGCCCCATAACCTTCCTCTTTATTGTCCGCTTTGCGTTTTGCTTCGGCCCAATCTGCATATACGCATAGGTGCTTATCTGCTGCCGGTTACACGCGCGTGTCATCAGGCATGTCAACTGGCGTTTGCCGGTTTGCGTCCCAGCACGAATCCGGGCTTGTGATATTCGACGTGCCCGAGGTCCATCAATTTCCATCGGCCGCCCCATGTAAGGCCGACCTGTTCGGCAACCTGCCCATATAACTGATAGCCGCGCATCGCCCAAGGATCTTTTTCTGAAATGACGAGCTTGCCGTCGCGCAGGAATGCGTTATCCGCTGCAAGGCCGTATTGGTGATAGCTCTGGAACGCCGCGGCATTAGTCACGCTGCCCCCCATTTTTGCCAGCCGGTCCTGCCGTTCGGGGCTGCGATAACCTTCCAGCAAAGCCATTTCGTAACCGTATTGCTCGCGCATGATTTTATAAACGAGCAGCAAACGCGTACGGAAGTCCGCATCGAGCAGATTCCAGTCGCGGCTCGCATCCACCAGCGCCGGGCGAATCTGTTCGACTTCTTGCGTTGCGAACACCTCGGGCGGCAAGGGCGGCGGCGGAACAAGCTGCTCGCCATTGAGCAGTGCCGCGATTTTTTCATCGGGCACACGAGGCGTGTCATCGTATTGGAATAACTGGTGGCCGCGAAGCGCAATTGCAATCAGCGGCGGCGTCGCAAGAATACCTGTGGTGGACAAAATCAGCAAGCGCCGCTTAATCAGCAAATTTTGCATATCGACCATTGTCGATTGGGAATATTTTGCCGATTTAGAAATATGCTTGCGCGCATGCATGGAACTCGCGGAAATACGTCGAGTGATCACATTATGCAGGTTGAATACGGCATCGAAAAAAGACGCTCGCACGCCCGGTAGCAGCAGAATTGCGGCTATCGGCACGGTAATGACGAAATAGACTACGAGTGCAATGGCAACCAAAAGCGACCCCGTGAACTGAGGCAATTGTTTTTTGTAATGCTTGATTTTAGAATCAGGCCTGCCCGAACTCGGGCCAACACGTATTATTACGGCGAAACAGGCCCGATTCAATGTGCACGATCCGAATGAGACTCTAAAGTAATGAGTGTGCCGGACAATTCCCGACCCAAAGCTCCACCCAGTCTGCTTGCCGATGGCCCTGGCAAGCCGGCCGGCGCACCTGCCAGCGGCACGCCCAATGGCTCGCGTATTCTCGCGAACCTTGAAGGGCGCGTGGTGCCGCCCGTTTCACCCGCCGGCAAGCCGCAGCGGTCCTCGAAAGCCGCCGGATTCGTGGCATTGCTCGTGATTGGCGCGGGGGCATTCGGTGCATGGCACTGGATATCGCGCACGCCGTCCGGTACGTCCAGTACCCCAAGCGTGGCGGCGACAGCGGCCAGCGCGGCGGCTGTCACGGCTGCATCGGCGGCGAGCGCATCGCAGGCGGTCGTTGCGCTCGCACAGAAAAGCGCACCTGAGGAAGCGTCGGTTTCGCACGCGGCCACGATCGTCGCCGACGATGATGCGGCGAATCCCAAAGCCAGCACAGCTAACGACAGCGACCGGCTTTCACGCGCGCTCACGGACGGCAGTGCCAGCGGCGTGCCTGCGGCACCGGTCGTGGCTCAGGCGAAGGCGGTCCAGGCGGCGCAGACGCCTGATAGCAGCACGGCAAAACACAAGCACGAGAGCGCCGAAGCGAAGCCGGAGAAGCATGACAAGGCCAGCGCGCACAAGAACGACAGCAAGACGGCCGTTGCACAGGCGAAGAACGCGCATGCCAACGGCAAGCGGGATGATTCCGACGTCGATCTGCTTGCGGTGCTGGTGGCGCGTACCAAGCCTGCGGACGCGAAGCAAGGCGGCACGCATGGATCGAAGACTTCCGCCAAGGCGGACGGCAGCGCTTCGCTGGCGCAGCAGGTCAAGGCGTGCAGCGAGCGCGGGTTCTTCGAGGACCAGTTGTGCCGCTGGCGCGTCTGCGATGGCCATTGGGGCAAAGACCCGGCATGCCCGCAAGCGGCGAAAGCCAGTAACGAACATTGAAACCGTGACGGTGTGTATGCGCCGTTGCGTGGTTTGCTGGAGGATCGCGCGATCCTTCGGCATGCCAGGTAATTGGCATCGGCAATGCACGGCAGATGGTAGCAAGGATTCTGCATCCGTCTGGTTGACTTAACATAATGCAAATTATCGAAGTTTTAATTCTGTGCTAAATAGAGATGTCGCCCTTGGCAACGCTCAAGGATCCGTCGTGTAAATGCCAACAGGCTCGCGCCGCCCTGTATAAAGCCGAACTTCCGGCCGATTGCAGCCAATCCCATCTGATCGACTTCACCAGCTTTCATGGACGAAAACCGACGCCCAATCAAATCGCGCTCCAACACGGTCATCGTGGCGCTGGCGAAGTTCCTGGCCGGCACGAGCGTGACGCCCAACCAGATATCCTGCGCGAGCGCCGTATTCGCGGCGATTGGCGCGGTGGCGCTGCTCAGGATCGACAGCGTGATCGGCATGATCGTTGCGATCGTGTGTATCCAGCTTCGATTGCTCTGCAATGTCGTCGATGGACTGGTCGCTGTCGAAGGCGGTAAAAAATCCATCGCCGGGCCGCTCTTCAACGAATTTCCAGATCGCATCGCGGACAGCTTCCTGCTGGTCGCGGCCGGTTATGGCGTGGGTCTGCCGTCACTGGGCTGGGCGGCCGCGCTGTTCGCCGCGCTCACGGCGTATGTGCGCGTATTTGGCGGCTCGGTGGGCGTGCCGCAGCGCTTTATCGGCCCGATGGCCAAGCAGCACCGTATGGCGCTGCTCACGCTCGCCTGCATCGCGACGATCGTCGAAGTCGCGCTGCATCGGCAGCCCGTTTGTCTTACCGCAGTGCTCGCGATCATTGCGGCCGGCAGCGCGCTCACGTGCGTGACACGCACGCGCGCACTGGTGCAGGATCTTCACCGGATCACAGAGGAAAAAACTCATGCGTAACGTGATGCAGCGCTGGCTGCTGGGCGTCGTGCGTCTCGTGGTGGGCGCGCGCGGACGCTATGCGAGCACGCCGCCGTCCGCGCAACAGACGATTTATTTCGCCAACCATTCGAGTCACGTCGATACGCTCGCCATTCTCGCGGCGCTGCCGGCCGATCTACGCGCGAGCGTGCGCCCTGCTGCCGCGCGCGATTACTGGGATGCATCGCCCATGCGCCGCTTTATCGCCAACCGCGTGCTGGGCGTGGTGTATGTGACGCGCAAGGGCGAAGGCGAAGACCCGCTCCAGCTCGTGCGCGATGCGCTGGCATCGGGCTGGTCGATCATCATTTTTCCCGAAGGCACGCGCAGCCAGACCGGTGAAATCGGTCCGTTCAAAAGCGGGCTTTACTGGCTTTCGCGCGAGTTTCCCGAGGTACAGCTCGTGCCCGTGCATCTGTCCGATCTCATGCGCGCGATGCCCAAGGGCAAGTTGCTGCCGGTGCCGATCAATTGCAGCGTGTCGTTCGGCGATGCGGTGCCCGGCGCCGCGCAACTCGATAAGGAAGCATTCCTTACCATGGCGCGCGACGCCGTGATTAAACTTCAAAATTCGGTACGGGGATAAGGATGCCGCACGTCTTCTGGATCACGATCGTGGGCGTGGTCGGCCTGCTCTGTCTCTTTACTGTGGTGGGCGCGGTGCTGCGCATGAAGTTCGGTGCGGCCAACACAACCGTCGCCAACATGAACCAGCGCATTGCCGCGTGGTGGGTCATGATCGCCGTGGTCACGGCAGCGTTATGGCTTGGGCCTTACGCGACGCTATTCCTGTTTTTCATCTGCTCGTTCTTCGCGCTGCGCGAGTTCATCACGCTCACGCCGACCAAGCCCGCCGACTACTGGTCGCTCGTGCTGGCCTATTACGTCGCGCTGCCGGGCCAATTTCTGCTGGTCGCGCTGCACTGGTATGGGCTGTTCGCGATTTTCATGCCGGTATATATGTTCTTCGTGCTCTCGGCAGCAGAGGCTTTCTCGCAGGACACCGCCGAATTTCTCGAACGTAACGCCAAGATCCAGTGGGCGCTGATGGTTTGCGTGTATTCGTTCAGTTATGCGCCGGCCCTGCTCCTGTTGCCGCTGCCGCATTACTTCGACAACAACGGGCCGCTACTGCTGTTCTTCCTGCTGGTCGTGCAATCGAGCGATGTGTTCCAGTACGTTTGCGGCAAGCTCTGGGGCAAGCGCAAGCTCTCGCCGCTCGTCAGCCCATCGAAAACGTGGGAAGGACTGATGGGCGGCGGCGCGCTCGCCATCGGGCTGGGCACCCTGCTGCACGGTCTCACGCCGTTCAATGTGTGGCAGGCCGCCCTCATGTCGGCAGTGACGGTGATCGGCGGGTTTATCGGCGGACTCGTGCTGTCGGCCGTCAAGCGCTCGATGGGCGCCAAGGACTGGGGCGTGATGATCGCCGGCCACGGCGGCATGCTCGATCGTATCGACTCCATCTGTTTCGCGGCACCGATCTTCTTCCACCTGACGCGCTATTTCTTCGTGCCGCCGGGCTAAGGCTTCATTGCGCCGCTCTGCACCGGCGGGCGCCCTCGCCCGCACCTCCGCCTTTGGCCGGCACTAGGCGCAATTACAGGCTATAGACTGTATTTTGCATTTACAGCTTTAAGGTTGTATTCTGCATTTACAGTCTATAGACTGTAAGCAGTCTATTTTCCCTTACCCCTCTGCCGGAGCTTCGCGTGGACTACCCGCTCAAGACCGTCAGCCAGTTGCGCCCCATGCTGCTGGGCTTTCGCAAGAAAGCTGGCCTGACCCAGAAAGAACTCGCGCAGCGGCTCGGCATCTCCCAGCAAAGCTACGCCGCCTTCGAAGCGAATCCCGCCGCCGCAAGCGTCGACCGGCTCTTCCGCGTGTTGCGGCTGCTCGCGGTCGATCTGCATCTCGCCGCGGGCGCAACCCAGGCCGAGCCGGTTCGGCGCGTAGCGGTTGTCAGGAAGTCCGCCGCGACGCCACCTGCCGCGAGAAAAGTGGCCGTCAAAAAGGCCGTGGCAAAGAAGGCGGTTGTAAAAAATGCCGCGCTTAAACAGCCAAAGGCCAAAACGGCTGTCACCAGGCGCACCGCTACCGCAGCGCTCAGCACACGCACGGCGGCAAAAAAGACCGAAAAAAAGACCGCAAAAAAAGCAACGAAGCCGGCCGCAGCGCGCAAAGCCGCCGCCGGATCGCCTGCGCGCGAGGACTGGTAAATGGCGCGCACCCGCCTGACGAACCGCCTCGATCTGTGGATGAACGGTCTGCCTGTCGGCTACTGGGAGATCGTGCGTGGCGTCGAACGGCTGGTGTATCTGCAAAGCTGGCTCGATGACGAGCAAGGCCGTCCACTCTCGCTTTCGCTGCCGTTCACGCCGGGCAATCAGCCCTTGCGTGGCGCCATCGTCACCGATTACTTCGACAACCTTCTGCCCGACAGCGAGCGCATCCGGCGGCGCATCGCGGCCCGTTACCGCACGGCGGGCATCTCGCCGTTCGAACTGCTCGCCGTGCTTGGGCGCGATTGCGTGGGCGCGTTGCAACTATTGCCAGCGGGCGAAACGCCGGTCGGGCTGGAATCGATCGAAGGCCGGCCACTCGACGAAGCCTCCATCGCCCGGCTCTTGCGCGATACGACCGCTACGCCTCTTTTTGGGGCGCACGAGCCGGTCGACGATCTGCGTCTGTCGATCGCGGGCGCGCAGGAGAAAACCGCCCTCTTGCGACGCAACGGCCGCTGGCTGCTGCCCGAGGGCAGCACACCCACCACGCACATCCTCAAGCTGCCGCTCGGCCTCGTGGGCAATATGCGCGCCGATATGCGCACGTCGGTCGAAAACGAATGGCTCTGCGCGAAAATCATCGCCGCGTTCGGCCTGCCGATCGCAGAGTGCGAGATTGCGCATTTCGAGGATATGAAGGCGCTGGTGGTCGAACGTTTCGACCGGCGTCTGGCGCGCAACGGTCGCTGGATCGTGCGCTTGCCGCAGGAGGACCTTTGTCAGGCCACGGGGACGCCCGGCATCGTCAAATACGAGGCCGACGGCGGCCCCGGTATCAACGCCGTGATGGCCATGCTTGGCGGCTCGTCGCGTGGGGCCGACGACCGCCGCAATTTTTTTCTCGCGCAGATGCTCTTCTGGCTGCTCGCGGCCACGGACGGTCACGCCAAGAATTTCAGCATCGCGCATCTGCCCGGCAGCCGTTACGTTGCCACGCAGCTTTACGACGTGCTATCCGCGCATCCGATTATCGGGCGCGGTCGCGACCAGCTCGCGGCTCAGCGCGCAAGCCTCGCGATGGCGGTGCGCGGTCGCAACGCGCATTACCGCATTGCGCAGATTTTCCCGCGTCACTGGATTGCGCAGGGGCAGCGTGTGGGTTTTTCCGTCGACGAAGTCGAGGAGATGTTGACGGCGGTGGCGCAGCAGACCGGGCGCGTTATCGATGAAGTCGGCGCGCAACTTCCGGACGATTTCCCGCTCGACGTGGCCGAGGCGGTATTTGCGGGCATGCGGCGTCAGGCGCGGATTCTGGCTGGCGCGGCTTGATCAAGACAAAATGGCGCCGGTCGTACAGACCGGCGCCGCGTTAAGAGTCGTCACTAATCACTGAGGCAGCGTGTGAAATGCGAGGCCGTGGCCGCGCTTAGTGATGACGCTTTGTTGCATCCTTGACGGCTTCCTTCATGTCGCCCACGTTCTTCCGTGCTTCGCCGGCGGCCTGTTGCACGTCGCCCTTGAGCTCGCGTTGCGGATTGTCGGTAGCGCGGCCCACGGCTTCGTTGACCTTGCCCTTGATCTTTTCTGCCGTGCCCTTGACTTGATCCTTGTTCATGGTGCGTCTCCACGTAAAAGCGACGGTGTGTCGCAACGTCTTACCTAGCGCACGAGCCGTTCCCGACACGCCCGTAAAGAGCCGGGTGTTCAGCAACTGAACGCTTTTATGCGGCCAGGCGCGTGGCCACGGGCCATGGCGGGGCGAGAACTATTCCCGATTGCGACGCTGGCCCCCATTCCTTAAGGTGACGTCCTGGCAGCCGCTTCCCGGCTTGCGCGCGAGATTCTCACGAGATTCATACGAGACAAACAGGAGTCAGCATGAGCGTTACCTCTTCCACCCGCCTCCTCGACAACGACAACTGGCATGGCCGCGTCTTTACCGGCGAGTGGCGCGACGGCACGTCGGCCGCCGATGTGCTTGAACCGGCCACGGGCGAGCGCCTCGCGCGTATCGGCATGGCCGACGCGGCTTTCGTCGCGGCGTCGTCGAAGACGGCCTTCGACGCGCAGCGGGCCTGGGCCGCGCTGCCTTATGACGAGCGCGCCGCCGTGTTGCGCCGCGCCGCCCGTCTTGCCGAAGATGCCGCCGAGGAAATCGCCGGCTGGATCGTGCGCGAAAGCGGTTCGACGCGCGGCAAGGCCACGGTCGAAACGATGGCGACCATCAAGGCCCTGCACGAAGCCAGCGCGCTGCCGTCGCGCTCGGCCGGCGAGGTGCTGCCTTCGGTGCCGGGCCGCCTGTCGCTGGCGCGCCGCCGCCCGCTGGGCGTGGTCGGCGTGATTTCGCCGTTCAATTTCCCGCTCTATCTGGCGATGCGCGCCGTGGCTCCGGCCCTCGCGCTCGGCAATGCGGTCGTGCTCAAGCCGGACCCGCGCACCTCGATCTGCGGTGGCTTCACCATCGCGCGCCTGTTCGAGATGGCCGGTCTGCCCGCAGGCCTGTTGCACGTGCTGCCCGGTGACGGCGCGGCGGGCGCGGCGCTCACGAGCGACCCGCACATCGCCATGATCCAGTTCACGGGTTCGACCGGCGCGGGCCGCAAGGTCGGCGAAGCGGCGGGCCGTCACCTCAAGAAGGTCTCGCTGGAGCTGGGTGGCAAGAATTCGCTGATCGTGCTCGACGATGCCGATATCGATCTGGCCGTCGCCAATACGGCCTGGGGTGCTTATCTGCATCAGGGGCAGATTTGCATGGCGACGGGCCGCGTGCTCGTGCAGCGCAAAATTTACGATCAATTCGTGCAAAAGCTGGTGGCGAAGGCATCGGGCCTCACGGTCGGCAATCCGGCTACCGGCAATGTCGCGCTCGGGCCGATCATCAACGCGGCGCAGCGCGACCACATCGCCCGCGTGCTTGCGAATGCGCAGCAAGCCGGCGCACGCGTCGAAACGGGCGGCGGCTATCGCGACCTGTTTTTCGAGCCGACCGTGCTGAGCGGCGTGACGAAGGACAACCCGGCGTTCAACGAGGAAATCTTCGGGCCGGTGGCCGTGGTCGTGCCCTTCGACACCGACGAAGACGCAATTGCACTCGCCAATGATACGGAGTACGGACTGTCGATGGCCGTCGTCACCGCCAACGTGGGCCGCGCGCTGCGCATGGGCGAACGTCTGCGCACGGGCCTGCTGCACATCAACGATCAGACGGTGAACGACGAAGTGATCAACCCGTTTGGCGGCGTCGGCGCTTCGGGCAACGGCACGAGCATTGGCGGCCCGGCCAACTGGGAAGAGTTCACGCAGTGGCAGTGGCTCACCGTCAAGGGCGAAGCCCCGCTCTATCCGATCTAAGCGATCTAAGCGATCTAAGCGATCTAAGCGATCTAAGTGATTTGAGTGATCTGAGGAGACACGCATGAGTACGACATCCCAGGCGGCCCCGGCGGGCCGCACGGTCACCGCTGCCGTCGCGCGTGCCAAGGGCGAGCCGTTCACGATCCAGAAGGCGCGTCTGCGCGGCCCGCAAGGCGACGAGGTGCTGGTGCGCGTGGTCGCCACGGGCCTGTGCCACACCGACCTGATCGTGCGCGACCAGTTCTATCCAGTGCCGCTGCCCGCGGTGCTGGGCCACGAGGGCGCGGGCGTGGTCGAGGAAATCGGCCCGAACGTGAAGAACCTCAAGCCCGGCGATCACGTGGTGCTGACCTACGGCGCGTGCGGGCATTGCCAGCCTTGCGTGGGCGGCCACGGCGCGTATTGCAGCCACTTCTTCGGCCTGAACTTTGGCGGCGGCGATCTTGAAGGCCGCACCGCTATCGAGGACGAGGAAGGCCGCCCGCTGCACGACCACTTCTTTGCGCAGTCGTCGTTCGCGAGTCACGCGCTGGCGCGCGAGAACAATGCGATCAAGGTTCCGCAGGATGCGCCGCTCGAGCTGCTGGGGCCGCTTGGCTGCGGCATCCAGACCGGCGCGGGCGCGGTCATCAATTCGCTGAAGGTCACGCCCGGCAGCCGTTTCGCCAGCTTTGGCGCGGGTGCGGTGGGCCTGTCTGCGGTGATGGCGGCGCGCGTGGCGGGCGCGGCGACCATCATCGCCGTCGATATCGTGCCGTCGCGGCTCGAACTCGCGAAAGAACTGGGCGCGACCCACACGGTCAACAGCCGCGAAGTGGACATGGTCGAGACGATCCGCGAGATTACGGGCGGCGGCGTGGATTTCGCGCTCGAATCGACCGGGCATCCGCAGGTGCTGGCCGACGCGATCGAGGCGCTTGGCACGCTGGGCGCGATCGGCGTGGTGGGCGCGCCGCCGTTGGGCACCAAGGGCGAATTCGACATCAACAGCCTGCTGCTGAACGGGCGCACGATACGCGGCATCGTTGAAGGCGATAGCGTGCCGCAGCGCTTCATTCCGCAACTCGTCGAGCTGTATCAACAAGGGCGTTTTCCGTTCGACAAGCTCGTGAAGTTCTATCCGGTCGAGCAGATCAACGAGGCCGCCGAGGACAGTACGCGCGGCGTCACCCTCAAGCCGATCCTGCGTTTCGCGCACGGCTGAGGCCGGGCCTTCGTAATATCCCCGCTGCGGCAGGCATACCGGCTGAGGTATGCTCGCACTACCCGGCGCGGGCCACATAGTGATCGGCGCCCCGGACGGGCGGCATGGTGCCCTGGAAACGGCGTCATGCCGCCCGTTCTTGCGTCTGGAGTTGTGTCTGGACCATCCGATCCGTCCCCATCGCCTGAAATCGTTTCAACGGGAGCCTGCATGAAGAGCAAATCCGCGTCTCAATCCGTAGCGGATCGCGTGGCGGACAGCACGCTGGCTCAACTGCATTCGGCGCGCGAACGCTTCGGCGGCGGCGAGCATCTGCCCGCCTCGCTTACCGCGGGCCTGCTGCCCGATTCCGTCGCGCGTTCATGGGCGCGCTCGCGCGACGCGGGCGTGCGGCCCTGGCAGGCGCCCGAATACGAACTGCTGAAAAGCGCGCGCAACACGCGCGAATCGCACGAGGACCGGCGTCTTTATAGCTGTGTCGTCGATGAGATCGAACAACTCTGGGACGCCTTCGGCGGCGACGACTGGACCATCTTCTGCGTCAATCCCGAGGGCACGGTGATTCACGCGCGCCGCAGTCCCGCCTGCGACGACGAACTGCTCCTGCCGATCATCGCTGGCCGCCGTATCCTCGAATCGCACATCGGCACCACGGCGCCTAGCTGCGTGCTGCACGAGGGCATTGAAGTGACGGTCGCGGGCGGCCAGCACTATCTCGACCAGCTGGAGCGCGCGTCCTGCATCGCGGTGCCGCTCTACGGGCTGCATGGCGAAGTGATCGGCGCGCTCGATCTCACCGGCACGGGCCAGCGCGATCTTTCGCAGATCAAGGAGCAATTCCGGCTTGCGGCGCTGGCCGCCGAGCAGCGTCTCTTCGCCACCTTGCGCGGTTGTCATTTGTTGCGTGTGCAACATGATCCGCGTTGGCTTGCCACGCCGCTTGCGGGCGTGCTGGCCGTGGAAGAGGACGGCACGTTGCGTGCCGCTAGCCGCGTGGCGCGGCGCATGTTCGGGCTGGAACACGGCGCGCCCCTGCCCCGGCTCGCACTGCGCGATCTGTTCGACGATGCGCCGCTTGCGCAGTTGAGCCGCCTGTTGCGGCCGCAGCGCAACCCGTTGCGCGTTGCGCGCGCGGATGGCAGTCATGTGTGGGTGCAGTACGCGCGCGCGCCGCTCAATCGCAGCACGGCGCGGCGCATGGATGTACCGCTGGCGACGGATGAGGACTTGGCGCCTGCGGGTTTTGTGAGCCCGGCGCAGAACGGTTCGACGCTGGAGGAGCAGACGCTGATCGCCGTGCAGAACGCCATGCGCGAGCACGGCGGCAACGTGGCGGCGGTCGCGCGGCAACTGCGCGTGTCGCGCACGACGGTTTATGCGCGGCTAAAACAGCTTCGTGAAACGGGGATGTTGAGCGAGTGCGGCGACGCGGAGTGAACGTGCGCGCCGCAGCGTGCGAGTTTCAACGGGGCATTCGCATCAATGCCGTTAGCCCGACCGTGCTGACGGAGTCGATCGATGCATTCGGCCCGCTCTTTCCTGGCATCGAAAGCGTACGACGCAGTGTGGAAGGTGTGCAGAGCGGCCGCATGTATCGTGTCGGCCATTGAGATGTGAGCGGTCATGAAAACCCCCGCGCGGCCCGATCCTGAAGGATGGGCCCACGCGGGGCGACAGACCGCGGCGCAGCCTCGCTACGCCGCTTGCTGCATCAATCGTGCGCCATGGCGCGTTCGACGCTGATCTGCGAGGGCATCATATTGACGTTCGCGTTGTGCATGACCCACAGCGACAAGCCGACAATCACCGCAATCAGAAACCCCGTGCAGATAAAGATACCGGTATTCGCGCGCTGGCTGCGCGCCGTACCGATATGCAGGAAATACACCAGTTGCACGACGAGTTGCGCCACGCACAGCACGACGATTGCCGTCAGCCCCTGCGCCGCCGGAATCGCATGAAACATGACCACGCCAAACGACGCAAGTGTGAGCACGAGCGATAGCACCGTGCCGATCATGTAGCCCTTGAAGCTGCCATGCCCGTCGTCGTGGCTGGCCGGATGAGAGACGTGGGATTGGCTCACAGCATGCCTCGCAGATAAACAAAGGTGAAAACGCAGATCCACACGAGATCCAGGAAGTGCCAGAAAAGGCTCAGGCACGCGAGACGCCGGCGCACCGTGCCAGTCAGGCCGAACTTCCAGGTCTGGTGCATCATGATCGCGATCCACAGCAGGCCCGCGCTCACATGCAGACCGTGCGTGCCGACCAGCGTGAAATACGCCGAGAGATACGCGCTCGTATGCGGTCCCGCGCCATCGGCAACCAGCTTGGCGAATTCGTTGATTTCCATGCCGACGAAACCCGCGCCAAACAGGAACGTGACCACGAGCCAGAAAATCACCTGACCGCGGCGCTGCGCATGCAGGCCCAGCATTGCCAGACCAAACGTGACGCTACTCGCGAGCAGCAGCAGCGTTTCGCCGAGCACGTAGGAAAGCTCGAACAGTTGCTTCGCCCCGGGACCGCCTGCCGTCGCATTCGCGAGCACGCCAAAGGTGGCGAAAAGCGTCGCGAAGATGAGGCAGTCGCTCATCAGGTATATCCAGAACCCGAACGTGGTTTTGGTGCTGTCGTCGTGATCGTGGCCATGATCGTGGCCGTGATGTGTCGTTGCAGCGTGAGCCATGATTTACGCGACCTCCTTCATTTCCAGTGCTTCGAGTTGCTGGAAGCGTGCGTTTTCGATGCGCTCGACTTCCGCGGCCGGCACCCAGTAATCGACGTCCTGGTTATAGGTTCGCGCGATAAACGTGCCGATCATGCCGATTAGACCCAGCGCCGCAAACGGCCACATATGCCACACGGCCGCGAAGCCAAACACGAAGCTGAACATCGCGATGATGAACCCCGCGCCGGTGTTGCGCGGCATGTGGATGTCCTCGTACTGGCGCGCCTGCACGTAAGCGATGCCCGCTTCCTTGTTGTCCCAGTGCTGTTCCATCGAGGTGATCTTCGGCATCACGGCGAAGTTGTAGAACGGCGCGGGCGAAGCCGTCGCCCATTCGAGGCTGCGGCCGTCCCACGGATCGCCCGTGACGTCGCGGTTCAGGTCGCGGTCGCGCACGCTCACATAGAGCTGCACGATCAGCGCAAGAATGCCCATGCCGACGAACACCGCGCCCACCAGCGCGACCACCAGCCACATATGCCAGCCCGGCTCCGAATAGTGATTCATGCGGCGCGTCATGCCCTCGAAGCCCAGGATATAGAGCGGCGTGAAGGCCAGCCAGTAACCGATCAGCCAGCACCAGAACGACACCTTGCCCCAGAACTCGTTGAGCGTGAAACCGAACACCTTCGGGAACCAGAAGCTCACGCCAGCCAGACAGCCGAACACCACGCCGCCGATGATGACGTTATGGAAGTGCGCAACGAGAAACAGCGAGTTATGCAGCACGAAGTCCGCGCCCGGCACGGCCAGCAGCACGCCGGTCATGCCGCCCACGGCGAACGTCACCATGAAGCCGATGGTCCAGAGCGTCGCGCTGTGATAGCGGATGCGGCCGCGATACATCGTGAAGAGCCAGTTGAACAGCTTTACGCCGGTCGGGATCGAGATGATCGTCGTCATGATGCCGAAGAAGGCATTGACGTTAGCGCCCGAACCCATCGTGAAGAAGTGGTGCAGCCAGACGAAGAACGACAGGATGCCGATGGAGGACGTGGCGTACACCATCGACTTGTAGCCGAACAACGGTTTGCCCGAGAACGTCGCGATGATTTCCGAAAACGCGCCGAACGCAGGCAGGATCAGGATGTACACCTCGGGGTGGCCCCACACCCAGATCAGGTTGATGTACATCATCGCGTTGCCGCCCAGCTCGTTCGTGAAGAAGTGCATGTCGAGATAGCGGTCCATCGTGAGCAGCGCGAGCGTGCCGGTCAGCACCGGAAACACCGCGACGATCAGGATGTTGGTGATGAGCGCCGTCCACACGAACACCGGCATCATCATCAGCTTCATGCCCGGCGCGCGCATGCGCAGGATCGTCACGATGAAGTTGATGCCCGAAAGCGTCGTGCCCAGCCCCGATATCTGCAGCGACCATATGTAGTAGTCCATACCGACGGTCGGGCTATAGCCGAGTTCGGAGAGCGGCGGATACGCCACCCAGCCCGTCGCCGCGAAATCGCCGACGAACATCGACACCATCACCAGCACCGCGCCCACCACGGAAAGCCAGTAAGACAGCGAGTTGACGAACGGATAAGCCACATCGCGTGCGCCGATCTGCAGCGGCACCACCACGTTCATCAAACCCAGGATGAGCGGCGTGGCCACGAAGAAGATCATGATGACGCCGTGCGCCGTGAAGATCTGGTCGTAGTGATGCGGCGGCAGATAGCCCGCCGCGTCGTTGTAGGCGATGGCCTGTTGCGCGCGCATCATGATCGCGTCGGCGAAACCGCGCAGCAGCATCACGATCGCGAGGATGATGTACATGACGCCAATGCGCTTGTGATCGACCGAGGTCAGCCATTCGCGCCACAGGTAGCCCCACTTGCCCGCGAGCGTGATCGCCGCGAGCAGGGCCAGGCCGCCGAGCGCCACAACGGCGCCGGTGCCCATGATGATGGGCTCGTGCCATGGAACGGCATCGAGCGTGAGTTTTCCGAACATGATGTGATTACTCCGCTGCCAGGGTGGCGGGCGCACGCGCACCGCTTTTATCAACGCTGCTATCGAGGGAAAGTGCGGGGACCGTGGTGCCCGAGCCGCAGATCGGGTTGCCGTGCACGTCGCGCATGTATTTGTCGACCACGCCTTCGAACAGGCCCGGCGCAACATTCGAATAGAGCGCAACCGGCGCTTTCTCGCCCGGCACTGCGAGCTGCTCGTAAGCGCCACGGCTGAGCATCGCGGGCGAGGCCTTGGCGCGCGCGATCCAGGCGTCGAAGTCGGCGCGGCTGGTGGCGAGCGTGTCGAAGTGCATGTCCGAGAAGCCCGGTCCGCTGAATGCCGCCGAGCGGCCCGCGTAGGTGCCGGGCTGATTGGCGATCAGATGCAGCTTCGTTTCCATGCCCGACATCGCATAGACCTGGCTGCCCAGTTGCGGGATGAAGAACGAGTTCATCAGCGATTCGGCGGTCAGGCGGAACGACACCGGCGTATCGACGGGAATCGCCAGCTGGTTCACCGAGGCGACGCCGTAGTCCGGATAGATGAAGAGCCACTTCCAGTTGAGCGCCACCACATCGACGCGGATTGGCTTGACCTGCGACTCGATCGGCTTGTAGGGATCGAGCGAGTGCGTCGTGCGCCAGATCAGCGCGGCAAGCGTGACCACGATGATGCAGGGAATGGTCCAGACCACGATTTCGATGGCGGTCGAGTGCGACCACTTCGGCGCGTAGGTTGCGTTCGTGTTGGAGGCACGATAGCGCCACGCGAACCACAGCGTGAGCGCGATCACTGGAATCACCACGAGCAGCATCAGGCCGAGCGCGATGAGGATGAGGTTTTTTTCCTGCATGCCGATGTCGCCTTTCGGGTCCATCAGCACGGAACTGCAGCCGCCGAGCAAGGCGAGCGCGCCGGCCGTTGCGAGAGGCGCGGCACGGCGAATTAATGAGGTCGGGCGTGTGGTTGGTTGAGGAAGCGGCGGGTCGGCTTCGACGGCCGTTCCTCTTCGGAGGTGGAGGTTGCGCATGTCGGGTTCCATGGTTGACGATCGCGCAAACCCATCCATACGTGCTCACCTCGCCTTCGGTGTGACGCCGCCAGGGCGCCAGCCGGAGGCCCATACATAGCCTATATGTATGGATTTACGCGCTTCGTGTCCGCATGCTAGAGTAAGACATGAACCATACATCTGCGACAGAATGACGCGAAAAGAGCACATCGATCCGGACAAGAAAGACGCGGCGGCGGCGTGGGCTTCGGCGCTGCAAGGCGGCGTCGGGCCGCGCTATCTGCGTCTGGTCGATTTCATCGAGCGCGCCGTGGCCGACGGGACGCTCTCGCCCGGTGAGCGCGCGCCCGCGCAACGCACGCTGGCCGATCTGCTGGAAGTCGATCTGACCACCATCACGCGCGGCTTCAACGAAGCGCGGCGGCGCGGACTGATCGAAGCGCGCGGGCCGCTTGGCACTTTCATTGCCGCGCCGCGCGCCGAACTCGCCCAGCGCGTGGATCTGAGCATGAACATCCCGCCGCCGCCGCAAGGGCTGGACGCCGACGCGCTGCTGCGCGAGGGGCTGTCGCGCCTGCTGTTACGCAGCGACGCCGATCTCTTGATGACGTACCACATCGGCGGTGGCGCGGCGGCCGATTGCGCGGCGGGCGCGAAGTGGCTCGAACCGTTGCTGGGCAAGGTCGATCCGGCGCGTGTGGTGGTCTGCTCCGGGGCGCAGGCGGCGCTGGCCGCGCTGATCCTCGCCTTCACGGCGCCCGGCGACGTGGTGCTGAGCGAGCCGCTCGTCTATCCCGGGCTGCCGCATGCGGTGGCGCAACTGGGTCGCCGCCTCCAGACCGTGGCCACGGACGCCGAAGGCATGCTGCCCGACGCGCTCGACGCCGCGTGCCGCCTGCACGGCGCGCGCATGCTCTACCTGAACCCGACGCTGCAAAATCCAACGGCCACCACGCTCTCCGAAGCGCGCCGCCGCGATCTGCTGCGCGTGGCCCAACGTCACGGCGTGCGCATCGTCGAAGATGACCCGTACTGGCGCTTCGCGCCCGACGCTCCGCCACCGCTCGCGCGCATGGCGCCCGCCCAGGTCTGCTATCTCTCGACGCTTTCCAAGACGCTTTCGCCTGGGCTGCGCACCGCTTTCCTGACGCTGCCCGACAGCGCCGCGCATGCGCGCGTGCTGGCCGCGTTGCGCTCGTTCTCGTTGATGGCCGCCCCGCTCACGAACGCGCTGGCGATGCAGTGGATCGAGGATGGCGTCGCCGATGAGATTTTTCGGGGCGTGCGCGCCGAGGCCCAGGCGCGCCAGCGCCTGGCGGCGCAACTGCTGGGGCCTGCGGCGGCCGAGAGCGCCGGCATCCACCTCTGGTACGCGCTGCCGAGCTACTGGCAGGCGCGCGAACTGGCCGCGGCGGCCAGCACCGAAGGGCTGGCCGTGGCGCCATGCACTGCTTTCGATCAGGGCGGCGGCGCGGCCAATGCGATCCGCATTTCGCTGGGCGCGACGGCCGACCGCGCACGCCTGCAGGCCGCGTTGCGGCGGCTATCGGCGCTGCTGGCTGTCGATCGGTCGGCACAGGCGCAAGTGATCGTTTGACGATTGATGGCGGGTGCGATCCGACCCTGGCATCGCGCTTGCTTCCTCTTTTTCCCTGACTGACGGGACCGGCACATTGGCGCAGACGCTGTCACGCCGCGCCGGTACACTCGTCGAATCACATTCCGGATGGCTTTATGGATCGGATGCGGCTGCGCGCCGCGTCCCACGTAACCGCGCCGCAGGCGCTTATTTTTCGGGAGGTTGGAAGATGGCCAACGACAAGATGTTGCAGCAGATGCGCGAGAAACCCGGCTTTATCGCGGCGCTCGACCAGAGCGGCGGCTCCACGCCCGGCGCGCTTCGGCAATACGGCATCCCGGAAAGCGACTACAGCAGCGACGCCGACATGTTTCGCCTCATGCACGAAATGCGCGTGCGCATCATCAGCGCGCCGGCGTTCACGGGCGAGAAAGTGATCGGCGCGATCCTGTTCGAGCAGACCATGGATGGCCAGGCGCACGGCAAGCCGGTGCCCGCATTCCTCTGGGAAGACCGCGGCGTGGTGCCGTTCCTGAAGGTGGACAAGGGGCTGGAGAGCGAAGCGGACGGCGTGCGCCTGATGAAGCCGAATCCCGGCCTCGACGCCCTGCTGGAGCGCGCCGTGAAGGCCGGCATTTTCGGCACCAAGATGCGTTCGGTGATCGAGCGTGCGTCGGCTGTGGGCATCGCTGCTATCGCGCAGCAGCAGTTCGAGGTGGGTGCGCAGATCAGCGCGAAAGGGCTCGTGCCGATTCTCGAACCCGAAATCTCGATCAAGGCGCCCGACAAGGCCGAAGCCGAGGCGCTGCTGCGCGACGAACTGCTCAAGGGGCTGGACGCCCTGCCTGCCTCGCGCAACGTCATGATCAAGCTGACGATTCCCGATGTGCCGGACTTCTACAAGCCGCTCATCGATCACCCGCGCGTCGTGCGTGTGGTCGCGCTGTCGGGCGGTTATTCGCGCAGCGACGCATGCGAGCGCCTCACGCACAACCACGGCATGATCGCGAGCTTTTCGCGCGCGCTCATCAACGACCTCACGAAGCAGATGAGCGATGCGGAGTTCGACGCCACGCTGGCGGCGAGCATCGACGAAATCTACCAGGCGTCGGTGCGTAAAAGCTGATCGGCTTGTGATCGGTCAAACGATCGGCGCGCCATAAGTCGCAGTAAGTTGAGCAAAGGACAGCTGGGGTCATATCGCGGCTGTCCTTTTTCATGGCCGGTTATACTGTGCGCCTTCCATAGCTCACGACGCGCACTGGCCATGAGGCGCCTACTCTGCCTGCTCGCCTTGCTGCCCGGCCTCGTGCAACACGCAGCGGCGCAGCAGGCTCCCCCGCAAGGGGACGACAAAAAGCTTCCCACCTATCTGAGCCAGAAGTTCGGGCTGGCGAAGGAAAAAGCCGCGCAGATTTCGGAAGCGGTCACGACGGCGGCGGCGAAATACTCGCTACCGCCGGCTGTACTGCTCGCCATCATTTCGGTCGAATCGCGCTTTCACGACAAGGCGCGTGGCGGCAATAACGCCACCGGACTGATGCAGGTCGTGCCTTCGGCGCACCGAAATCTCTTGCGCAATGTCAAAGATCTCACCGACCCCGACGTCAATATCGACGTAGGCTCGTCGATTCTCTACGGCTATAAGCGCGCGGCCGGCGGCGATCTGGATGCGGCGATGAAGAACTACGGTGGATCGAAGGCCTATGCCGAAAAGATCCGCTTGCGCGCCGCGGAGTTCAGTCGCGTGCTCGATAGCGCAAGCGCCCCCCAGGCCGGTGGCGCGGCTGAGGACGACGCGGCGCCGAGTTTCAGCGGGGCATTTTCGGCCAATATCGCGGCGAGCGACGTAGCGGCAACAGCCGCGCAAGGGGCTTCGGCCACGCCTGCGCAGGCCGCTTCTGCCGCCTCAAACGCCGATCCGCTCGCCGCACGCAACTATTCGCGCTCGCGCGAGCGCTGAACCCGTTTAAACCGGACTGCAAAAGCAAACCGCCCGGCGAGGTTCACTCGCCGGGCGTGTCTTGTGCCGCGTTCGATTACAGCGCCTTGGTGGCGCTGATCGCTCAGGCGTCGGCTGCGGGCGTTGCGCCTTCGTTGCCTTGTGCGCCTTGTGCGTTGCCCTCTGCGTCGCCCTTGGCTTCCACGGCGGCATCGGCCACAGGCGCTGCGGGGGCCGCAGGGGCCGGTGCTGCGGCTTCCGGTTGCACTGCTGCAGCCGTTGCATCCGCTTGCACCGTCTTTGCGGCTTCCTGAGCCTTGGCTTGCGCTTCGGCTTTGGCCTTCTGGCGTGCGAGCGCTGCGTTGGCGCGGCCAACGTGCGACGGGTCGATGCCCGGACCTTCCGAGGCGCTGCCGTCCAGCTCGAAGCGCGAGCCGCCTGCCGCAACGCGCTCGTGATAGCGCGGATGATTCACATGGCGCTTGAGCACGGCGACGATCAGCGTGCGCTCGTAGTCAGGATGGCGCGTGACCAGATCCTCCGCGACGCCGATCTTCAGCGGCAGACGATCGCGGAACGCCGGATACAGCTTCGCGAATACGTTCCAGACCGTATTGAGCTGGCGGTTGCGCTCGATGCGCGCCTTTTCCTCTTCGCTCAGATTGGCCATCGATTGCTGGGCGCGCGCCGGACGCTGGCGATTGTTGCTGCGCTCGCCACGCTCGTTACGTTCGCCGTCACGCGGGCCGCGCGACTGGCGCGGCGGCTTGCCGGGCTGACCGCTGGCGTCCTGCGGCTTGCCGCCTTCGCCGGCGGGGCGGCCCTGGCCTTGCCCCTTCGCGTGCTGCGGACGGGCGCGCGAGCGCGCCTCGTCGGCGCCTGCCGGACGAGGACCCTTCGGGCCCTTGTGGCCGGGCGCGCCCTGCGCGCGACGCTGGCCTTGTGCGCCTTTCGGTGCGCCCTTGGGCGCGTGCTTGCCTTGCGGCGACTGCGCCTGTTCTTCGGGCGGCTGACCCGTACCCAACCCCATGCTCTTCTTGAGTTCAAGCAGCCCGTCTTTGAGGCTCAGGGGTCGGCGTTGTTGCGATGCGGCTTTCACGTCCAGCTCTCTTCCTTATTGGATCGGACGCTATGATACAGAATCGCGCGCCGCATTTCTGTCTCGTCGCGCTTTGTGGCTGTGATCCGCAAGATTTGGCGCTGCTTTCGATACGTGTGAGCACGCGTAAAACGCGCTGATCGACGCCTGCGGATTTGCCTGATTCTCTTGATTTCATGCGCTCGCAGTGCAAAAAAACGGCACATTCTTGTCTGGAGCACGTCGCGTCGGACCCTCGATTCCGCAAAAATGCATTCGACGATGCGCGGCTGCCAATAGCTGCATCGTGTTTTTTATTTTTTGTTTTTCCCCTATAAATCATGACCCAATCCGGTATTTCCCCCGCTCCGACGCGCGCCATCGTCACGGGCCATTCGCGTGGTCTGGGTGCCGCGCTGGCCGAATTGCTGCTGGAGCGCCAGATCGACGTGCTCGGCGTGGGCCGTAGCGCGCACCCGACGCTGGCGCAACGCGAGCGAGCGGCATCGGCATCGGCATCGGCATCGCAGCCTGCTGATTTTGTAGAGGCATCCCTCGATCTCGCCGATCCCGCCGCCATCGAACAGTGGCTCGCAAGCGGCGTTCTGCAACGCTTCGTCCAGGGCGCGCAGTGCGTCTTGCTGTTCAACAACGCGGGCATGGTCGACCCGATTGCGCCGCTCGGCGCCCAGGATGCGAGCGCGATTGCCCGTGCCGTCACGCTCAATGTCGCCGCGCCGCTGATGCTGGCCAATGCGATCGTGTCGGTTCAGGCCCACGAACGCCGTATCGTCCATATTTCGAGCGGCGCGGCGCGCAGCGCTTACGCCGGCTGGAGCGTCTACTGCGCCACCAAGGCAGCGCTCGATCATCATGCGCGCGCGGTCGCGCTTGATGCGCCAGATGGCGTGCGTATCAGCAGTGTGGCGCCTGGCGTCGTGGACACCGGCATGCAGGCGACGATCCGCGCAACCAGCGTCGATCACTTCCCGTTGCGTGGCCGCTTCGACGAACTCAAGCAAACAGGCAAGCTGGCGACACCGGAAGATTCCGCGCGCCAGTTGGTCGACTATGCGTTGAGCGACGCATTCGGTTCGTCGCCCGTTACGGACGTGCGCGAACTCGCACAGGCGTAAAGTCAGGCGCGCCTCCCGCAAAATCTCACCTTTGATTGCGGCGATGTTGCGTGCGTATCAAGGCGTAGCACGTTTTTCTGCGGTGCTATTGATAGTTTTGTTGGCCGCCTGATAACAGATCCCGCAAACGCTCACCTTTTACAACGTTAATTCAGGTGAGCGCCACGCGCGGCCGTTCGGCTTTCCAGCGTCGAGCGCCCCCTGCAAGCATCAGTAACGCAGCAATTGCCAGCGCGTCGCCAACAAGGCGCGCTGGCAGCAGCGTATTCGAATGCGTAGCGCGCAACAGTGTGTCGATCGTATTGGAAGCCAGCGCCCCGCCCACGAAACACACGAGCCCCTGCTGCCCCACCGTGACGATGCCCGGTAAGCGCTGCGCGAGCCAGCCGACCCAGCCAAGCCGCGTGGCCTGCACTGCAAGCCAGGCCACGGTGGCGAAGCTCACGATGCGCACACTCGCGAGATTCTGTTTCATATAGCCCGGCTGCGGATCGACTTCGACGAATAGCCGCACGAACGCAAAAACGGCGACCGAAACGCAGGCGAGCAGCGTCAGGCCGCGGCCAAAGCGCGAAGTCTGAAATGCATCCGAAATGGGATAAAGCCGACACAGCAGCCCGAGCATGAACATGGCCTGCCACGCGAAGGGATTGAACGGCCAGATCGACCCAGGCACCGAGGGCAGATAACCGCCGAGCCAGCTACTCGCGAACCAGAGCGCGAAGCTGCCGAGCAACGCGGCGGCGGGCGCGCGCCGCGCAACTGGCATCACCAGAGGCAACGCGAGCACGAGCAGGACATAAAGCGGCAATACCCCGGCCAGATAGGGTTGATCGCGAAAGATCGCGATATTGCCGAGCATCGCGAACGGATGCGCCGTAAAGCGCGCGAAGCCCGACACATTCACAAGCGGCGAATCCACACGCAATGCGCCGGCTGCCGCACCAGAAAGCAGCATCAATACCGCCGCGCACAGATAGGCGGCATAGATTTCGCGGCTGCGTCGAAAAAAGCGCCAGTTTGCGGCATCGATGCCCTTGCGTGCAGCAATCGCCAGCCAGCTCGCCGCCGACACATAGCCGCTCACGAACACAAACACTTCTGCCGAATCGCAGTACGCGAAAGTATGCAGCATGCCGTGCGAAAGCACGCTGGAAGGAATATGGTCGAGGGCAATCGCAATCAAGGCGAAACCGCGAAAGAAGTCGATTTCGACGGATCGCTGCGCTGTCTGGCTCATCAGTGAAGGCTCCCGCTCTGCTCTGATCGTACGGTTGAGAGACGAAAAAGACCGGAATGCGACGGCTCGAAGCATTGGCGCGCAGAGTGCGCGCGAATCGATTCGTAAGGATGGCTGATCGATAGGCAAACGGCTGGGTGCGGCGGAATGCGTTTGAAAGCTCTGCAATGACTTGCCTGGGCAATCAAGCGGCCCGCTTGCGCATGCGAAATCAATGCCAGCTTTAATGCGGTTTTTAATGCCGACGGTTCACCCTGGATCCGCAGCATCGCATAGTCGCCGCAACGACTGCAGTTTCCACCCAAGGCGCAAGACGACCGTAAGAAACCGCCTGCGCCAGGGCTTACCCGCCCTTCCGGCAAAT
>NZ_DASZJJ010000228.1:0-33397 GCF_035948235.1 Paraburkholderia sp. | reverse complement strand
ACCTCGAACAGCTCTTCGAGCGTGCCCGCGCCGCCGGGCAGCGCGACGAAGGCATCGGACAGATCGGCCATCATCTTCTTGCGGTGGTGCATGTCGGGCACGACGTGCAGCTCGGTCAGGCCGTTGTGGCCGACTTCCTTGTCCACCAGCAGCTCGGGAATCACGCCGATCGCGCGGCCGCCTTCGGCCATGACGGTATCGGCGATCACGCCCATCAGGCCGACCTTGCCGCCGCCGTAGACGAGCCCGAGGCCGGCTTGCACCAGCGCGCGGCCAAACGCCTGCGCGGCTTCGTTATAGACGGGTTTGGCTCCAAACGAGGAACCGCAATAGACACAGACGGCTTTCATTCGCGGCTTTCCTTGCTGTCTTTCGTTGCGCCGTCGCGCGGCGGCAGATAGTCGTAGAACTCGCGCTTCGGATGCTTGCCCGAAACCAGATCGTCGAACAGTTGCTTCGCGCGGCCACGCAGGTACGGCGCCATCAGCGAAACAATCTGCACACTCACCTGATGCAGCTCGACCTGGATCGCTTCCTGGTCGTTGTACTTGCGCGGATTCATCACGAACTGGTACGAGAGCCAGTAAGTGGCGATCACGCCGATGTTGGTGGAAATCACGGCGATTTCGGCGGGCGTGGCCACCATTTCGCCGTCTTCCACGAGCTGGTCGCAGAACTGCTTCGCGAACGCCACCTTGTGGCTGATGATCTGCTTGAAGTGCATCTCCAGCGTGCGGTTGCGCGCCAGCAGGTCGTTCAGGTCGCGATAGAGGAAGCGGTAGCGCCACGTGAAATCGACCATGTATTGCAGATACGCCCACATCTCGTCGATGGTGGCGCGATGGTCGTCGGGAAAGCGCAGACGCTTGTCGATCTCCTGCTCGAACTGGCTGAAGATGCTGTTGATGATGTCGTCTTTGTTGCGGAAGTGGTAGTACAGGTTGCCTGGACTGATCTCCATTTCCTCGGCGATGGTCGTCGTGGTGACGTTGGGCTCGCCGATCTCGTTGAACAGTTTCAACGACAGTTCTAGTATCCGTTCGCGTGTGCGGCGGGGAGGTTTCGCATCCATGTCGTCCGGCCCTGAAATGTACGGCGTCGGGCGAGCAACGCGGCTGTTTGGCTGCTGTGCGGTGCCCGGACGCGGTTGGTCGTTTTTTAAGACTGTCGTTCGATTATAAACCGACGCCAGGGGCGCGAAACGTGCCAACGGGGAAGAAGAAAATCGGCGGGAGGTTCGGCGCGAGGTTCCGCGAGCGGTGGCCGCGCGCGCATGGGGTCACCGCATGCGCGCGTTCTGGTGATTAGCGCGCGCCGATCCAGTGCAGCAGCGTGGGACCGAAACGCGGTACGAGGATCAAGCCCCAGGTCATCACGCAGGTGAGGAGCGCGACCGTCACGGCCGCGCTGCCGAGATCCTTGGCGCGGCCCGACAACTCGTTGCGCTCCAGACCGATGCGATCGACGGCGTTTTCGATGCTCGAATTGAGCAACTCGACGATCAGCACCAGCATCACCGAGCCGAGCAGCAGCACGCGCTCGACCGGCTCCACCGGCACGAATACGCCGATCGGCACCATGATGGCCGCGAGCGTGAGTTCCTGACGGAACGCGCTTTCCTCGCGGATGGCGACGCGAAAGCCCTTGATCGAATATTTGAGCGCGTTCCAGGCGCGCATGACGCCGCGGTTGCCCTTGTAAGGGTTGAACGGCAGCGGCGCGAGCGGATCGTCGGGGCCGAGCGGTTCGTGCAGATGCGGCGGCTCGGGTGGTTCGGCCTGCGCGGGGCCGTGCGGCGCGTTGGCGGCACCCTGAGCATGGACGGACGTGGGACCGCCGTGCGTGGGTGGCTTGCTGGCTTGCGGCGTCTCGGAATCGCGAGGCGCGGCAGAGGCGTGCGATGGTGACGAAGGACGTGGGGCCATAACGGTGCGAGTTGATGCCGCAGTATCGCACGCGTTCTTGCCGGTTGCGCCGGAAATGTCTGACGAGTCCGTCGGGCCTGCGCAGGCCGCGCCCGCCGGGTCTGGCACGGCGGGCGCGGCGGCTTCCGTGAGAACGTCCTGGCCATCGTCGGGGTCCGGCTGGGCGGGTGCAGCCGGCGGAAAGAGTGGGGCGCAGGGCCGGTTCATCGTCGTTCTCCGGTCCGTGAGCGAGGTAGATTCAAGCCGCTGCGCTGCTTTCCTGCATCGTCGAGCGCGAGCGCGGCTTGAGATGCGAGGCGAATTGCTCGGACGCGGCGGTCCACGAGAAGCGCTCGGCCCAGGCGCGCGCCGTCGGGCGATCGATCTTGAGCGCTTCGAGGCAGGCTTCTCGCAGGTCCTCGTTCATCGCGCCCGCGCCGCCCGTGCCCAGCACGTCGATCGGTCCCGTGACCGGATAGGCCGCCACTGGCGTGCCGCAGGCCAGCGCTTCGAGCAGCACGAGGCCGAAGGTGTCGGTGCGGCTCGGGAACACGAACACATCGGCGGCGGCGTAGACCTTGGCCAGTTCGGGCTGGCTTAGGACGCCCAGATAATTCGCCTGCGGATAGCGCGACTTCAGCTCGGCCAACGCCGGGCCTTCGCCGCAGACCCATTTCGAGCCCGGCAGATCGAGCTTGAGGAAGGCTTCGACGTTCTTTTCTACCGCCACGCGGCCCACGTAGAGGAAAATCGGCCGCGCCGTGTTGAGCACCTTCGAATCCATCGGCTCGAAGATTTCCAGATCGACGCCGCGCGTCCACAGCACGACATTGGTGAAGCCGAATTTTTCAAGGTCGGTTTTCACGACCGGCGTGGGCGCCATCACCGCAAGCGATGGCTTGTGGAACCAGCGCAGGAAACGGTAGGTGGCCGACAGCGGAATGCCGAAGCGCGCCTGCACGTACTCGGGAAAGCGCGTGTGGTAGGCGGTGGTGAAGGGCAGGTCGTGCTCGATCGCATAGCGGCGCGCGGCGAGACCCAGCGGGCCTTCGGTGGCGACGTGGATGGCGTCGGGGCCGAAGGCGTCGATGCGCTCGCGCAGATGGCGCCGCGGGAACAGCGAGAGCTTGATCTCGGGATAGGTCGGGCACGGAATCGTGCGGAATTCCAGCGGCGTGAGCAGTTCGACCTGATGGCCGAGCGCGATCAGCTCGCGCGTCGTGTTCTTCAGGGTCCGTACCACGCCGTTGACCTGCGGCTCCCATGCATCGGTCACGATCATCACTTTCATCGGTCGTCGGCCCTCGGGGTTTGTTGCGGTGGTTTAGCGAATGCTGTGGATGAGCGCAGGCATCAGGCCGCGCTCACGCGCGCCTTGCGCGTTGCGCCCTGGGCTTGCGGCGACTGCATCACGGTCCAGTAGACGATGCGCAGTTCGCCCTCGAAGGTTTCGACCAGCGCGGACAGGCTTTCCACCCAGTCGCCGTCGTTGCAATAGAGCACGCCGTCGATCTCGCGGATCTCGGCTTTGTGGATATGGCCGCAGACCACGCCGTCACAGCCGCGGCGGCGTGCTTCGTCGGTCATCACGCGCTCGAACGAGGAGATGAAGTTCACCGCGTTCTTGACCTGGTGCTTGAGGTACTGCGAGAGCGACCAGTACTGGAAACCCATGCGCGCGCGGATGCGGTTGAACCAGCGGTTGAGCACGAGGATGACCGTGTACGCCGAATCGCCCAGATAGGCGAGCCACTTGGCATGCTGGATCACGCCGTCGAACAGATCGCCGTGCACGACCCACAGGCGCTTGCCGGCGAGCGTCGTGTGGAACGCTTCCTCGCGCACATGGATGTCGCCGAAGGCGAGGTTGTGGAACTGGCGCGCGCCTTCGTCGTGATTGCCCGGGATGTACACCACCTGGGTGCCCTTGCGCGCCTTGCGCAGCACTTTCTGCACGACGTCGTTGTGCGCCTGCGGCCAGAACCAGCCCTTGCGCAGTTGCCATCCGTCGATGATGTCGCCCACGAGGTACAGATAATCCGACTCGTTGTGGCGCAGGAAGTCGAGCAGATAGTTCGCCTGGCAGCCGTTGGTGCCGAGGTGAATATCCGAGAGCCAGATCGTGCGGTATCGATGCGGGGCGGGGTGATCGTCGTCGTGCGAGTCGGAGGAACCGGTGTCTTTCAGGGGCAGCGTCGGCGTCGGGAACGCGGTGGTGCCCGGACCGGAATGGAAGGCGGCGGGATCGCTATCCTGACCGGAGGTCTGCCGGAAAAGTGGGGTCGCGGACGTCTTCTGGGCCATGGCTCACGCGGCAGGTTGCAATAGCCGCATTGCGCCATGAGGCCGTGACGGCGCCGTGACATTCACAAGAAGGTCTTGTTACGCAGTCCTTGCCAGTCACAGAGGCGCGCCGCCGGCGCCTTGCTGGGCGTGCCGGGGCAGGCAGCGATGCTTGCGCACGCCACTTTCGGGCGTGGCGGCGTGACGCTTTGATGACGTGGTGCGCTAGCGACGGCGCGATTTAACTCGGCTGGCGCAGCACCGAAACAATGCGCGTGCCGGCGAGCCGGTCGTGCGGGAATTGGCGGTCGCGGCTCAGGCGGCCGCTGGCGGCCCAGAGCACGATCCAGATCGCGGCGAGCGCGAGCGTGTGCGGGACGGTGAGCTTCAGCAGCGGATGCAGCGCGAGCGGCGGCAGGAACCAGAACCAGGCCGCGAGGTAGCGCAGCGTGGCGCGGCCGGTCGTGGGCGGTTTGCCATCGGGGCCGACCACGCGCAGGCGCCAGGTTTTCATCGGCAAGGTCTGGCCGCCGTGGCGCCAGAAGCCGACGAAATACGCGCCGGCGACGAACGCAATCCACACGGCCATCAACCGGTGATACGTGTAGCCGTTGCGCTGCTGCAGAACGAGGCTGAACGCGAGGCCCGCAAGGAAGATCACGCCGAACAGCAGCACGCTCTCGTAGACGAGCGCGGCGAGCCGTCGGCGCACGGTCACGGGGGGCGGAGCGGTTTCGCGCGGTGCGTCGTGGGACGCGTGCGCTTCGGAAGCGGTGAGGGCGGGCGCGGCGGCGGCGTGTTCGGTCACGGTGGCGCGAAGGCTCGACGATGGGACACCGTGAGCATAACCGCGATCGGCGACGCGCATAAACGCGGGGAAACGTGAAAAGCCGCGGAACCTTGGGCTCAGGAACCCTTGAATGCGGCGGGTGCCTCGGACGGCGAGACCGGCACGGGGATTGCCGGTTCGAAGCTGCCGGCGGCGGGAATGCTGGCCGCCATCGCGGTAGCGGGCGGCTCGGCGAGCTGACCTGATGTGCCGGGCTGACCCGGCGCAGCAGGCGCGCTGGTGCCGCCCGGCACGGAGGCTCCGGCGGCGGTGCGTGCCCGCGCGCGGCGCTCACGTTCGTTGACGAGGCGCTCGATATCGCGGATTTCGCTCTTGTTGCCGCTAGGCGGCGCGCTCACGACGGTGCGACGCTTGCGTTCGCTGGCGGCGAGCTTTTCCTTCTGATCTTCGGAGAGTTCCTGATACGCCTTCCACGCGCGCTGGCGGGCCTGCGGCGGCAATTCCTTCGAAACCTGGTAGTTTTCACGCGCGACGCGGCGCTGCTCGGGCGTCATGCGAACCCATTCGGTCATGCGCTCCTGCAGGCGTTTTTGCGAATCGGGCGTCATCTTCGGGTAACGCGCGGCGATACGTAGCCATTTGCGCTTGCGCAGATCGCTGAATTTGTCCCATTCGCTGGCGAAGGGCGCAAGTGCGGAGCGCTGCGCGTCGGTCAGGCGCGACCAGGAAAGCGGGTTGTCCGCGTTATCGTTCGCGGGCACGGCGGCCACGGTCGCCGCCGCTGCGGAGGCGTCGGAAGCCGATGGCTGGCCCTGCACGGCTGCAGCCGGCGCGAGCGCCGAATCCGGGGCGGATGCCTCGGGGTGAAAGCGCGGATACGTCGCCGCATACGACACCAAAGCCGTGACCACGCATCCGATGACAACGGCCAGGCCGCGCTTGTAACTCACCCCGTCAATCCCCCGCTTTATTTAGTGCGCGCGCGTCAGGTACGCATTGAATCCGTGATCGAGATAGGCCGTGAGCGGCAGGTCGTCGCTCAGCATGGCCGCGTCGATATCGGCAAGTTCTGCGGTGCGTTGTTGGTCTTCGAAATAAGCGATCGCAAACAGGCCGGCCACCAGCGCGGCAAGCGGCCAGGCCAGCGCGAAACGCGCCAGCGCCGAGCGGCGGCGCGGCGGCAGCCCGCCCGGCAGCGCGGCCATGCCCGCACCAGCGCCTGCTACGGCCAGCGACGGCACGCGCACGAGCACCGGCTCGGCCTTCTTGCGGGCGAGCGCGGCCTTGCGGGCCGAGGTAAGGCGGGCAGTAGTGGCGGACGGCAGGTTGGCCGCGCTCTCGTCGAGCGCGCGGCGCATCCCCTGCACGAACTCTAATTCCTTGATTTCGAGAGCGGAGCTCATAGCGTGATTCCTTTGGCCTTGAGCGCCTGGGCCAGCGTGTGCGTGGCCCGCGAACAGTGCGTTTTCACGCTACCTTCGGAGCAGCCCATGGCGGCGGCGGTTTCGGCGACATCCATATCTTCCCAGTAACGCATCAGAAACGCCTCCCGTTGACGTGCCGGTAATTTCTGGATCTCTTCTTCGATCAGCTTGAGAATCTGTTCGCGCTCGAATTGCTGCTCGCTGCTCTCGACGCCCGGCGATCCCGATTCGGACTCGAAAGTTTCGAGGATATCGAACTCCTCATCGTCGGCGCCGCCGAGTGACGAGAATAGGCTCACCCACGTATTGCGTACTTTCTGCCGACGAAAATAGTCGTGCATCGTGTTTTGCAAAATACGCTGGAAGAGCAGGGGGAGTTCGGCAGGCGGGCGGTCTCCGTATTTTTCCGCGAGTTTGATCATCGCGTCCTGCACGATATCGAGCGACGCGTCATCGTCGCGCACGGCGTAGACCGTCTGCTTGAACGCGCGCCTTTCGACGCCCGCCAGGAAATCGGCGAGTTCCTTGTCTGATGCCATCCGTTGCAGGCGCCGCCACCAGCGTACGCGTAATCGTTCGAAAAATGTCGTAAAACCCGCGGATGCTAGCAAATTTTCGCGCGAGCGGGGTAGCAGTCCGGCCAGACGTTTGCGTTTGAACCGGAAGAGGGCACGGTCGATACTTTCAGTGAGCTTCAGGGAAATTGCAATCGACCTTGCGTGAATATTTCAGTCGCCTTGATTGAACGAGCGGCGCAATATGCCCGCAACGCTTTGCTCAAGAGGTCCGCAAGTGGTCTGCATGAAGATTCGTCGGCGATTCCCTCGCCGATTCGTCGCATACGCAACGTTTATTTCCCATGCGCGCCGAATGAGCGCGAATTGCAAAAGAAGCGCTTGACCGAATGCTTTCGAGCCGCTATCTTCGACGGTTCGCAACATAAGTGACTTGTCTCAATTCGGATGTGGCCCAAGAAGCTCATCTGTCAACTGGACGCGCCGCTTGAACCCGAGCCACAAGCCCGGCAGAGAGCACCCGATCAATTTTTTGCCGAAAATTCGAAAGGTGAATGATGAATATGCCCAGCGCGGAATTCTCCACGTCGGTCCCCCCCTCGCAAGAATCTGACCCTCAAGCTGCAAACTCCATCGGCGGAACCGTGCTGATGAAGGCGCTCGCCGACGAGCAGGTCGAATTCATCTGGGGCTACCCCGGCGGCTCGGTACTCTACATCTACGACGAGCTGTACAAGCAGGACAAGATCCAGCACGTTCTCGTGCGCCACGAACAGGCAGCCGTGCATGCGGCCGACGCCTACGCGCGTTCGACCGGTAATGTCGGCGGGTGTCTCGTGACCTCGGGACCTGGCGTCACCAATGCGGTGACGGGCATCGCGACGGCCTATATGGACTCGATCCCGATGGTGATCATCAGCGGCCAGGTGCCTACCGCCGCGATTGGTCAAGACGCCTTCCAGGAGTGCGACACGGTCGGCATCACGCGTCCCTGCGTGAAGCACAACTTCCTCGTGAAGGACGTGCGCGACCTCGCCGCTACCGTCAAAAAAGCTTTCTATATTGCGCGCACTGGCCGTCCCGGCCCCGTGCTGATCGACATTCCGAAGGACGTGTCGAAGACGCCGTGCGTGTATGAACCGGTGAAAAACGTCGCGCTGCGCTCGTACAACCCGGTCACAAAGGGCCACTCGGGGCAGATCCGCAAGGCGGTTTCGCTGCTCCTCTCGGCCAAGCGTCCGTATATCTACACCGGCGGCGGCATCATCCTCGCGGATGCGTCGCGCGAACTGAACCAGTTCGCCGATCTGCTCGGCTACCCGGTCACGAACACGCTGATGGGTCTGGGCGGCTACCGCGCAAGCGACCGCAAGTTCCTCGGCATGCTCGGCATGCACGGCACCTACGAAGCCAACATGGCGATGCAGCACTGCGACGTGCTGATCGCCATCGGTGCGCGCTTCGACGACCGTGTGATCGGCGACCCCGCGCACTTTGCCTCGCGTCCGCGCAAGATCATTCACATCGACATCGACCCGTCGTCGATCTCGAAGCGTGTGAAGGTCGATATCCCCATCGTCGGCGACGTCAAGGAAGTGCTCAAGGAGCTCATCGAGCAGCTTCAGCACGCCGAACACGGCCCGGACACGGCCGCACTGGCCGACTGGTGGACGGACATCGAAGGCTGGCGCGAGAAGAACTGCCTGAAGTTCGACCGTTCGAGCGAGATCATCAAGCCGCAGTACGTGGTGGAAAAGGCGTGGGAACTCACGGGCGGCAACGCCTTCGTGTGTTCGGACGTCGGCCAGCACCAGATGTGGGCTGCGCAGTTCTACCGCTTCAACCAGCCGCGCCGCTGGATCAATTCCGGTGGTCTGGGCACGATGGGCTTCGGCCTGCCGGCGGCGATGGGCGTGAAGATGGCGCACCCGGACGACGACGTGCTGTGTATCACGGGCGAAGGCTCGATCCAGATGTGTATTCAGGAGCTGTCGACCTGCAAGCAGTACGACACGCCCGTGAAGATCATTTCGCTGAACAACCGCTACCTCGGCATGGTCCGCCAGTGGCAGCAGATCGAATACAGCAAGCGCTATTCGCATTCCTATATGGATGCGCTGCCTGACTTCGTGAAGCTCGCCGAAGCGTTCGGCCACGTCGGCATGCGTATCGAAAAGACCGCGGACGTCGAACCGGCGCTCAAGGAAGCGCTGCGTTTGAAGGACCGCACGGTGTTCCTCGATTTCCAGACCGACCCTTCCGAAAACGTCTGGCCGATGGTTCAGGCCGGCAAGGGCATCACTGAGATGCTGCTCGGCTCGGAAGACCTGTAACGGTATTCGAACGGAGCCGTTGCAATCCTGCGCGGCGCGCGTCCACACAAGGGGCGCGCGGGTTCGCGGGAGCGCAACGGCGACACGCTCAATCTGGATAAATCGCGGATCACATCATGAGACACATCATTTCCGTTCTGCTGGAAAACGAGCCGGGCGCGCTCTCGCGCGTAGTTGGCCTGTTCTCCGCACGCGGCTACAACATTGAAACCTTGACGGTGGCGCCGACCGAAGACCGTTCGCTGTCGCGCATGACCATCGTTTCCATTGGCTCGGACGACGTGATCGAACAGATCACGAAGCATCTGAACCGCCTGATCGAGGTGGTGAAAGTGGTCGACCTTACCGAGGGCGCCCACATCGAGCGCGAGCTGATGCTGATCAAGGTAAGGGCGGTCGGCAAGGAGCGTGAGGAGATGAAACGGATGGCGGATATCTTCCGCGGCCGCATCATCGACGTCACCGAAAAGACCTACACGATCGAACTGACGGGCGCGAGCGACAAGCTCGACGCGTTCATTGAAGCGATCGACGCGACTGCCATTCTCGAAACCGTCCGTACGGGCGGCTCGGGCATCGGGCGCGGAGAGCGCATTCTGAAGGTGTGACCCGACCACAGTCGATCTTGCACCGGAACTTGACCGGATGAAGCGGTGACGACACCCCGGCATCCGGCGCAGCAAAAGCTAATAGCAGTACCGAAATTCACCAGACTCTCGCCAAGGAACCAACATGAAAGTTTTCTACGACAAGGACGCCGATCTCTCCCTCATCAAGGGCAAGCAGGTCACGATCATCGGTTACGGCTCGCAAGGCCACGCCCACGCGCTGAACCTGAAAGACAGCGGCGTGAACGTCACCGTCGGTCTGCGCAAGAACGGCGCATCGTGGAGCAAGGCTGAGAACGCCGGCCTGCAGGTCAAGGAAGTGGCCGAAGCGGTGAAGAGCGCCGACGTCGTCATGATGCTCCTGCCCGACGAGCAGATCGCCGATGTCTACGCGAAGGAAGTTCACGCGAACATCAAGAACGGCGCAGCGCTCGCGTTCGCACACGGCTTCAACGTGCACTACGGCGCAGTGATCCCGCGTGCGGATCTGGACGTCATCATGATCGCGCCGAAGGCGCCGGGCCACACGGTTCGCGGCACCTACTCGCAAGGCGGCGGCGTGCCCCACCTGATCGCTGTCCACCAGGACAAGTCGGGTGCAGCACGTGACATCGCCCTGTCGTACGCAGCAGCGAACGGCGGCGGCCGTGCCGGCATCATCGAAACGAACTTCCGCGAAGAAACCGAAACCGACCTGTTCGGCGAACAAGCCGTGCTGTGCGGCGGTACGGTCGAGCTGATCAAGGCTGGCTTCGAAACGCTGGTGGAAGCCGGCTACGCGCCGGAAATGGCGTACTTCGAGTGCCTGCACGAACTCAAGCTGATCGTCGACCTGATCTATGAAGGCGGCATCGCCAACATGAACTACTCGATCTCGAACAACGCCGAGTACGGCGAGTACGTGACGGGCCCGCGCGTGGTCACGGCTGAGACGAAGAAGGTCATGAAGGACGTCCTGAAGGACATCCAGACCGGCGAATACGCGAAGAGCTTCATCCTTGAAAACAAGGCTGGCGCACCGACGCTGCAATCGCGCCGCCGCCTGGGCGCTGAGCACCAGATCGAAACGGTCGGTGCGAAGCTGCGCGCGATGATGCCGTGGATCGCGGCAAACAAGCTCGTCGACCAGTCGAAGAACTAATCTGACGGAGCGGGCCCGTCTGGCTGTGCGGTTTAACCGCTGCGCAGCCGGCGTACCTGCGTTGTACCCGCGTCAGACTCAACAAAAGCCGCCCAGGTGAGAAGAAGCCTGGGCGGCTTTTGCTATGCTACGGTTTTTATAATAACTGCGAAGCCACCATGAATTACCCCCATCCGATCATCGCGCGCGAAGGCTGGCCGTTCATCGCCATTGCGGCCGTCGTGACGCTTCTGATCCATGCGGTCGCAGGCTTCGGCTACGCATGGCCGTTCTGGCTGATCACGATTTTTGTCGTTCAGTTCTTCCGCGATCCGCCGCGCCCGATTCCGACCCAGGTCAATGCCGTCCTGTGTCCGGCCGATGGCCGCATCGTCGCGGTCGAAACCGCGCACGACCCGTATGCCAACCGTGAAGCGCTGAAGATCAGCGTGTTCATGAACGTTTTTAACGTCCACTCGCAACGCTCGCCCGTGGACGGAGCCGTCGCCAAGGTCGAATACTTCCCGGGCGCGTATCTGAACGCCGCCATTGACAAGGCTTCGACCGAAAACGAACGCAACGCCGTGGTGCTCACGATGGCCGACGGCACGACCGTGACCTCGGTGCAGATCGCGGGCCTGATTGCACGCCGCATTCTCTGCTACGTGCGTGCAGGCGAGCCGCTCTCGCGCGGCCAGCGCTACGGCTTTATCCGCTTCGGCTCGCGCGTCGACGTGTACCTGCCGGTGGGCAGCCGACCGCGCGTGTCGATCGGCGAGAAGGTGTCTGCCTCGTCGACGATCCTCGCTGAACTGCCGACCCAATCGGCATAAGGAGGGTAGCGATGGCCGGACTCAAACCGCGTCGACCCCGTAATCCTGGCAATGCGCCGCTACCGCGGCCGTTTCGCCGCAACAAGGCCATGCAGGAGTCCGTCGGCCCCGCGGCCAGCCGCCGTGCCGCGCGCCAGGAATTCCTGAAGAAGCGCGGCATCTATCTGCTGCCTAACGCATTCACGACGGCGGCGCTGTTCTGCGGTTTCTTCGCGGTCGTGCAGGCCATGAATGTGCGCTTCGAAGTCGCGGCTATCGCCATCTTCGTGGCGATGGTGCTCGACGGCATGGACGGACGGGTGGCGCGCATGACGCATTCGCAGAGCGCGTTCGGCGAGCAGTTCGACAGCCTGTCGGACATGGTCTCGTTCGGCGTTGCGCCTGCGCTCGTGATGTACGAGTGGGTGCTCAAGGACCTCGGGCGCTGGGGCTGGCTTGCGGCCTTCGTGTATTGCTCGGGCGCCGCGCTGCGGCTGGCGCGCTTTAACACCAACATCGGCTCGGTCGACAAGCGCTTCTTCCAGGGGCTGCCCAGCCCGGCTGCGGCTGCGCTGATCGCGGGCTTCGTGTGGCTTGCCACCGACAACCGCGTGCCGGTGAAGCTGTCGTGGCTGCCGTGGGTCGCTTTCGTGCTGACGATCTACGCGGGCGTGACCATGGTGTCGAACGCGCCGTTCTACAGCGGCAAGGCGCTCGACGTGCGTCATCGCGTGCCGTTCGCGGCCACGCTGTTGGTGGTGGTGGCGTTCGTGCTGGTGTCGTCGGATCCGCCGCTGATGCTGTTCGGGCTGTTTGTGCTCTACGGCCTGTCGGGCTATGTGTTCTGGGGCTGGCAGGCGGCACGCGGGCGCAATAATCCGGCGCGCTCGTCGCCAAGAGAGCGGTAGGGCGGTTCAAGTGCCGAAAGAAGAGGGCTGCGCGTGAGCGCGGCCCTTTTTGTTTTTCGCCGCGTCACGGGCGGTCGCCTCCCGATTGCGCTATCGCCGGAATCCGGCTATAGTCGGCTGATGGACACCATCCAGTTCCCCTTCTTCTCTCTTCAAGCCGGCGCGCCCCTACGCACGCTAGCGCTAGCGCGCCTGCCGCGCTGATCTCGCTCGCCCTCCGTAAGCCTCGTTCATTGTCAGCGTCGCCATCGGTGGCGCGAACACCCAAAATCCGTTTTAGACACTGAACAAGTCCCCCCGGAGACCCAAAATGGCAGCAGACAAGCTCATCATCTTCGATACGACCTTGCGTGACGGCGAGCAGTCGCCCGGTGCGTCGATGACGAAGGAAGAGAAGATCCGCATCGCGAAGCAACTCGAGCGCATGAAGGTCGACATCATCGAAGCCGGCTTCGCGGCCAGCTCGAATGGCGATTTCGACGCGATCCACACGATCGCCGGCATGATCAAGGACAGCACGATCTGCTCGCTGGCCCGTGCCAACGACAAGGACATCCAGCGCGCCGCCGACGCGCTCAAGCCTGCCGATCACTTCCGCATTCACACCTTCATCGCCACGTCGCCGCTGCACATGGAGAAGAAGCTGCGCATGTCGCCGGAGCAGGTGCTGGAGCAGGCAAAGCTGGCGGTGCGTTTCGCGCGCAAGTTCACCAACGACGTGGAGTTTTCGCCCGAAGACGGCAGCCGCTCGGACATGGATTTCCTGTGCCGCGTGCTCGAAGCCGTCATCAATGAAGGCGCGACCACGATCAATATCGCCGATACGGTCGGCTACGGCGTGCCGGAACTCTACGGCAACCTCGTGAAGACGCTGCGCGAGCGCATTCCGAATTCCGACAAGGCCGTATTCTCGGTGCACTGCCATAACGACCTCGGCATGGCGGTGGCGAATTCGCTGGCCGGCGTGCAGATCGGCGGCGCGCGTCAGGTCGAATGCACGATCAACGGTCTGGGCGAGCGCGCGGGCAACACTTCGCTCGAAGAAATCGTCATGGCCGTGAAGACCCGCAAGGACTACTTCGGTCTGGATCTGGGCATCGACACGTCGCAGATCGTGCCGGCTTCGAAGCTCGTTTCGCAGATCACCGGTTTTGTCGTGCAGCCGAACAAGGCCGTGGTGGGCGCGAACGCATTCGCCCACGCCTCGGGCATCCACCAGGACGGCGTGCTCAAGGCGCGCGACACCTACGAAATCATGCGCGCGGAAGACGTGGGCTGGAGCGCGAACAAGATCGTGCTCGGCAAGCTCTCGGGCCGCAACGCGTTCAAGCAGCGTCTGCAGGAACTGGGCATCACGCTCGACAGCGAAGGCGAGCTGAACAACGCGTTCGCGCGCTTCAAGGAGCTGGCCGACCGCAAGGCCGAAATCTTCGACGAAGACATCATCGCGATCGTCACCGAAGAATCGGCCGAAGCGCAGGAAAAAGAGCACTACAAGTTCGTCGCGCTGTCGCAGCGTTCGGAAACGGGCGAGCGCCCGCACGCACGCATCGTGTTTTCGGCCGATGGCTCGGAAGTCACGGGCGAGGCTGCGGGCAACGGTCCGGTCGATGCAACCTTTAACGCGATCGAAACCGAAGTGGGCAGCGGCTCGGAACTGCTGCTTTACTCGGTGAACGCGATCACGACGGGTACCCAGGCACAGGGCGAAGTGACCGTGCGTCTGTCGAAGGCCGGGCGCATCGTCAACGGCGTGGGCACCGATCCGGATATCGTCGCGGCCTCGGCCAAGGCGTATATCTCGGCGCTCAACAAGCTGCATTCGGATAACGACAAGCTCAATCCGCAGCGCTCGTAAGCGTTCGCGCTGTCGTTAAAAAACCCCCGTGCTCGTAAGAGTGCGGGGGTTTTGTTTTGTGCGTCGGCTTGAGGTGGGGCCGATCAGAATCGGTTGCGCAGGTCGGGATCGTGCAGCGGATCGGGCGTCTTTTGCGTGAGCCGCAGAATGCCCTGGTCGTCGAAGTAGAAGCTGTAGAGCATGTACCAGACGCCGTCTTCCAGATAACGGTAAGTCCACGCTTCTTTCTTCATCAGCCGGAAGTAGGCGGTTTCTTCCGGGCGGCCGAAGTTCACCAGCACGTCGGTGCGCGTCCACTTGCCGATCTCGGCCTTGTAGAACTCGTTGGGCTGCAGCACCTGACGCACGCTGACGACCTTGCCGCTGCGGTCGATGTCGGCGGCGACGGTGGTTTCGCCCATCGGCTGGGTCGGCCACATCAGGCGTTTGCCGCCGTCGGGCAGGTCGTAGGTTTCGCCCGGCGGCCCGAAGCGGGCGATCACGGCCTGGGCGTCGTCGCCAGCGTGAAACTGCTGCCACGGCGGCACGCAGCCGGCCAGCGCGAGCGTGCCCAGGCTCACGGCGAGCATGCGGCGCGGCAGTGGCAGACGGCGCGTGAACGCCGCCATGCCTGCGACAAGAGCGGTGAGGGTAGAAGAAAGGCGCTTGAGCATGAAGTCTCCCGGGCGCACGCGCGTACGTATCACGAGCGGCTGCAGTGCGCGATTTCGAACGGGTTGGAACCAGCGATCCGAACCAGTTATGGAACCGTTATTTTGACACGGCGCGATTTCGCGGGGTGGCCCGATGAGCGATGCCGGGCTTGCGGCGGCGCGCGTGTGCGTCCTATGATCCGCGCTTCGAATGATCCAGACACGCTAATGAGAGATGAGCGCATGAAATCTCAATACACGCGCAAAGCGTTCGCCTTGTTGGCGACGCTCGCGGCAACGGCGGGGCTGCTCGCGCTGCCCTGCACGAACGCGCAGGCCGCGAATGCTGCAAATGCCGCAAGCTCCGGCAAGCCGATCCAGCTCGCGCTGATCGAAGGCATGTCGGGGCCGTTCGCCGATGCGGGCGCGGCCGTCGAGCGCAATCTGCGCTTTGGCGTGGAGCGCGTGAACGCGGCGGGCGGCGTGGCGCTGCCCGATGGGCGCCATCCGCTGGAACTGGTCGTGCTCGACAGCAAGGGCAGCACCGAAGCCGCGTTGATGCAGCTGCGCGCCGCGCAGGACCGCCATATCGGCTTCATCATGCAGGGCAACAGCTCGGCGGTGGCGGCGGCGCTGATTGCGGCGATCGACCGCCAGAATGCGCGCGAGCCGGACAATCGCGAGTTGTTCCTCAACTATTCCGCCGATGACCCCGCGCTCACCAATGCCAATTGCAGCTTCTGGCATTTCCGCTTCGACGCGCACGCGGGCATGCGCATGGATGCGCTGGCGGACGTGATCGCCGCCGATAAATCGGTGAAGAAGGTCTATCTGCTCAATCAGGACTACAGCTTTGGCCACGACGTGAGCACGCTGGCGCGCGCGGCGCTGGGCAAGCAGCGTCCGGATATTGCCGTGGTGGGCGACGAGTTTCATCCGATTGGCCGCGTGAAGGACTTCGCGCCGTATATCGCCAAGATCCGCGCCTCGGGCGCCGATGCCGTCATCACCGGCAACTGGGGCAACGACCTCACGCTGCTCGTGAAGGCGGCACGCGAGCAGGGCCTCGAAACGCGCTTCTACACGTTTTACGGCAACAGCCTGGGCGCGCCGGCGGCGCTTGGCGATGCGGGCGTCAAGCGCGTGATCGCCGTTGCCGACTGGCACCCGAACGCGGGCGGCGCATCGTCGGATGCCTGGTATCAGGCGTTTCGCGCGCGCTATCCGGCGGCGGCGGACGACTATCCGGTCCTGCGCATGGAAATGCTGGTCGAAATGCTCGCGCAGGCGATCACGAAGGCCGGTTCGGCCGATCCCGAGGCGGTAGCGAAGGCGCTGGAGGGCATGCGTTTCGACAATGGTTTCCATCCGATGTGGATGCGCGCCGACGATCATCAGATGATCCAGCCCCTTTACGTCATGCAGATGGACAAGCAGGGCACGGCGGGCGTGCGCTATGACAACGAGGGCTCGGGCTATGGTTTCCGCACGGTGCTGGCGCTGCCGCCCGAGCGCACTGTGCCCGCGACGACCTGCCAGATGAAGCGGCCTTGAGTCGCGCAAAGCGCCTCTCCAAACCCAGGCGGCTCTCGGTCTGACCCGGCTGTGCTACAATGCTGGACTTGCCGTATTTCACGGTAGGTAAGAATCAAGCACGGCACGGCCTTTCTTCCGTGACCGCTCGTTTGTTTTAAAGGAAAAGCAAAATGTCCGTAGCAGATATCAAGAAGTCCGACATCGTCGCGCAATTCGCGCGCGGCACCGGCGACACGGGTTCGCCCGAAGTTCAGGTTGCACTCCTGACGTCGCGTATCAACGAACTGACTGGCCACTTCAAGTCGCACGCGAAGGACCACCACAGCCGCCGCGGTCTGCTGCGCATGGTGAGCCGCCGCCGTAAGCTGCTCGACTACCTGAAGGGCAAGGACGCTGATCGTTACCGCGCTCTGATCGAGAAGCTGGGTCTGCGCAAGTAATCGCAAGGTCTTGCAAAAAGATGCCTGTGTCAGTTCCACTGATGCAGGCATTTTGTTTTTGAACGGTACGCTTCTCGCGATGCGCACCGGATAGCAGTACAAGGCAGCACAAAGTAGCAAAAGCAGCACAAACGCAGTACTACAAGCAGCAGGGCCGGGCCACGGGGCAGAGTTTTGTGTCATTCCATCGCATCGTGCGGCGCGACAGCGCGCCGCGGCGTGTCCACCGCCGCGCGACGCGCTGGAATGGCATAACACTCCTCTGAACTGCGCGGTGCCGGTTTCTGTCTTGCCGCGCCGTCCGCGTGTGCGGGCGTCGCATAACAAATGAGTAAGGAGTGAGTGACCATGACCATGTTCAATAAAGTCGTGAAGGAATTCAAATGGGGCCAGCACAATGTGCGCCTCGAAACCGGTGAAATCGCCCGTCAGGCGAGCGGCGCCGTCATCGTCGACGTCGAAGACACCGTCGTGCTCGCGACCGTCGTCGGCGCGAAGACGGCCAAGCCGGGTCAAGACTTCTTCCCGCTCACCGTCGACTACATCGAAAAGACCTATTCGGCCGGCAAGATCCCGGGCGGCTTCTTCCGCCGCGAAGGCCGTCCGTCGGAAGGCGAAACGCTGATCTCGCGCCTGATCGACCGTCCGCTGCGCCCGCTGTTCCCGGAAGGCTATTACAACGAAGTGCAGGTCGTGATCCACGTCCTGTCGATCAACCCGGAAGTCCCGGCTGACATCCCCGCGCTGATCGGCGCGTCGGCTGCGCTGGCGATCTCGGGTCTGCCGTTCAACGGCCCGGTCGGCGCCGCACGCGTGGCTTACATCAACAACGAATTCGTTCTGAACCCGACGCGCTCGCAAAGCAAGCAGTCGAGCCTCGACCTCGTGGTCGCCGGCACGGAACGCGCAGTGCTGATGGTGGAATCGGAAGCCGACCAGCTGCCGGAAGACGTGATGCTCGGCGCGGTCGTGTTCGGCCACGAGCAGATGCAAACGGCGATCGACGCGATCCACGAACTCGTGCGCGACGGTGGCAAGCCCGAGTGGGACTGGACGCCGGCCCCGAAGAACGAAGCGCTGATCTCGCGCGTGACGGAACTGGCTCACAGCGACCTGCTCGCCGCGTACCAGCTGCGCGACAAGCAACAACGTTCGGCCAAGCTGAAGGAAGTCTACGCAGCAACGTCGGCGAAGCTCGAAGAAGAAGCGGCTGCGGCCGGCACCGTTGCAGCCGACAAGGCGTCGGTTGGCAACGTCATGTTCGACATCGAAGCAAAGATCGTCCGTTCGCAGATCCTGAACGGCGAGCCGCGTATCGACGGCCGTGACACGCGCACGGTCCGCCCGATCGAAATCCGCACTGGCGTGCTGCCGCGTACCCACGGTTCGGCACTGTTCACGCGTGGCGAAACGCAGGCGCTGGTCGTCGCGACGCTCGGCACCAAGGGCGACGAGCAGATCATCGACGCGCTCGAAGGCGAGTACCGCGACCGCTTCATGCTCCACTACAACATGCCCCCGTTCGCGACCGGCGAAACGGGCCGTGTTGGCTCGCCCAAGCGCCGCGAAATCGGCCACGGCCGTCTGGCCAAGCGCGCGCTTGTCGCGTGCCTGCCGAGCGCTGAAGAATTCGGCTACTCGATCCGCGTCGTCTCGGAAATCACCGAATCGAACGGTTCGTCGTCGATGGCTTCGGTGTGCGGCGGCTGCCTCGCGCTGATGGACGCCGGCGTGCCGATGAAGGCGCACGTCGCCGGCATCGCCATGGGCCTGATCCTCGAAGACAACAAGTTCGCGGTGCTGACCGACATCCTCGGCGATGAAGATCACCTCGGCGACATGGACTTCAAGGTGGCGGGTACGGAAGCTGGCGTGACCGCGCTGCAGATGGACATCAAGATCCAGGGCATCACGAAGGAAATCATGCAGGTCGCCCTCGCGCAAGCGAAGGAAGGCCGTATGCACATCCTGAGCAAGATGACCTCGGCGGTGTCGGGCGTGAACACGGAGCTGTCGGCTTACGCTCCGCGCATGATCACCATCAAGATCAACCCGGAAAAGATCCGTGACGTGATCGGCAAGGGCGGTTCGGTGATCCGCGCGCTGACGGAAGAAACCGGCACGACCATCGACATCTCGGACGACGGCGTCGTGACGATCGCTTCGACTTCGAGCGAAGGCATGGCCGAAGCGAAGAAGCGCATCGAAAACATCACGGCTGAAGTGGAAGTCGGTCAGGTCTACGAAGGCGCGGTTCTGAAGCTGCTGGACTTCGGCGCGATCGTGAACCTGCTGCCGGGCAAGGATGGTCTGCTGCATATCTCCGAGATCGCCAACGAGCGCATCAAGGACATCAACGACTATCTGAAGGAAGGCCAGATCGTGAAGGTCAAGGTCATCCAGACGGACGAGAAGGGCCGCGTGCGCCTGTCGGCAAAGGCACTGCTCAACGAAGGTGGTAACGCACCGCAAGGCGAACCGCAGCAGTAAGGCGGCGAGCTGAAACGGCCGGCAGCGCGATGAGCGCGCCGGCCGTTTTTTTATGAGAATGTAGGTGGGATTGCCGTGCGCGCCGCGTTGCGGGCGCAGCGCCATCCACACCTTGGCACAAGGGCCATTGAGGCCCCTGGGAGACGCGAAATGAAGGCAATCGAGATAACCGAATTCGGTGCACCGGACGTGCTCAAGCTGGCCGAGCGCGCGACGCCGGAGCCGAAAGCCGGCGAAGTGCTGATCAAGGTGAGCGCTTCGGGCGTGAATCGTCCGGACGTGTTCCAGCGCAAGGGCGCCTATGCGCCGCCGCCGGGTATCTCCGACCTGCCGGGGCTGGAGGTCGCGGGCGAAATCGTCGGCGGCAATATCGACGAGAAACACAATCCGTTTGGCCTGAAGGTGGGTGATCGCGTGTGCGCGCTGATTGCGGGCGGCGGCTATGCCGAATACGCGGTCGCGCCGCTCGGGCAATGCCTGCCGGTGCCCAAAGGTCTTACCGATATCGAAGCCGCGTCGCTGCCGGAAACCTTCTTCACGGTCTGGAGCAACGTGTTCCAGCGCGCCCAGTTGGGCCGCGGCGAGGGCGGCGAAAACGAAACGCTGCTGGTGCAGGGCGGCTCGAGCGGTATCGGCGTGACGGCGATCCAGATCGCGCATGCGCTGGGTTTTCGCGTGTTCGCGACGGCCGGTTCGGACGACAAGTGCCGCGCCTGCGAGGCGCTTGGCGCTGAACGTGCGATCAATTACCGCAGCGAAGATTTCGTGGAAGTGGTGAAGGCGCTGACCCACGATCGCGGCGTGGACGTGATCCTTGACATGGTGGCGGGCGGTTATGTCGCGCGTGAACTGTCGGCGCTCGCAACGGGCGGCCGTATCGTGCTGATTGCGACGCTCGGCGGCTCGAAGGGCGAGATCAACATGGGCGAGATCCTGCGCCGCCGCCTGACGATCACGGGTTCGACCCTGCGCGCGCGCTCGGTGGAGTTCAAGGCGCAGATCGCGGGCGACCTGAAGGCGCAGGTGTGGCCGCTGATCGAAGACGGGCGTATCAAGCCGGTCGTCTACAAGGTGTTCCCGGCCGAACAGGCCGCCGAAGCGCATGCCCTGATGGAAAGCAGCGAACACGTCGGCAAGATCGTGCTTGCCTGGAATCAGGCGGCGTAACAGCCGCCTGGGGACCGCTTTTGGGTTCGTGCTTGATTTTCCTGGCTTTTTTCCTGGCTTTTCGACGCAATTTTTGGCGCGTCAGGGGCGGGCCAGTTTGACCCGCTTCAATTACACACAGTAAAATGATGTGTTTTGCGTCCGCTTTTAACAGCAACCGAAACAATGACGAAACAACGATCGAAGCTCGTAGTCGGTAACTGGAAGATGCATGGTCGCCTCGCGGCCAACGCAGCATTGCTCGAAGGTGTCGCGCAGGGCGCCCAGGCGCTGCCGGCCGACGTGCGCGTCGGCGTGTGCGTACCGTTTCCCTATCTCGCGCAGGCGCAGGCGCTGCTCGGCGGCAGCCGGGTGGTGTGGGGCTCGCAGGATGTCTCGGCGCACGAGCAGGGCGCCTACACCGGCGAAATCGCCGCGGGCATGGTCGCTGATTTCGAAGCCGGCTTTGCGATTGTTGGTCATTCGGAGCGTCGCGCATATCACGGCGAAAGCTCGGAACTCGTTGCGGTGAAGACGCAGCGCGCGCTGGCGGCTGGCGTCACGCCGATCGTCTGCGTGGGCGAGACGCTGGAAGAACGCGAAAGCGGCGCAACCGAGCAGGTGGTCGGCGCGCAGCTCGATGCGGTGCTGGCGGTGCTGTCGGAGCAGGAAGCGGCGCAAATTGTTGTCGCTTACGAACCGGTGTGGGCGATCGGCACGGGCAAGAGCGCAACGTCGGAGCAGGCGCAGCAGGTGCATGCGTTCCTGCGCGCGCGTCTGGCGGCCAAGGGTACGAATGTGGCGGACGTGCCGCTGCTGTACGGCGGCAGCGTGAAGCCGGACAATGCGGCGGAGCTGTTCCGTCAGGCCGATATCGATGGCGGCCTGATCGGCGGCGCGGCGCTCAAGGCACAAGATTTTCTCGCGATCTGCACGGCCGCTGCGGCGGTCGTCAGCGTCGCGGGCTAAGGTTCGCGCACGGCGCCTCTCGCGAGGGTCGTGCCGGCTTATTCTGCGCATCCTCGCGGGAGGATGCGTTCAACCAGGACTCAGGTGAGTGTGATGCTGTATTTGAAAACGTTGATTATCGTCGTCCAGCTTCTGTCGGCGCTCGGGGTGATCGGCCTCGTCTTGCTGCAGCACGGCAAAGGCGCGGACATGGGCGCGGCCTTTGGTAGCGGCGCGTCGGGCAGCCTCTTTGGCGCAAGCGGTTCCGCGAACTTCCTGTCGCGTACCACTGCAGTTCTCGCAACGGTCTTTTTCGTGTCGACGCTTGCGTTAACTTACCTGGGGTCGTATCATGCGAAGCCTTCGGCGGGCGTGCTTGGCGCTTCGGCACCAGCCCCGGTCGTAGCTTCGGCGCCGGTCGCAGCGAGTGTTTCCGCAGCGTCCAATGCAAGCGTTCCGGCAGCAGCTTCGGCGGCTGCAGCATCGGCTAACGCGGCTTCGGCACCTGGCAACGACGTTCCGAAATAAGTTTCAAAAATCTGTTTTTGTGCATTGAACAAACGGCGAGAACAGGTTAGAATTTAAGTCTTGAAGCGATTCGCGGGTTTCAATAAATTGTTGTCCCGGATTGCATGTAGTGCCGTCGTGGTGAAATTGGTAGACACGCTATCTTGAGGGGGTAGTGGCGAAAGCTGTGCGAGTTCGAGTCTCGCCGACGGCACCAATGTATTCGATAAAATGCCAGCCGCTTGCTTCATCAGCTTCGGCTGGCATTTTTGCTTTATACGCCGTGTTTGTTTTGTTCGCAGCGCGAAGCACGTAAAGCATTTCCCGCGGAGCGACCAGAAGTTCTCCTGCGGAACCTCAGAACCAACCGATAGAGGATAGCCTTGAACCTCGCTACCTATTACCCCGTCCTGTTATTCCTTCTCGTAGGTCTTGGTCTGGGCGTGGCGTTGGTCAGTATCGGCAAGATCCTCGGTCCCAATCGGCCCAACAGCGAAAAGAATTCACCGTACGAGTGCGGCTTTGAAGCGTTCGAAGACGCACGCATGAAGTTCGATGTACGGTATTACCTCGTGGCCATTCTCTTCATCATCTTCGACCTCGAAACGGCATTCCTGTTTCCGTGGGGCGTTGCCCTGCGCGACATCGGCTGGCCGGGTTTCCTGTCGATGATGCTGTTTCTGCTCGAATTCCTGCTGGGCTTTGCCTACATCTGGAAGAAAGGTGGTCTCGACTGGGAATGACGGGTTAAATCGCCGGATAGCATGGGCGGCACTGTGGGGACACTGCAGGCCGTCCGCTGGAGTGGAAAGCACATGAGTATCGAAGGGGTCTTGAAGGAAGGGTTTGTCACCACTACGGCTGACAAGCTGATCAACTGGACGCGCACTGGCTCGCTGTGGCCAATGACGTTCGGCCTGGCGTGTTGCGCGGTCGAAATGATGCACGCGGGCGCGGCCCGTTACGACCTCGACCGCTTCGGCGTGGTGTTTCGTCCGAGTCCGCGTCAGTCCGACGTCATGATCGTCGCCGGCACCCTCTGCAACAAGATGGCGCCCGCGCTGCGCAAGGTCTACGACCAGATGGCCGAGCCGCGCTGGGTCATCTCGATGGGGTCCTGCGCCAACGGCGGCGGTTACTACCATTATTCGTATTCTGTCGTACGCGGTTGCGATCGTATCGTGCCGGTCGACGTCTACGTGCCCGGTTGCCCGCCCACAGCGGAAGCTCTCGTCTACGGGGTGATCCAGTTGCAGGCGAAGATTCGCCGCACTAGCACCATCGCCCGTCAATAAAGGCCAACGGCTCCCCCACAATATGGCAAGCAAACTCGAGACCCTGAAAGCGAACCTCGAAGCGGCCCTTGGTGCGCGCGTCGTCAGCCTCACTGAAAAGCTCGGTGAGTTGACCTTGGTCATAAAAGCGGTAGATTACCTGAATGTCGCGACAGAATTGCGCGACAATCCGTCGCTGCGCTTCGAACAGTTGATCGACCTTTGCGGCGTCGACTATCAAACCTTTGGTGACGGTGCCTGGGACGGCGCGCGTTTTGCGGCTGTTTCGCACCTGCTCTCCATCACGAACAACTGGCGTCTGCGTCTGCGCGTATTCGCGCCGGACGACGACGTGCCCATCGTTCCCTCCGTCGTAGAGATCTGGAATTCGGCCAACTGGTACGAACGTGAAGCGTTCGACCTGTTCGGTATCGTCTTCGAAGGTCACCCCGACCTGCGCCGTATCCTGACCGACTACGGTTTCATTGGCCATCCGTTCCGCAAGGACTTCCCGGTCTCCGGCTATGTAGAGATGCGATATGACCCGGAGCAGAAGCGGGTAGTCTATCAACCGGTTACGATCGAGCCGCGCGAGATCACGCCGCGTGTGATCCGCGAGGATCGCTACGGTGGTCTGAGGAAACACTAAGAGGGTCGCATGTCAGAGATCAAGAACTACACGCTCAACTTCGGCCCGCAGCACCCGGCAGCGCACGGTGTGCTGCGCCTCGTGCTCGAGCTCGACGGCGAAGTGATCCAGCGCGCCGATCCGCACATCGGCCTGCTGCATCGCGCGACCGAAAAGCTCGCCGAAAGCAAGACCTTCATCCAGTCGGTGCCGTACATGGACCGTCTCGACTACGTGTCGATGATGGTCAACGAGCACGGCTATGTGCTCGCCATCGAAAAGCTGCTCGGCCTTGAGGTGCCGATCCGCGCGAAATACATCCGCGTGCTGTTCGACGAAATCACCCGTGTGCTGAACCACCTGATGTGGATCGGCTCGCACGGGCTCGACGTCGGCGCGATGGCGGTGTTTCTCTACGCGTTCCGCGAGCGCGAAGACCTGATGGACGTCTATGAGGCGGTGTCGGGCGCGCGCATGCACGCAGCGTACTACCGTCCGGGCGGCGTCTATCGCGATCTGCCAGACGCAATGCCGCAATACAAGGCGTCGAAAATCCACAACGAGAAAGCACTGGCGAAGATGAACGAAGCTCGCCAGGGCTCGGTGCTGGACTTCATCGACGACTTCTTCACGCGCTTCCCGGGTTGTGTCGACGAGTACGAAACGCTGCTCACCGACAACCGTATCTGGAAGCAGCGTCTGGTGGGCATCGGCGTGGTGAGCCCCGAGCGCGCCATGCAACTCGGTCTGACCGGCGCGATGCTGCGCGGCTCGGGCATCGAGTGGGATCTGCGCAAGAAGCAGCCGTACGAAGTCTACGACCAGCTGGATTTCGACATCCCGGTGGGCGTGAACGGCGATTGTTACGACCGCTATCTCGTGCGTATCGAAGAAATGCGTCAGTCCACCCGGATCGCGAAACAGTGCATTGAGTGGCTGCGCAAGAATCCTGGCCCCGTGATGGTCGACAATCACAAGGTTGCGCCGCCGTCGCGCGTGAACATGAAGTCGAACATGGAAGAGCTGATTCACCACTTCAAGCTCTTCACGGAAGGCTTCCATGTGCCCGAAGGCGAGGCTTATGCAGCCGTCGAGCATCCGAAGGGCGAATTCGGCATCTACCTGGTGTCGGATGGCGCGAACAAGCCGTATCGTCTGAAGATCCGCGCGCCGGGTTATGCCCACCTGTCCGCGCTGGATGAAATGGCGCGCGGCCACATGATTGCCGACGCGGTCACGATCATCGGCACGCAGGACATTGTGTTCGGTGAAATCGACCGCTAGGTAGCAAACTGCCGGCGCGCCCGCAGGTGCGGAGCGCGCGGCGAAATACCGGGAACGCCACGTCTGTCGCAGCGAGCAGGAATGCACAACGCGCGGCAGGAGTTTGTCTGGCGGGAATTGAAACGGTAGGAATTGAAAGAGTCGTGTCTGAAAATGATCTCAGCTGAAGGCCTGAAAGAAATCGATCGCGCGCTGTCGAAGTACCCCGCCGATCAGCGACAGTCCGCCGTGATGGCGGCTTTGGCCGTTGCTCAAGAGGAGCATGGCTGGCTGTCTCCCGAACTGATGCAGTTCGTGGCCGACTACATCGGCATGCCGCCGGTTGCCGTCCAGGAAGTCGCCACCTTCTATACGATGTTCGAGACCCGGCCGGTCGGCAAGCACAAGATCACGCTCTGCACGAACCTGCCGTGCCAGCTCGGCCCGGATGGCGGTGCGGAAGGCGCCGCGGACTATCTGAAGCAGAAGCTCGGTATCGACTTCGGCGAAACCACGCCCGACGGCAAGTTCACCTTGAAAGAAGGTGAGTGCATGGGCGCGTGCGGCGACGCACCGGTGCTGCTCGTGAACAACCACCGCATGTGCAGCTTCATGAGCCGCGAGAAGATCGACCAGCTGCTTGAGGAGCTTGCCAAATGACTGCGTTGCACGACCGTCACATCAAACCCCTGATTCTCGCGGGCCTCAATGGCGAGAACTGGCATCTTCAGGACTACGTGGCGCGCGGCGGTTACGCCCAGCTGCGCCGTATCGTCGAAGAAAAAATCCCGCCCGAGCAGGTGATCGCCGACGTGAAAGCGGGCGGTCTGCGCGGCCGTGGCGGCGCGGGCTTCCCGACCGGCCTGAAGTGGAGCTTCATGCCGCGTCAGTTCCCGGGGCAAAAGTATCTCGTCTGCAATTCGGACGAAGGCGAACCGGGCACGTTCAAGGATCGTGACATCCTGCGTCTGAACCCGCACGCGGTGATCGAAGGCATGGCCATCGGCGCGTACGCGATGGGCATCACCGTGGGCTACAACTACATCCACGGCGAAATCTTCGAGGTGTATCGCCGCTTCGAGGCCGCACTCGATGAAGCGCGCGCCGCGGGCTTCCTGGGCGACAACATTCTCGGTTCGGACTTCTCGTTCCAGCTGCATGCGCACCATGGCTATGGCGCGTATGTGTGCGGCGAGGAAACCGCGCTGCTCGAATCGCTCGAAGGCAAGAAGGGCCAGCCGCGCTTCAAGCCGCCTTTCCCGGCGAGCTTTGGCGTCTACGGCAAGCCCACCACGATCAACAACACCGAAACCTTCGCGGCCGTTCCGTTCCTGCTGACCGTCGGTCCGCAGGCGTACATGGAACTCGGCAAGCCGAACAACGGCGGCACCAAGATCTTCTCGATCTCGGGTGACGTGGAGCGTCCGGGCAACTATGAGATTCCGCTCGGCACGCCGTTCGCGACGCTGATGGAACTCGCCGGCGGCGTGCGCGGCGGCAAGAAGCTCAAGGCCGTGATTCCGGGCGGCTCGTCGGCGCCGGTTATTCCGGGCGATCTGATGATGCAGACGAACATGGACTATGACTCCATCGCCAAGCAGGGCTCGATGCTCGGCTCCGGCGCGGTCATCGTCATGGACGAAACGCGTTGCATGGTGCGCTCGCTGCTGCGCCTCTCGTACTTCTACTACGAAGAGTCGTGTGGTCAGTGCACGCCTTGCCGCGAAGGCACGGGCTGGCTCTATCGCGTGGTGAACCGTATCGAGCACGGTCTTGGCCGTCAGGAAGATCTGGATCTTCTGAACTCGGTGGCGGGCAACATCATGGGCCGCACGATTTGCGCGCTGGGCGATGCAGCGGCCATGCCGGTGCGCGGCATGCTCAAGCATTACTGGGACGAATTCGAATATCACGTGCACAACAAGCGTTGTCTCGTCGGCGGTCATGCCGGCTCGCACGCGGCTACGGAGACCGTGGCCGCCTGAGAAGGCGAGTAGGGATGGCGCGTGGTGCCGTGGTGTGTTCACCGCGTGGCACGACGCAACGGCGATGAAAGCGGGGAATGCCGCTGTGAAATTGAGCGGTAACAGGTTAGGGACGATTAACCATCATGGTTGAACTTGAAATAGACGGCAAGAAGGTGCAGGTGCCCGAGGGCAGCATGGTGATCCAGGCTGCGCAGCGCGTGGACACGTACATTCCGCACTTCTGCTATCACAAGAAGCTGTCGATCGCGGCCAATTGCCGGATGTGTCTCGTCGATGTCGAAAAGATGCCGAAGGCCGTGCCCGCGTGCGCGACCCCGGTGTCGCAAGGCATGATCGTGCGCACGACGTCGGACAAGGCCGTGCAGGGCCAGCAAGCCGTGATGGAATTCCTGCTGATCAACCACCCGCTGGATTGCCCGATCTGCGATCAGGGCGGCGAGTGCCAGCTGCAGGATCTGGCGGTAGGTTACGGCAAGTCGGCGTCGCGCTTCAGCGAAGAAAAGCGCGTGGTGTTCCACAAGAACGTCGGCCCGCTCATCTCGATGGAAGAGATGTCGCGCTGCATCCACTGCACGCGCTGCGTGCGCTTCGGCGACGAAATCGCCGGCGTGATGGAGTTCGGCATGCTCGGCCGCGGCATGCACTCGGAAATCAGCACCTTCCTCGGCAAGACCGTGGATTCGGAACTCTCGGGCAACATGATCGACCTGTGCCCGGTCGGCGCGCTTACGAGCAAGCCGTTCCGCTTCTCGGCGCGTACCTGGGAACTGTCGCGCCGCAAGTCGGTGAGCCCGCACGACTCGACGGGTGCGAACCTCGTCGTGCAGGTGAAGAACAACCGCGTGATGCGCGTGCTGCCGTTCGAGAACGAAGCCGTCAACGAATGCTGGATCTCGGACAAGGACCGCTTCTCGCACGAAGGCCTGAACGCCGAAGATCGCCTCACGCGCCCGATGATCAAGCAGGGCGGCGAGTGGGTCGAAACCGACTGGCAAACCGCGCTGGAATACGTGGTCAAGGGCATTCGCGGCATCAGCGACGATCATGGCGAGAACATGCTCGCCGCGTTGGTCAGCCCGCATAGCACGCTCGAAGAACTGCAGCTCGTGAAGCAGCTCGCGGACGCGATCGGCACGCCGAACGTCGACTTCCGCCTGCGCCAGAGCGACTTCTCGGCGCCGCTGGAAGGCGCGCCGTGGCTCGGCACGAAGATCGCCGATCTGTCGTATGCCGATTCCGCCTTCATCGTTGGCTCGTTCCTGCGTCGCGACCACGCGCTGTTTGCTGCGCGTCTGCGGCAGGCCGCGAAGGGTGGCGCACAGGTGGCGTTCCTGAACGCGACGGGCGACGCCTCGCTGATCCCGAACGCGCAGCGCATCGTCGCAGCGCCCTCGGCATGGCTCGACGAACTGGCTGCGATCGCCGCCGCGGTTGCTGAAGCGAAGGGCGTGGCACTGCCCGAAGGCTTCGCTGGCGCGCAAGCGACCGAAGCTGCGAAGCAGGTGGCTGCCTCGCTCGCAAGCGGCGAGCGTCGCTTCGTGCTGCTCGGCAATGCTGCCGTTCAGCATCCGGAATTCTCGCGTCTGCACGCTGCCGCGCAGTTCATCGCCGACACCACGGGCGCGACGCTCGGCTTCCTCACCGAAGCCGCCAACACGGTCGGCGCGCACCTCGTAGGTGCACTGCCGGGCCGCGACGGTCTGAACGCTCGCGAAGTGTTCGAGCAGCCGCGTAAGGGTTATCTGCTGTTCAACGTCGAACCCGAATTCGACTCGGCCAACCCGGCTGCCGCGCGCGCAGCGCTCGCGCAGGCCGAAATGGTCGCGGTGTTCTCGCCGTTCAAGACCGGTCTCGACTACGCCGACGTGCTGCTGCCGATCGCGCCGTACACGGAAACGTCGGGCACCTTCGTCAACGCCGAAGGCACGGTGCAAACCTTCAACGGCGTGGTGCGTCCGCTCGGCGAAACGCGCCCGGCCTGGAAGGTCCTGCGCGTGCTGGGCACGCTGCTGGGCTTGCCGGGATTCGAATACGACGCCGCTGAAGAAGTGCGCCGCAAGGCCATCGGCGACGGCAGCTTCGAAGCGCGTCTGTCGAACAAGACCGGTGCCGCGGTTGCACGCGGCAGCGTCGCGAAGGCGGCGGAAGGCCGCTTCGAGCGCATCGCCGATGTACCCATCTATCACGCCGACCCGATCGTGCGCCGCTCCGAAGCGCTGCATCTCACGACGGCCGCGCGCGTGGCGAACACGGTCGGCCTGCCGGCTGCGCTGTTCGACCAGCTCGGCCTGAAGGAAGGCGACGCCGTGCGCGTGCGCCAGGGCGAACTGTCGGTGACGGTGCCCGCGACGCGCGATGCGAATCTTGCGCCGACGGCCGTGCGTCTTTCGGCGGCGACGCCGGCCGGCGCGCAGCTCGGCAGCCTGTTCGGTGAACTGCTGGTGGAGAAGGCGTAAATGAGCTTGTTCGATACGATCAATGCAGGCGGCAACCAGCTGCTCGGCGTGGCGTGGCCCACGGTGTGGGCGCTGGTGCGCATTCTCGTCGTCGCGGTGGTGATCCTGCTGTGCGTGGCCTACCTGATTCTGTGGGAGCGCAAGCTCATCGGCTGGATGCACGTGCGTCTGGGCCCGAACCGCGTCGGCCCCGGCGGCATGCTGCAGCCGATCGCCGACGTGCTGAAGCTGCTGCTCAAGGAAGTGATCCAGCCCGCCCAGGCGAGCCGCTGGGTCTATATGGTCGCGCCGATCATGGTGGTGGTGCCGGCTTTCGCGGTCTGGGCGGTGATTCCGTTTCAGGCGGGCGCGGTGCTCGGCGACATCAACGCGGGTCTGCTCTATGTGATGGCGATCTCGTCGTTCGGCGTCTACGGCGTGATTCTCGCGGGCTGGGCCTCGAACTCGAAGTATGCGTTCCTCGGCGCGATGCGCGCCGCGGCACAGATGGTTTCGTATGAAATCGCGATGGGCTTCGCGCTCGTCGTGGTGCTGATGGTCTCGGGCAGCCTGAATCTCTCGGACATCGTGCGTCAGCAGATGCAAGGCATGTTCGCGAGCCACGGCATCACGTTCCTCTCGTGGAACTGGCTGCCGCTGCTGCCGATGTTCGTCGTGTACTTCATCTCGGGCCTCGCAGAAACCAACCGTCACCCGTTCGACGTGGTGGAAGGCGAGTCGGAAATTGTCGCGGGTCACATGGTCGATTACTCGGGGATGGGCTTCGCGCTCTTCTTCCTCGCCGAGTACATCAACATGATCGTGATCTCGGCGCTCACGTCGGTGCTGTTCCTTGGCGGCTGGAGCGCACCGTTTGGCTTCCTCGACTTCATCCCGGGCATCTTCTGGCTCGTGCTGAAGACCTTCTTCTTCCTGTCGGTCTTCATCTGGGCACGTGCGACGTTCCCGCGCTTCCGCTATGACCAGATTATGCGTCTGGGCTGGAAAGTGTTCATTCCGGTGTGCGTGGTGTGGCTGATCGTGGTCGGCTTCTGGTATATGTCGCCGCTGAGCATCTGGAAATAAGGGGGCGACGCAATGACCGCTATTCAACAGTTTTTCAAGACGTTCTTCCTGACCGAGTTGCTCAAGGGCCTCGCGCTGACGGGTCGTTACACCTTCAAGCGCAAGGTCACGGTGCAGTTCCCGGAAGAAAAGACCCCGATGTCGCCGCGTTTTCGTGGCTTGCATGCGCTGCGCCGCTATGAAAATGGCGAAGAGCGCTGCATCGCGTGCAAGCTGTGCGAAGCCGTGTGCCCGGCGATGGCGATCACCATCGAATCGGACGTGCGCGCCGACAATACGCGCCGTACGACGCGCTACGACATCGACCTGACCAAGTGCATCTTCTGCGGTTTCTGCGAAGAAAGCTGCCCGGTCGATTCGATCGTCGAAACGCACATTCTCGAGTACCACGGCGAGAAACGCGGCGATCTGTACTTCACGAAGGAAATGCTGCTGGCTGTCGGCGACCGCTACGAAGCGCAGATCGCGGCGAACAAGGCAGCAGATGCACCGTACCGTTGATCTTCAGTTTGACGCTGCATCGGCCCGCGGTGCGGGCCGGCTGCGGGGCACGCTCGCGCCTGAAAACGCCGCGACTCCGCATGCCGCCCGACGCGGCGCGGCGCTCCCTGGTCTGGCCGCCAGTTTGCGCTGCGCAATCCGCCTTATGATGGCCTCAACGATGAACCAGTAATCATGGAATTCACGACCGTCCTGTTCTACATCTTCGCGCTGTTGCTCACGCTATCAGGCATGAAGGTGATCACCGCGCGCAATCCTGTCTCGTCTGCGCTCTTTCTCGTGCTCGCGTTCTTCAACGCGGCCGCGGTCTGGATGCTGCTGGAGGCCGAATTCCTCGCAATCCTGCTGGTGCTCGTCTACGTGGGCGCGGTGATGGTGCTGTTCCTGTTCGTCGTGATGATGCTGGACATCAACGTCGACGTGCTCAGCCGCGACTTCAAGCGCTTCATTCCTGTCGCGACCATCGTCGGCGCGATCATGGTGGTCGAAACCGCGCTGATCCTCTGGCACGGCTATGGCGCGACCACCACGCCGGTGGCCGACGGGTCGCTGGCGGCAGTGTCCTCGGGTGCGATGTCGAACACGCATCTGATCGGCAAGATCATTTACACCGATTACATCTTCGCTTTTGAAGTCGCCGGCCTCGTGCTGCTGGTGGCGATCGTCGCGGCGATCGGCCTGACCGTGCGCGAGCCGAAGGACAGCAAGCGCCAGGACGTGTCGAAGCAGGTCGCCGTGCGTGCCAAGGACCGCGTGCGCATCGTCAAGATGCAGGCCGTGGTCGAAGTGCCGGAAGTCGAGGAGCCCGCGCCGGCAGACGCCGCTGCGGCAGCACCGGCAGCCGCGCCTGGCGCCGCCCCGGCCGCGCCCGCAACGAAGAGCTAAGCGCGAAGGAGCGAACCACTATGTTGACCCTGGCCCATTACCTCGTCCTCGGCGCGATCCTTTTTGCGATCTCGATCGTTGGCATCTTTTTGAATCGGCGCAACGTCATCATCATCCTGATGGCGATTGAGCTGATGCTGTTGGCGGTGAATACGAACTTTGTCGCGTTCTCGCATTACCTCGGTGACGTTCACGGACAGATTTTCGTGTTCTTCGTGCTTACAGTTGCGGCGGCGGAAGCTGCAATTGGTCTGGCTATTCTTGTGACTCTGTTCCGCAGCCTCGACACGATCAATGTCGAGGATCTCGATCAGCTCAAAGGTTAAGGCAGGCTGCTATGGCTACGACACTCAACGAAAACTTGCTGCTGGCTATTCCGCTGGCGCCGCTCGCCGGTTCCCTGATTGCCGGTCTGTTCGGCAAGACTGTGGGGCGCGCGGGCGCGCATACGGTCACCATTCTCGGCGTCGCGGTGGCGTTCGTGCTTTCGTGCATGACGTTCTTCGACGTACTCAACGGCGCGAGCTTCAACGCGACCGTGTACGAATGGATGTCGGTGGGCGGCCTGAAGTTCGAAGTCGGCTTCCTGATCGACTCGCTCACGGCGCTGATGATGATCGTCGTGACCTTCGTGTCGCTGATGGTGCACATCTACACGATCGGCTACATGGCGGAAGAAGAGGGCTACCAGCGCTTCTTCTCGTACATCGCGCTGTTCACGTTCTCGATGCTGATGCTGGTGATGGCCAACAACTTCCTGCAGCTGTTCTTCGGCTGGGAAGCGGTGGGTCTGGTTTCGTACCTGCTGATCGGCTTCTACTTCAAGCGTGAAAGCGCCATCTACGCGAACATGAAGGCGTTCCTTGTGAACCGCGTAGGCGACTTCGGCTTCCTGCTGGGCATCGGTCTGCTGCTCGCGTACGGCGGTTCGCTGAACTACAACGACGTGTTCGCGAAGGGCCACGAACTCGCCGCGCTGACGTTCCCGGGCACCTCGTGGAACCTGCTGACGGTCTCGTGTATCTGCCTGTTCATCGGCGCAATGGGTAAGTCGGCGCAGTTCCCGCTGCACGTTTGGCTGCC
>NZ_DASZJJ010000227.1:0-17186 GCF_035948235.1 Paraburkholderia sp. | reverse complement strand
GCACCGCTTCGATATCCGCGCCCACCCGATCCGCCAGATTCGACATCTCGTTCATGAACGAGATGCGCGTGGCGAGCATCGCATTTGCTGCGTATTTCGTGAACTCAGCCGAGCGCACATCCATGTACAGCGTGCGCTCGTGATTGCGGTTGAACGGCGCGTAGAGGCGCTTCATCTTCTCGCGCGCGATTTCGCCGTTGGCGTCCTCGTCGATGCCGATGATGATGCGGTCCGGACGCATGAAATCGTCCACGGCCGCGCCCTCTTTGAGGAATTCGGGATTCGAGACCACCGAGAAGCGATGCTGCTCGCTCGCGTCGATGCCGCGTTTGGCGAGTTCTTCGGCGACTACGGCCTGCACGCGCTGGGCCGTGCCGACCGGCACCGTCGATTTATCGACGATCACCTTGAAGCCGTTCATGTGGCGGCCGATGCTGCGCGCCGCTTCCAGCACGTACTGCAGGTCGGCGGAACCGTCTTCGTCCGGCGGCGTGCCGACGGCGATGAACTGCACTTCGCCGTGCTCGACGCTCGCAGCGATGTCGGTGGAAAACGTGATGCGGCGCGCCTTGCGATTGCGCTGGATCAGCTCGAGCAGACCTGGCTCGTGGATCGGCACGCCGCCGTTGTTCAGGATGTCGATCTTGCGCGGATCGACGTCGAGGCAGAACACGTCGTGACCGATTTCGGCAAGGCACGCCCCGGTGACGAGGCCAACGTAGCCGGTACCGATAATGGTGATTTTCATACGCGCTCCGGTGACAGATTCGGATGTTGATATTGCATGGTCGCGGGCCGGCTTGATCCGACCCGTCAGCTCGACGCCGGAATCGGCTCGACGCGGCGCGGCGCGTAGGTTTCCCAACCGCTACAGCCCGGGCATTGCCAGTAGAAAAGACGCGCGCGGAAACCGCAGTTCTGGCAGGTATAGCGCGGCAGATTCTTGGTGCGCTGCTGGATCAGCTTGCGCATGAGTTCCAGTTCGCTGCGGCGCGGTTCCTCGGCGGCGGCCTGCTGCGCTTCGAGCAGACGCGTCATGCCGGCGAGATTCGGCGACTTCTGCATCTGCGTGCGCGCGAGCGTGTGAGCCGCGTCGGGGCCGCTCAGCTCGGCAACATATTTATAGGCCACGTCGAGCAGATCGTTCTGCGAATGGCGATCGACCCACTCGGTGAGCAGTTGCGCGCCTTCGGGCGCACGGCCCAGCGTTTCGTAGGCCTTCATGACCTTTTCGGCGACCAGCGGCAAATAGGCGGGATTCTGCGGCTCGACGCGCTTCCACTGCATAAGCGCCGACTGGGCGTCGCCGCTCGCAGCATCCACATCGCCCGCGAGGATCGTAGCGCGCACGTTCTGCGGATTCGCCTTGAGCGCGAGGTCAAGCTGGCGTCGCGCTTCTTCCGGGTTCTTGCGCTGCAGCGCTTCCTGCGCGAGTTCGCAATGGAACTGCGCGATTTCGAGGCCAAGCGGCGCGGCGCCCATGGTCTCGAGCTGGCGCGCGGTGTCGATCGAGCGCTTCCAGTCCTTCTCGATCTCATAGATCGTGAGCAGCGCACGCTGCGCGCCCTGCGCGTAGTCGCCCGACTTGAGCGTGCCGAAGGTTTCCTCGGCACGGTCGAGCAGACCCGCCTTCAGGAAATCCTGGCCGAGTTCAAAGAGTGCGTGGTCGCGCTCGTTCACGGGCAGGTCCGCACGCGAAAGCAGGTTCTGGTGCACGCGGATCGCGCGGTCGGTTTCGCCGCGACGCCGGAACAGGTTACCGAGCGCGAAGTGCAGCTCGACCGTTTCCGGGTCGAGCTTGGCGACTTCGATGAATGCGTCGATCGCCTTGTCCGGCTGTTCGTTGAGCAGGAAGTTCAGGCCGCGAAAATAGGAGCGCGGCAGGTTGGCGCTTTCGGACAGCAGCGCCTTGAGGTCGTAGCGCGACGCCATCCAGCCGAGCGCGAACGCGACGGGAATGACGAGGAGCCACCAGAAATCGAGATCCATGCGAGCGATGGTTTGAGGTTACGTGCCACGCGCCAGGACGAGCGCGCGCGGCGGGTGATTCGAATCAGATGAGCGGCGGCAGCGGCGGTTCCGCGACGACTACAGGCGTTTCGCGCGCAGTGCGCAACTCACGCTTGAGGCGGCCGTTTTCCATGCGCAGCCGGAACATTGCCGGCAGCGCCGAAAGCAGCCCAGCCAGCAGACCGACCACGAAGAACGCCAGCCCGATCAGGATGAGCGGGGCCTGCCACGCATAGCCGGCCAGAAAGTTCAGCGTCGTGGTTTGCGTGTTGGCCAGTGCGAGCACGAGCAGCAGCACGAAGACCAGCACACGGATCACCCAGGCGATCAATCTCATGAAGGATTCTCTTGGCAGTTGCGGGAGAGCGCCGGCGCGGCCGGCTTGCTGCGCCGCAGCAAAGGACGCGCCGAAGTGTCCCGTATTGTAATGGAACGGCCCGCGACCCGGCGCGTGCGCGAAGTCGCACAGTGGGCCGAACAATGCGGGGCGACAAGACACACCTTACACGGCCTGCCCTCGCCTCACACCGCGAAAGGAATGATGAATCAAAAAAGGTGACGAAAAACGGCGGCGCAAAAGCGGGCACTCAAAAAACGCAGACGAAAAAAAAGCGCCGGGTTTAAAAACCCTGCGCTTTCTTCGGTCCATGCACTGGCATCTGGCATTGACCGCCAACGGCTGCAACCGCTGCAATAACCTTGCGGCGATTACAGATCGTCGTCCGGCTCTTCCGCCTTCAGCGGCTCGCCCGAACGACGGTCCACGCGCTCGCGCAGCTCCTTGCCCGGCTTGAAGTGCGGTACGAACTTCTCAGGCACCAACACCTTTTCACCCGACTTGGGATTGCGTCCAACGCGTGACGGCCGGCGATTCAGTCCGAAACTGCCGAAGCCGCGAATTTCGATGCGATGGCCCTTGGCAAGCGCCTCGGACATCGCATCGAGCATCGTTTTGACCGCGAAATCCGCATCCTTGAGAACAAGTTGCGGAAATCGCGTAGCCAGCTGCGCGACCAATTCAGATTTGGTCATACTTCAGCTTGCCCCCGTTTGAGGCTTACTGGTTCTGGCCGTCGAGCTTGGCCTTCAGCAGCGCGCCGAGGTTGGTCGTGCCGGTGGCAGCCGCGCCCGTGTCCGACGACATGCTGCGCAGGGCTTCCTGCGTCTCAGCCGAGTCCTTGGCCTTGATCGACAGGTTGATGCCACGCGACTTGCGATCGATGTTGATGATCATCGCGTTGACCTTGTCGCCTTCCTTCAGCACGTTGCGAGCATCTTCCACGCGGTCTTGCGCGATTTCCGAAGCACGCAGGTAGCCTTCGACGTCGGCGTTCAGGGTGATAACTGCACCCTTTGCGTCGACCGACTTGACCACGCCGTCAACCGTCGAACCCTTGTCGTTGACAGCAACGAAGTTGCTGAACGGGTCGCCTTCGAGCTGCTTGATACCCAGCGAGATGCGTTCCTTCTCGACGTCGATGCCCAGAACCACGGCTTCGACTTCGTCGCCCTTCTTGTACTTGCGAACAGCTTCTTCGCCCGTTTCCGACCACGACAGGTCCGACAGGTGAACCAGACCGTCGATGCCGCCCGGCAGACCGATGAAGACGCCGAAGTCGGTGATCGACTTGATTGCGCCTTGCAGCTTGTCGCCCTTCTTGAAGTTGCGGCTGAAGTCATCCCACGGGTTCGGCTTGCACTGCTTCATGCCGAGCGAGATGCGGCGGCGGTCTTCGTCGATCTCGAGGACCATGACTTCGACTTCGTCGCCCAGCTGGACAACCTTCGACGGAGCAACGTTCTTGTTGGTCCAGTCCATTTCCGACACGTGAACCAGGCCTTCGATGCCCGATTCGACTTCGACGAACGCGCCGTAGTCGGTGATGTTGGTGACCTTACCGAACAGGCGCGTGCCCGACGGGTAACGGCGCGAGATGCCTTCCCACGGATCGTCGCCCAGTTGCTTGATACCGAGCGAAACGCGGTTCTTTTCCTGGTCGAACTTGAGGATCTTTGCCGTGACTTCCTGGCCAACCGACAGCACTTCCGACGGGTGACGCACGCGACGCCATGCGATGTCGGTGATGTGCAGCAGGCCGTCGATGCCGCCGAGGTCCACGAACGCGCCGTAGTCGGTGATGTTCTTGACCACGCCGTTGACGATCGCGCCTTCCTTCAGCGTTTCGAGCAGCTTTGCGCGCTCTTCGCCTTGGGTCGCTTCGATCACAGCGCGGCGCGACAGCACGACGTTGTTACGCTTGCGGTCGAGCTTGATGACGCGGAATTCGAGCGTCTTGCCTTCGTACGGCGTCGTGTCCTTGACCGGACGCGTGTCGACGAGCGAACCCGGCAGGAACGCGCGGATGCCGTTGACCATGACGGTCATGCCGCCCTTGACCTTGCCCGTGATCGTGCCGGTCACGAGTTCGTTGTTGTCGAGAGCCTTTTCCAGCGACAGCCACGAAGCGAGACGCTTCGCCTTGTCGCGCGACAGGATCGTGTCGCCGTAGCCGTTTTCCAGCGCGTCGATCGCGACGGAAACGAAATCGCCCGCCTGCACTTCCACTTCACCCGCGTCGTTCAGGAACTCTTCGAGCGGAATATAGGCTTCGGACTTGAGACCAGCGTTCACGACCACGAAGTTGTGGTCAACACGCACGACTTCGGCGGAGATCACTTCGCCGGCGCGCATGTCTTGACGGGTCAGCGACTCTTCGAACAGAGCCGCAAAAGATTCGGTATTCGGGGTGGAGGTTTGCAGGTCGGACATAAAAATCTGGATTTGCATGGTTTTCGCTGCTCCGACAGCCAGTTTTGACCGGTCGGGCGTTGAGGCCGGAGCGCTTACGTTCGCGGCACAGATGCAAAAGCCACACGGGGTTAAAGGGTTTAAGACACGCCCCGCTTCCCAGCAGGGCACCACTACGTACTACGATTGCTCTTTACTGCAACTTGCCGTGTGCATCTGCATGACGCACGGGGCGCAGTTCGCTCGACTCCTGGTACCACTGCACGACCTGTTCGACCGCCTGGTCGATGGACAGCGCCGAGGTATCCAGCAGCTTCGCATCCGCTGCGGGCTTGAGCGGCGCGGCTGTGCGATTACTATCGCGCGCGTCGCGTTCACGCAAATCCCGGAGCAAGTCATCCATATTAGCAGAAAATCCTTTTTGGATCAATTGCTTATGCCGGCGGGCCGCGCGGGCCTCCACGCTGGCCGTCAGGAACACCTTCAAACCGGCGTCCGGGAAGATCACCGTGCCCATGTCGCGGCCGTCGGCGACAAGGCCCGGCAGCTTGCGGAAGGCCCGTTGACGGGCCACCAGCGCGGTGCGCACGGACGGGTGCGCCGCGATCATCGAAGCCCGGTTACCCACTTCCTCGGCGCGAATTTCGTTCGAAACGTCAACGCCGTCGAGCTGCGCCATGCCTTCGCGGAACGTGATGTGGAGATCGTCGATCAGCTTTTCCAGCCCGTCGGCATCGTCGGCGGCGATCGTGTAGCGCATGCTCGCAAGCGCGGCGAGCCGGTACAGCGCGCCGCTGTCGAGCAGGTGAAAGCCCAGGTGCGCGGCGACCAGCGTGGCCACCGTGCCCTTACCGGAGGCAGTCGGGCCGTCGATCGTGATCACGGGCGTCGGGTAAAAGGGACGAGTCGATTTCATGCGGCGGTCGGTTTCGTGCAGCGAAAATTACGGCTGCTAAAAGAAGTCAGGCAGAAGTCAGGCCAGAATCAGGCTTGCGCGAGCGCCAGGAAGCGCTCGAAGTAATCAGGGAACGTCTTGCCGACGCACTTCGGATCGTTGATGCGCACCGGCACATTGCCCAGGCTCACCAGCGAGAAGCACATCGCCATGCGGTGATCGTCATAAGTGTCGATCGCAGCGTTCGGCGTGAGTTGCTCGGGCGGGCGCACGATCAGGTAATCCGGGCCCTCCTCCACGTCCGCGCCCACCTTGCGCAGCTCCGTGGCCATCGCGGCGATGCGGTCGGTTTCCTTCACGCGCCAGCTCGCGATGTTGCGCAGCGTGGTCGCGCCGTCGGCGAACAAGGCGGCGACGGCGATCGTCATGGCCGCATCGGGAATCAGGTTGAAGTCCATGTCGATCGGGTCGAGCTTGCCGTGATCGTTGCCGATCCCGCGCACCTCGATCCAGTCGTCGGCGACCGTCACGTTCGCGCCCATGCGCATGAGCGCCGCCGCGAACGCGACGTCGCCCTGGATGCTCGAGCGGCCCACGCCTTCCACACGGATCGGGCCGCCGCCAATGGCGCCCGCCGCGAGGAAATACGACGCCGACGACGCATCGCCTTCCACCATGATCTTGCCCGGCGACTGGTAGCGCACGCCCGCCGGCACCTCGAAGCGGTGCCAGCCGTGGCGCTCGACCTTCACGCCGAAGCGCTCCATCAGCTTGATCGTGATCTCGATATAAGGCTTGGAGATCAGCTCGCCGTCGATTTCGACGATCGTCACGCCGCCTTCGGCGCGCACCAGCGGCAGCGTCATCAGCAGCGAAGTGAGGAACTGGCTCGACACGTCGCCACGCACGCGCACCGGCGCGCTCACGTTGATCTGCGCAGGACGGATGCGCAGCGGCGGATAGCCCTCGTTCTCTTCGTAATCGATCTTCGCGCCGATCTGGCGCAGACCGTCGACGAGGTCGCCGATCGGGCGCTCGTGCATGCGCGGCACGCCGTGGATGCGATAGTCGCCGCCGTTGACCGCGAGCGCCGCGGTGAGCGGGCGCACCGCCGTGCCGGCGTTACCGAGGAAGAGATCCGCGCGCACCGCCGTAAAGGCGCCGCGCGTGCCCTGCACGACGCAGGTGTCGCCTTCGCGCTTGAGCTTCACGCCGAGCGTTTCCAGCGCGTCGAGCATCACGCGCGTGTCGTCGGAGTCGAGCAGGTTCGTGATCGTCGTTTCGCCTTCGGCCAGCGCCGCGAGCAGCAGCACGCGGTTCGAGATGCTCTTCGAGCCGGGCAGGCGGATCGTGCCGGACGCACGGGTGAACGGTCCGAGATCGAGGTGTTCCATGAGCGTGTCCTGATGGTGCGGCGTGGCGTGGTCAACAAAGGATGCCAGCGCCCTGCCGCATGACTGATGCCTTACTTGTCGGGTCCTGCTTGCGAGGGCGTCGGTTCATTCGCCGCTTCGCTTGCTGCTGCGCTCTTGCCGCCGCGCTCCTGCCATGCCTTGCGCGCCGCGCGCGAGCGCGTGAACACGGTTTCGAGCGCCTCGCCGTCACCGGCGTCGATGGCCGCGCGCAGCTTCGCCAGCACTTCAGTGTAGGCGTCGAGTTCCGCGAGCAGCGCCGTGCGGTTCGCCAGGCACACGTCGCGCCACATTTCCGGGCTCGACGCGGCAATGCGCGTGAAGTCGCGAAAACCGCCCGCCGCGAACGAGAATTTCAGCTCGGCGTCGGGCGTAGCGAGAATCTGGTCCACCAGCGCGAACGACAGCACGTGCGGCAGATGGCTCACCGAAGCGAACACGCGATCGTGCTGCCCGGCGCTCATCTGGCCGATCACCGCGCCCGTTGCGCGCCACATCTGCGCGATGCGCTCGACGTCCGCCGGGGCGTTTTCGGGCAGCGGGCACAGCACGACGTTGCGGCCGGCGTACAGGTCGGGCAGCGCGGCTTCCACGCCGCTCGACTCGCGGCCCGCAATCGGATGGCCCGGCACGAACTGGCCGATGCGCGCACCCAGCGCCGCACGCGCGGCGGCGATCACGTCGCTTTTGGTGCTGCCCGCGTCGGTGACGATGGTGTGCGGCTGCAGATGCGGCGCGATGCGTTCGAGCAGCATCTGCGTCTGCGCCACGGGCGCGGCGATCAGTACGAGATCCGCGCCGTCGAGCGCGTTGGCCAGCGCCGCGTCGTCGTCGAAGGTCGCAACCGCATCGACGACACCCAGCTCCAGCGCGCGCGCAACCGAATGCGCGCGGCGGCCCACGCCGATCACCTCGCCGCCGTGGCCAGCGCGCTCGCGCAGCCCGCGCGCAAGCGATCCGCCGATCAGGCCGACGCCGAAAATCACCAGCTTGTTGAAAGAGAACGCGCTCACGCCATCACCGAAAAAAGTAGGTTCGCGCACGCGTAACCGACGCGAGCGCGCAACGCATTGCGCAACCCCGTGCGCCAATCAGCGCGAACGCGGATACGAACCGAGGATCTTGAGAAACGCGGCCTTCTTGCCGAGTTCGTCGAGCGCGGCGGCCACTGCCGGTTCGTCGCGATGCCCTTCGAAGTCGATATAGAAGTAGTACTCCCACGTACCGACGCGCGCCGGACGCGATTCGAAACGCGTCATCGACACGCCGTGGCGCGCGAGCGGCTCAAGCAGCTTGTAGACCGCGCCCGGCTCGTTCTTCACCGACACGATCATCGACGTCTGGTCGTGACCCGACACGCCCGCCGGCTGCTTGCCGATCATCACGAAGCGCGTGCGGTTGTGCGGATCGTCCTGGATCAGCGCGTTGGCGATCAGCAGGCCGTAGTGCGTGGCCGCGCGTTCGCCCGCGATGGCCGCAACCGTGGGATCTTCCGATGCGAGGCGTGCGGCTTCGGCGTTGCTCGACACGGCCTGGCGCTCCAGATGCGGCGCGTTCGCCGTGAGCCAGTGCTGACACTGCGCGAGCGCTTGCGGATGCGCGCACACGCGCGTCACGCCCGCGAGCTTGCCGCTTTGCGTCATCAGGTTGTGCTGGATCGGCATGGCGATTTCGCCGCCGATCACCAGTTGCGTCTGCAGGAACAGATCGAGCGTGCGCGACACTGCGCCTTCGGTCGAATTCTCGACCGGCACCACGCCGAATTCGGACGCGCCGGATTCGACCGCGCGGAACACTTCGTCGATCGACGGGCACGGCAGACCTTCGATCGACTGACCGAAGTACGCGTACATCGCCTGCTCGCTATAGGTGCCGACCGGCCCGAGGAACGCGGCCGTGATGGTCTTTTCGAGCGAGCGGCTCGCGGCCATGATCTCGCGCCAGATCGCGCTGATGTGATCGTTGCCAAGCGGCCCGTCGCTCAGGCCCTGCAGGCGCTCGATCACCTGAAGCTCGCGCTCCGGGCGAAACACGGGCGCGTTGAAGTGCTTCTTGACCTCGCCCACTTCGAGCGCGACCGAAGCGCGCTGGTTCAGGAGCGCGATGAGCTGCGCGTCGATGGCATCGATGCGCTCGCGCAACGGCTTGAGTTGAGAATTGAGTTCGTCGTCCATGCGTGAAACCGGCAATCTGGAAGGATAAATACGAAACGATGGGCAGCCTGCGTCAGGCGTGCTTCGCTTCGAATTCCTTCATGTACTCGACAAGTGCCTGCACTGCTTCGAGCGGCACCGCGTTGTAAATCGACGCCCGCATGCCGCCGACGGACTTGTGGCCCTTCAGCTGCAGAAGCCCGCGCGCCTTCGCGCCGGCCAGGAAATCATCATTACGTGTTTCGTCGGCGAGGAAGAACGGTACGTTCATCCGCGAGCGCGCGCGGCGCTCCACCTTATTGATGTAGAAGCTGCTCGCGTCGATCGTGTCGTAGAGCAGTCCTGCTTTTTCGATATTGCGCGCCTCGATGGCTTCGAGGCCACCCTGGCGCTTCAACCACTTGAACACGAGGCCCGCGATATAGATCGCGTACGTGGGCGGCGTGTTGAACATGGAGTTGTTGGCGGCGACCGTCTTCCATTCGAACGCCGACGGGCAGATGGGCATCGAACGGTCGAGCAGATCCTCGCGCACGATCACAACCGTCACGCCCGCCATGCCGATATTCTTCTGCGCGCCGCCGTAGAGCACGCCGTACTTGGCGATGTCCATCGGGCGCGAGAGGATGTGCGACGAGGCATCCGCAACCAGCGGAATATCGCCCAGATCGGGGATTTCGAAGGTCTCGACGCCGTCGATCGTCTCGTTGGTGCACAGATGCACGTAGGCGGGATCGTCGGAGAGCTGCCATTCGCTTTTCGGCGGCGAATGCGTGAAACCGGCTTCGGTCTTGCCCGTGGCAGCGATGTGCGAGGCGCCGTACTTGAGCGCTTCCTTCTGCGACTTCTGCGACCACGAACCGGTGATGACGTAGTCCGCGCGCGGCTTCGCGCCGAACAGGTTGAGCGGCACGATGGCGTTTTCGCCGATGCCGCCGCCCTGCAGGAACAGGATCTGGTGGCTCGCAGGGACCTGCATCAGATCGCGCAGATCGAGCAGCGCTTCGCTGTGGATCTGCATGAATTCGGGACCGCGATGGCTCATTTCCATCACGCCCATGCCGCTGCCGTGCCAGTCGAGCATTTCGTCGGCGGCCTGACGGAGAACTTCTTCAGGCAGTGCAGCCGGTCCGGCGGAGAAGTTGAAGACGCGCATCGTTTGGAGATCCCCGAGGCGGGCGCTGCGGCAATGGAGGCCGGGACGCGCCGAAAAAAGAAAATGGCCGTCTGCGCTTATCGCGCAAACGGCCATTATCGCATTGTCACCGGGAACCCGCCAACGCGGGGTTCCGGGACAACGCGGCTCGATCTGGCCCGCGTTTGCCGCACGCTTATATACAGCGGCGGCGAACGCGGTCAGCGAGGCGTGCTTACTTGCCCGGCTTGACTGCAGCGACTTCCTTGTCAGCCTGGTCGCGCGTTGCCTTGATCGATTGCGGCATGTACTTCTGCATCAGGCCGTTGACCACGTCGCGGCCAACCTGATCTTGAACCTGGATGAACTTGCGGCCGGTCGGGCTGCGATAGAACGTCGACAGATCCTTGATTTCCTGCGTGCTGTAGTACTTGGCGTAGGCTTCGTACTGCGCTTCCATTGCGTCCTGCTTGAAGCTGTCGGTTGCGAAGACCTGGCCTGCGCCGTCAACCAGCTTCGGCACTGCGTTCTTCTGCAGCGTCGGGACAGCAGCTTGCTTCTGCTTGTCCGTCATCGTCTTGTTTTCCGACAGCGCGTCCGAGAGGATCGCCGGCACGAGCTGCTTGGCTTGCATCTGTGCGCTGTTGCCGATTGCGCCGACGAGCTTCTGCGCGTCGATTGCGTCCAGCAGGTCCTTGATCGCAGCTTGCTTGGCCGGATCAATCGGTGCTGCGGCAGCAGCCGGAGCCGCTGCCGGCGCCTGGGACTGGAGCGCCTGAGCCATGGCAAACGTCGGCACGAGAGCGGCCAGCAACATAACCTGCTTGAATCGTTTTTGCATCATTACTCCCTCTGTGAAATTAATCGAATTGCCTGCCGTGCGGACTGCGGGGCGCGCCTGATACTGCCTGATTACGGCTAGATCCGTAACCTTCGCGCCCACGGCCCGATCCGCCCGGCATCATTCAAAACCCGCAGTGCCGATCGGCCTTGAAGGCCACCATGACACCGCCGGCAAATAACCCAAAATCAGAACCCAAAAACAGCCCAGATATTCTTGCCAGCAAACCACAAGCGAAACGCCTGACACGAAGCGGCCCGCTCGCGCGGGCCGTTCAGTCCTGCGGGCTTAAGCCTTACTCCTCGCTTTCGCCCTCACCCTCGCCTTCGGCGATATCGCCGTCGGCATCGGCTTCGGCAACCTGCTGCAGGCCCGAGAGCTTCGTGCCTTCGTCAAGGCTGATGAGTGTAACACCTTGCGTTGCGCGGCCCATTTCGCGAATTTCCGAGACACGTGTGCGGATCAGCACACCCGTGGTCGTGATCAGCATGATCTGCGCTTCCGGGTCCACGAGCGTCGCGGCCACCACCTTGCCGTTGCGCTCCGAGGTCTGGATCGCAATCATGCCCTTGGTGCCGCGGCCGTGGCGCGTGTACTCGGTGATCGGCGTGCGCTTGCCGTAACCATTTTCGGTAGCGGTCAGCACGGATTGCTGTTCGTCGCCGGCCACCAGCAGGGCGATCACCTGCTGGCCGTCGTCGAGCTGCATGCCGCGCACGCCGCGTGCCTCGCGGCCCATCGGACGCACGTCGTTCTCGTCGAAGCGCACGGCCTTGCCGGCGTCCGAGAACAGCATGACATCGTGTTCGCCGTCCGTGATGGCCGCGCCGATCAGGTAATCGCCGTCGTCCAGACCGACCGCAATAATACCCTTGCGCAGCGGGCGGCTGAAGGCCTCAAGCGGCGTCTTCTTGACCGTGCCCAGGGCAGTCGCCATAAAGACGAACTTGTCGGCCGAGAATTCCTTCACCGGCAGCACCACCGTGATCTTCTCGCCGTCCTGCAGCGGGAACATGTTCACGATCGGACGGCCGCGCGAGTTGCGCGAACCTTGCGGAACCTCATAGACCTTGACCCAGTACACGCGGCCACGGTTCGAGAAGCACAGGATGTGGTCGTGCGTATTGGCGATGAAGAGCGTGTCGATCCAGTCGTCGTCCTTCATCGACGTCGCCTGCTTGCCGCGGCCACCGCGCTTCTGGGCGCGATATTCGGACAGCGGCTGCGACTTCACGTAACCCGAATGTGACATGGTCACGACCATGTCCTGCGGCGTGATCAGGTCTTCGGTGTTCAGCTCGGTCGCGTTCATCTCGATCTTCGAGCGGCGGGCATCGCCGAATTCGCTCTTGATCGCGGTGAGTTCGTCGGAAATCATCGTCGTTACGCGTTCCGGGCGCGCAAGGATGTCGAGCAGGTCGGCGATCTGGGCCATGACTTCGCGGTACTCGCCGATGATCTTGTCCTGCTCCAGACCCGTCAGGCGCTGCAGACGCATTTGCAGGATTTCCTGCGCCTGCGTGTCGGACAGACGGTAGAGACCGTCGCCCTGCATACCATAAAGCGGGTTGAGCCCTTCCGGACGATAGGCTTCGCGACCACCCGCCGAGGCATTGTCCTGCTCGGCGCGCTGGAGCATCTCGCGCACCAGCGACGAATCCCACGACTGGTTCATCAACTCCTGCTTCGCGATAGGCGGCGTGGGCGCAGCCTTGATGATCGCGATGAAGTCGTCGATGTTGGCGAGCGCCACGGCCAGGCCTTCCAGCACGTGACCGCGTTCGCGCGCCTTGCGCAGTTCGTACACCGTGCGGCGCGTGAGCACTTCGCGGCGGTGCGACAGGAAATGCTGGAGCATTTCCTTGAGGTTCAGCAGCTTCGGCTGGTTATCCACCAGCGCGACCATGTTCATGCCGAACGTGTCCTGCAGCTGCGTCGCCTTGTACAGGTTGTTGAGGATCACCTCGGGCACTTCGCCGCGCTTGAGCTCGATCACGACACGCATGCCGCTCTTGTCGGACTCGTCGCGAATGTCGGAAATGCCTTCGAGCTTTTTCTCGTTGACGAGTTCGGCGATGCGCTCGAGCAGCGAACGCTTGTTCACCTGATACGGCAGTTCGTCGACGATGATCGCCATGCGCTGGCCGCGATCGATCTCTTCAAAGTGCGTGGCGGCGCGCATCACGACGCGCCCGCGCCCCGTGCGATAGCCGTCGCGCACGCCGGCGACGCCGTAAATAATGCCGGCGGTCGGGAAATCGGGCGCGGGGATGATCTCGATCAACTCGTCGATCGTGGCCTCGGGCGTCTTGAGCAGATGCTGGCAGGCGTCGACAACTTCGTTGAGATTGTGCGGCGGGATATTCGTGGCCATGCCGACCGCGATACCCGACGAGCCGTTGATCAGCAGGTTCGGGATGCGCGCGGGCAGGATCAGCGGCTCGCTTTCGCTGCCGTCGTAGTTCGGCCCGAAGTCGACCGTTTCCTTGTCGATATCGGCCAGCAGTTCGTGACCGATCTTCGCCATGCGGATTTCGGTGTAACGCATGGCCGCGGCGTTGTCGCCGTCGATCGAGCCGAAGTTGCCCTGGCCGTCGACCAGCATGTAGCGCAGCGAAAAGTTCTGCGCCATGCGGACGATGGTGTCGTAGACAGCCGTGTCGCCGTGCGGGTGGTACTTACCGATCACGTCGCCGACGATACGCGCCGACTTCTTGTAAGCGCGGTTCCAGTCGTTGTTCAACTCGTGCATTGCATACAGCACGCGCCGGTGCACGGGCTTCAGGCCGTCGCGCACATCCGGAAGCGCCCGCCCCACGATCACGCTCATCGCGTAATCGAGATACGAGCGGCGCATTTCCTCCTCTAGGGAGATAGGCAGAGTCTCTTTGGCGAATTGATCCATTATCGATGTCGTTGTCGGGCACGCGCAGTGCTAACGGCGAAAGCCGCCGGAAGCCCTGGGTTGCACCCTGCTGTCGCATGGACGCCGCAGACGCAGCGCAATCTTCCGATTCTATCACGCGCGGCACCCCCGCCCGCCGTCCAGGAGCGATGCACGTATACCTATTAGAGGGGGAGCTTGCGGCGGCTTTCCAGAGCCCCATAAGCAGCCTGGGAGCAACCTTGAAGCTGTACGGAAGATGACACGCGGAAACGACTAATTAAATAAGCGCAGCAGTTGTAGTTTCGCCTCATATACGCGCGCGTTTACCTTTCGAATATGACAATAAACAGCATCCGCGGAATGATCGCTTGCGCTTCCCCAACAACCAGGCACACTACCAGGAGAACGGGCGGGAACTTTTTGTTGCGGGTCTACCACATTCGACAAGCCCCAAAGAAAGGGGCGGATTTTTTTTATCGTTGGAAGGGAACGATATGGCAAAATGCCAACGCACAAAGAGTTAGACACCGCTCGAAGTCTACACAAGACGTGCCCTACAACGCGCCAATGTTATACTTCGAGCAATGTATGACTTGTCTTCGTCATATGGCTCGCAGTAAACCTGCGGTAATCTCAATTTCGAGAGGAGAAATATGAATAAACTTTCAAAGCTCGCGTTCATTGCAGCTACCGCAGTAGTCGCTGCAACCGCCCAGGCACAATCGGTGCCGGCGTCGCGACAAGCCGTCAATGACAACTGGGTGAATGGTACCGGCGAATACGTGTGGATGAACGGCACGAACGAGCTTTGCTGGCGCGATGCATTCTGGACGCCGGCCACGGCCAACGCAAAGTGCGATGGCGCACTGGTCGCCCAGGCACCGACGCCGCCGGTCGCTCCGGTTGCTCCGGCCATCACGAGCCAGAAGATCACGTATCAAGCTGACGCCCTGTTCGACTTCGACAAGGCTGTCCTGAAGCCGGCTGGCAAGGAAAAGCTGGACGATCTGGCAAGCAAGATCCAGGCTCTGAACCTTGAAGTCGTCGTTGCAACGGGCTACACGGACCGCATCGGTTCGGCTGCCTACAACGACCGTCTGTCGCTGCGCCGTGCGCAAGCCGTCAAGTCGTACCTGGTCAGCAAGGGTGTGCCGGCTGAGCGCGTCTACACGGAAGGCAAGGGCAAGCGTAACCCGGTCACCACGGGTTGCAACCAGAAGAACCGCAAGCAGCTGATCTCGTGCCTCGCACCGGATCGCCGCGTTGAAGTCGAAGTCGTCGGCACGCAAAAGCAGTAATCTGCGAGCTGCGACAGCAAGACTCAAAAGCCCCGCTCAGGCGGGGCTTTTTTTATTGTGCGATTCATTTGAATCGTGGCGATATTTGTATGCATTTGTAAGTGAACGTCCCGCTAACTCACGGGCATGAGGACTGCGCTCTGGCGAGCGATCCGGCGCGGCTATTGCCGCCCTGTTTTGCCGTCGCACCCGCGCGCCCTTATACTCTGGGCTTGTTCCACCTTCGCTTGCGCGCTTCAGGCCAATCCGACATGACGAATGCCGATCCCCACGAACTGCAGAAATTCAGCGATCTCGCTCATCGCTGGTGGGACCCGAACGCGGAGTTCAAGCCGCTGCACGAGCTGAATCCCATCCGTCTGGGCTGGATCGACAGCCATGCGCATCTGACAGGCAAGCGTGTGCTCGATATCGGTTGCGGCGGCGGCATCCTGTCGGAGTCGATGGCGGGTCTCGGTGCGAACGTAAAAGGCATCGACCTGTCCAGCGAAGCGCTGGGCGTGGCCGACCTGCACAGCCTCGAAAGCGGCATCACGCTGGAATACGAAGAGATCGCCGCCGAGGCAATCGCCGCGCGCGAGCCCGGCTCGTTCGACGTGGTGACGTGCATGGAAATGCTCGAACACGTGCCCGAGCCGCTGAGCGTGGTCAAAGCCTGCGCCACGCTGGTCAAGCCGGGCGGCTGGGTGTTCTTCTCGACGCTCAACCGCAACGTGAAGTCCTATCTGCTGGCCGTGATCGGCGCGGAATACATCGCGCAGATGCTGCCCAAGGGCACGCACGACTACGCGCGCTTTATCCGTCCGTCGGAACTCGCGGGCTTCGCGCGTCAGGCCGGCTTGAGCGCGGCCGAAATCAAGGGCATCACCTACAACCCGCTCACGCGTCGTTTCGCGCTGTCGAACGACTCGAGCGTCAATTACATGATCGCCTGCCGGCGCGACGCCTGAACCGGCGCTGCCCTCTCCGATATGACACAGAACACGCCTGAAAGCCCGGCGGCGGACGGCGCGGCGCTCGCCGCCTGCGACGCCGTCCTGTTCGACTTCGACGGCACGCTCGCCGATACGGCACCCGACCTCGCGGCCGCAGTCAATCAGATGCGCCACGCGCGCGGCCTGGCGCCCGCTGCGTACGAGAAGCTGCGCCCGCTCGCCTCCGCCGGCGCGCGCGGCCTGATCGGCGGCGCCTTCGGCATTGGCCCTGACGATCGCGAGTTTGCCGCCATGCGCGAGGAATTCCTCGCCAACTACGCGGCCAACCTGCGCGTGGAGACGGCGCTGTTCCCGGGCATCGACGAGGTCCTCGACGATCTCGACGCGCGCGGCGTGCGCTGGGGCATCGTGACCAACAAGGTCGCGCGCCTGACAGACCCGCTCGTCAAGCTCATGCACCTCGATACGCGCGCGGCCTGCGTGGTGAGCGGCGATACGACACCTTATTCGAAGCCCCACCCCGCGCCGCTGCTCCATGCAGCGCAGGCGCTGGGCGTCGACGCCACGCGTGTGGTCTATGTGGGCGACGATCTGCGCGACGTGCAGGCCGGTCACGCCGCGGGCATGGCGACCATCGCCGCCGCCTACGGCTACTGCGGCAACATCGAGCCGCCCTCGCAGTGGAACGCCGATTTCGTGGCCGACACCGCCGAGGCGCTGTTCGCCCTGCTGCAACACGTCAAGCCCCGCACCTGAGGCCATCGCGCCCTTGAAATGGGCGCGGTTCGCCTCATCTGCCGATCTATGGGATAATTGTCCCTTCCTCTGGGGCCGACCTGGTTTCGACAGGGGTTATGAAGTAGGCAGGGCA
>NZ_DASZJJ010000226.1:0-31276 GCF_035948235.1 Paraburkholderia sp. | reverse complement strand
TTGCATGCCACCAACGCGTGTTGGTGCCCACGTACTGGTCGTAGGGCGCGCTCACGAACACCTGCACGGTCACGCCGGTGCCGTCCTTGTCGAGCGAATAGCCAGTGACCTGACCGACCTGGATGCGGCGGTAAAAGATAGGCGTGCCGATGTCGAGCGAACCGAGGTTTTCGCTATGCAGCGTGTAGCGATGGCCTTTTTCGTCGATGGTCACGGCGGGTGGCGTTTCCAGGCCAATGAAGTCGCTCGCGGTTTCTTCCGAACGGCCAGCGTCGGCGCCGATGTACGAGCCGGAAAGCAGCGTGCCCAGGCCCGAAACGCCGCTCGCGCCGATGCGCGGGCGCACCACCCAGAAGCGGCTGTCCTTCTTGGCGAAGTTTTCGGCGTCCTTGGTCAGCTCGACGGTCACGAGCACGTGCGAGAGGTTCGGCGAGAGCTTGATGGCGCGCACCGAGCCGATATCGACGTCCTTGTACTTGACCTTGGTTTTGCCCGGCTCAAGTCCTTCGGCGGTCAGGTAGCTGATCGTGATGGTCGGGCCGCGCATGGCGACCGACTTCACTACGAGCGCGACGCCGATCAGCGCCGCGATGAGCGGCACGATCCAGACGAGTGAGGGCAGCCAGCGTCTGGGCTTGACGATGTCCGGCTCGGGCAGGTCGGGGGGCAGCGAGCCGCCTGCGGAGCCACCGGCCGGATTCGGTCCTTGCGGACTATTCATGGGGGCGATCCTGAGTGTGTTGCGTGGGTTGTTGCTGTTGATGTTTGTCTTCGTCCACCGGATCCCAGATCAGGCGCGGATCGAACTGCATCGACGCCATCATCGTCAGGATCACGACCGAGCCGAATGCGATCGCGCCTGGCCCCGCCGTGATCACCGCAAGTGACTGGAAGCGTACCAGCGCAACCGTCAGCGTCACCACGAAGATGTCCAGCATGGACCAGCGGCCGATGAATTCGACCAGCCGGTAGAGCTTGGAGCGCTCGACCGGGCGCCATGTGGAGCGGCGTTGCGAGGTGATGCAAAGCAGCGCGATCACGCTGAGCTTGAGCATCGGCACGAGAATACTGGCGATGAAGACGATCACCGCAAGCGGCGCGTCGCCCGAGGTCCAGAAGTAGACCACGCCGCTCATGATGGTGTCGTCCTCGTCGCCGACGAGCGAGGCCGTGTGCATGACCGGCAGCAGGTTCGCCGGAATATAGAGCAGCGCCGCCGCGATCAGCAACGCCCAGGTGCGCATCAGGCTGTCGGGGTGGCGCAGGTGCAGCGGCGAGTTGCAGCGCGCGCAGCGCTGGTGCCCGGCCTGGGGCGACCGGGCGCGGGCGCGCGCCTGCAGATGGCCGCAGGCGTGGCACGAGATGAGGCCGGCGTCGGTGGCGGTGACGTATTTCATCGGGATGCCTCGGTACGCGGGGTTTTCAGCGGGCGCTTCATCACGGCGTCCAGCCTTTCGAATCCGGTGCGGCGGGTTTTGGCGCGGGGTTGGGTGCGGGCTTGAGTGCGGATGGATCGCGGATCTCAGGCTCGCCGACCGGATGTTGCACACCCGCGGGGCCACCCAGCGTGGGCGGCACGCCCGGATCGAGCAGTCCGTCCGGGTCGATGTCGGGGCCGCGATGTTTGCCGCCGGCCGCACTGGAGCCGCGCCCCGGATGGCGGGCATGGCGCGCGCCCGCGCGCAGCGCGTCGGCGATATCCCACAGCGTGCGCGAATCGAACGTCACCACTACGGTGAACATCAGCGTGAGTACGGCGAACGCGAACAGCGCCGTTTCGGGGATCACGCGCGCGAGGCTCACCATCTTCACGATCGTGATGAGCACGCCCAGCATGAAGACTTCGAGCATGCCCCAGGGGCGCACGAACTGGATCGCGCGCAGCACCTGGTTAAAGCCCGGCGGAATGAAGCCGCGCCGGATTGGCAGCAGCACGTAGAGCAGCGCGACCATCTCGGTGAGCGGGAAGAGGATAGTCGCGCAGAAGACCATCACCGCGACGATCTGCATATCCTCGTTCCACAGCACCACGAGCGCGCCGAACAGGCTCGACTCCGAAGTGATGCCGTTGGCGTCCAGCTCGATGATAGGAAACGATTGAGCGATGATGAACGTCACGAGCGCGGCGACGGTCATCGCACAGATGCGGTCGAGCTGCGCCGAGCTGCTTTGATAGAGCGTGCCGCCGCAGCGCGAGCAACGCGCGGACTGGCGCCCGAGCAGGCGCGGCTTGCGGTAGAGCGCGTCGCATTCGTGACACGCGATCAGATTGTCCTGGGCCATACGGTCAGATGACGCAAATCGACGTGAACGGGGACGAGCAACAACGGCGCGGCTGAGAGGCGATTTCGACATGAAACCGGCAGAGGCCGTGCCAACCATGTTACCAAAGGCGGCTGGCGGCGCGCGTTTGCTTCGTCGGGATCATGGCGCGGCGAAACAGCAAGCCGCGCGCCCGCTTCGGGCGTCCCGCCGACGCTGCTCGACGGGCCGTGGAGTGTGCCACGTTTGTTGCACCCGTGTATGCGAGCCCGGCAGCCGTGAGCAAGCGCAACTTCGTGGGTGAAACTCCGCTGATCATTGCGACCCGGCGCGCTTGTGCTCGTTCCCGGCCGTTAGGTTAATCTTTGTGTCCTGGGCGGCCGGTTTTCGGCGTTGCCTCAAGCGCGCCCATGCGGGCGGCGAGCGCGCGGCGAAGTATCCAGCGCCCGGCTCGGGGATGGCCATGAAAGCAGAGGTAAGGCAGGCGAGGTTTGCCTGCATGCGGTTCGCCGCGCTGGCGGGGGCGATGCTGCTGGTGGCGGGTGCGGTGCAGGCGCAGCTCGACGCGGGCCAGAGCACGCTGGTGGCGATCTCACGTCAGATGAACGTGCCGGTGGAGGGCAGTTTCACGAAGTTCGACGCGCACATCGACTTCGATCCGGCGAAGCCCGCAGCGGGCACGGCGCGTCTGACAGTGGACACGGCCAGCTACGATCTCGGCGATCCGACCTATAACGAGTCGGTGCGCGGCCCCGAGTGGTTCGACGCGAAGGCGTATCCGCAGGCCACCTTCGTGTCCACGGCGATCGCCTCGACCGGGCCGAACCAGTACAGCGTGAGCGGCAACCTGACGATCAAGGGGCATACGCAGAGCGTCGCGGTGCCCGTGGTGCTCACGCAGCAGGGCGCGACGCAGACCTTCGACGGCACCTTGCCGATCCACCGGCTGGCGTTCGGCATTGGCACTGGCGAGTGGAAAGATACTTCGACGGTTGCGGACGAAGTGCTGATCAAGCTTCATATCGTCATCGTGCGTCACTAGTGCGCGGCGGCGCTTTCGACATTTTTCGTCATTACCACCACGTAGCGAAGAAAGGAGGCGTACTTGAACCCATTCGTGTTGAGAAGCGTCATGACCGCGGGGGCTGCCGCGCTGTCGATCGCCGCATCGTTCACGCCGTCGCTGGCGCAGGCCGCCGACACCTATCAGCTCGACCCCAACCACACCTATCCGAGTTTCGAGGCCGATCACTTCGCGGGCCTGTCGGTGTGGCGCGGCAAGTTCACCAAAACCACCGGCACCGTTACGCTCGACCGCGCTGCGAAAACCGGTACCGTCGACGTGACGATCGATCCGGCCTCGGTCCAGACCGGCAATACGGAGCTGGACAAGCATCTGCGCAGCGACGAATTCTTCGACGTCGCGAAGTATCCGGCGGCCACCTACAAGGGCACGCAGATCGTATTCGACGGCGACACGCCGAAAGAGGTAGTGGGCACGCTCACGCTGCATGGCGTGACGAAGCCGCTGAAGCTGGAAATTGAGTCGTTCAAGTGCATGCCTCACCCGATGCTCAAGCGCGAGGTCTGCGGCGTAGAAGCCGAAGCCGAGTTCAATCGCGACGACTTCGGCATGGAGATGGGCAAGAAGTACGGCTTCAGCATGAAGACGAAGCTGCATATCCAGGCCGAGGGCATCAAGCAGTAAGTCTGGAGTCCGGACGAAAAGCGGACGAAAGCGGACAAAAAAAGCCGGCTCGCGAGCCGGCTTTTTCATTCGACAACGGGGATGCGCTTAGACCTGCGCGCCCGCGTTCGGATCGTTCGGATCGAACTTGTCCTTCTTGTCCTTGATGAGGTCCTCGCGCTTCACGCCGAGCCACATCGACAGGGACGCCGCCACGAACACCGACGAATAGATACCGAACAGGATACCCACCGTCAGCGCCAGAGCGAAGTAGTGCAGCGTCGGGCCGCCGAAGAAGAACATCGACAGCACCATCATTTCCGTACAGCCGTGGGTGATGATGGTTCGCGACATCGTGCTGGTGATCGCGTGGTTGATGACCTGCGTCACGCTCATCTTGCGCTCGCGCCGGAAGGTCTCGCGGATCCGGTCGAAGATAACGACCGATTCGTTGACCGAGTAGCCGAGCACCGCGAGCACCGCCGCGAGCACCGACAGCGAGAACTCCCACTGGAAGAACGCGAAGAAGCCCAGAATGATCACCACGTCGTGCAGGTTGGCGATCACGCCGGCCACGGCGTATTTCCACTCGAAGCGGAACGACAGATAGATGACGATGCCGGCCACCACGCAGGCCAGCGCAAGCAGGCCGTCGGTAGCGAGTTCCTTGCCGACCTGCGGGCCGACGAACTCCACGCGCTGCAGCTGAACCTGCGGTTCGGCCGCCTTGAGCGTGCTCATCACCTGATCGCTCTGTTGCGCCGAGCTTAGCCCCTGCTTGATCGGCAGACGGATCAGCACGTCGCGCGAGGTGCCGAAGTTCTGCACCTGGGCGTCGCCGTAACCGATCTTCGTGAGCGAATCGCGCACCGGTTCAAGCGGCACCGCCTGCGGATACTGAACCTCGATGACCGTGCCGCCCGTGAATTCGATCGACAGGTGCAGGCCGCGGTGGAACAGGAAGAACACCGCCGCGATAAACGTAATGAAGGAGATCGCGTTGAAGACCAACGCGTGCTTCATGAACGGGATGTCCTTGCGGATGCGGAAAAATTCCATTTTCTAGTCTCTCCGTATCAGCGGGACGAACCCGTGTTGTCGGGGCTGCTGGGGTCGTTGCGGCGACGCACCGTCGGCTTCGCACGCGGGCCCTTGGCGCCGGCCTTGGCAGCCTGGCGTTTGGCGGCGTTCGCTGCGTTCGAGGCGAGGGCGCGGCCCGTGTCGGTGTCCGCATCGTCGGCGCCCAGCGCGGGTGCGCCAGCCGTTTCGGGTTCCGGACGCCACACCTGGCCCACCGCCAGCGACTTGAGCTTCTTCTTGCCGCCGTACCAGAGGTTCACGAGACCGCGCGAGAAGAACACGGCCGAGAACATCGAGGTCAGAATGCCGATACAGTGCACGATCGCGAAGCCGCGCACCGGGCCCGAACCGAACGCGAGCAGCGCGAGACCGGCGATGAGCGTGGTCACGTTCGAGTCGAGAATGGTCGCCCAGGCGTGCGCGTAGCCGTTCTGGATCGCCAGTTGCGGCGGCGCGCCGTTGCGCAGTTCTTCACGCACACGCTCGTTGATCAGCACGTTCGCGTCGATCGCCATACCGAGCGCAAGCGCAATAGCGGCGATACCCGGCAGCGTGAGCGTCGCCTGCATCAGCGACAGCACGGCCACCAGCAGCAGCAGGTTCACCGACAGGCCGATCATCGAGATCAGACCGAACAGCATGTAGTACGCAAGCATGAAGATGGCGATCGCGGCGAAGCCGTAGACCACCGAGTCAAAACCCTTGCGGATGTTGTCGGCGCCCAGGCTCGGGCCGACCGTGCGTTCTTCGATGATGTCCATCGGCGCGGCGAGCGATCCGGCGCGCAGCAGCAGCGCGAGGTCGGTGGCGGCTTGCGCCGTGGGTTGCCCCGTGATCTGGAAGCGGTCGCCCAGTTCCGACTGGATGGTCGCCACCGTCAGCACTTCGCCCTTGCCCTTCTCGAACAGCACCATCGCCATCGGCTTGCCGATGTTGTCGCGCGACACCTGACCCACGGCGCGGCCACCGGCCGAATCGAGGCGGATGTTGACCGACGGACGCTGATGTTCGTCAAAGCCCGCCGACGCGTCGATGATGCGGTCGCCGGTGAAGATCACCTGCTTGCGCAGCAGCACCGGCGCGGCGTTGCCTTGCGTGAAGAGCTCGTCGCCCGGCGGCACGGGGTCGCCCGGATTCGGATGCAGACCGTTCGGGTCGGCGAGGCGCGCTTCGAGCGTCGCCGTACGGCCGATGATGTCCTTGGCCTTCGCGGTGTCCTGCACGCCCGGCAGTTCGACCACGATGCGGTCGTCGCCTTGCTGCTGGATCACGGGCTCGGACACGCCCAGTTCGTTCACGCGGTTGTGCAGCGTCGTGATGTTCTGCTTGAGCGCGGCGTCCTGCACGGCCTTCTTCACAGCCGGCGTGAACGAGCCAACCAGCTGGAAGCCACCGTCAGGCGCATTCTGCTGCGACCACACGAGTTCGCTCACGCCACCCGAGCCGGACAGCACCTTGCTGGCGGCATCGGCGACGGACGCATCGGCGAAATTGATCACCACCGTCTGGTTGACGCGGTTCACGCCGCCGTCGCGGATGTTCTTGTCACGCAGGATCGAGCGCGCGTCCGAAGCGTCGGAATCGAGCTTCTTGTTCAGCGCGCCGTTCATGTCCACCTGAAGCAGGAAGTGCACGCCGCCGCGCAGATCCAGACCGAGGTACATCGGCAGCGCGTGCAGCGCCGTCAGCCAGCGCGGCGAGGCGCTCTGCAGGTTCAGCGCGACGATGTACTGCGGGTCGGTGGGGTCGGCGTTCAGCGCGTGGCTCAGCGCGTCCTTAAGACGCAGCTGCGTGTCCGTATCGGCCACGCGCACGCGGATATTCGCGTTCAGCGACGAGTTGTCGAAAGTGACGTCGTCGGCCTTGATGTTGGCGGCGGCGACCGCTGCCTCGACCTGTGCGAGCGTGCCGGAGTCGAGCTTCACGGTCGCTTTACCGCTCGACACCTGGACCGCGGGCGCTTCGCCGAAGAAATTGGGCAATGTGTACACGAGGCCGATGGCAAGCGCCACGACCATCACGACATATTTCCAGAGGGGATAACGGTTCATTGGTTGGCCCAACGGGGGAGGGGAGTTGCCATCTCGATGCGCACGCGTCCGGCGAGGCCTTCGTGCCGCCCGCTCTGGGTGCAATCAGGGGCCGGGCCGGACGCGCAAGGCAGCAGGGTTAGCTGCAGCCTGAAGTGATCGATCGTCTCGCGCTTACAGCGACTTGATCGTGCCCTTCGGCAGGATGGTCGTAACCGACGACTTCTGCACGGTGACTTCCGTGCCGTCAGCGATTTCGACGCCCACGTAGGCTTCATTGACCTTGGTGACCTTGCCGACGATGCCGCCGCTGATGATGACTTCGTCGCCCTTGGCCATGGCGGCGAGCATGTTGCGGTGTTCCTTCTGGCGCTTCATCTGCGGACGGATCATGATGAAGTACAGCACGGCGAACATCAGAATCAGCGGCAGGAAGCTCATCAGGCTCGATTCTGCGCCGCCCGCTGCGGGTGCTGCGAAGGCATTGGTAATAAACGACACGTTGGTCTCTCCGTTTATACGATCGGTAGGATCAATAGATACGATCAAAAGCGAGCCGGTTATTCTACCACCGGCAACTAACGCGACGATGGCGCCAAATGGGCTTTCCGATCAAGCTGTTAGCCGCATTGCCCGGTTCTTCGAACCAGGCGGCGCGGCCCTCGACGGTCAGCCGCGCATGGCGCGCGGTCGTTGCGAAAGGTAATTGTAAAGTGTGGCGGCTTGAACGGTGGCGCGCCATCGGAAATGCCCTAAAGCTTGTCGGCGCGCACCGGAAATCACATCAGGTCCACACTTCCCGCGCTCAATCCACCCCGCGCGCGCGGTTTTCGGCGAAACGCTGACGGAAGGCCGCGAAGGTCTTCGTCTCGATCGACTCGCGGATTTCGCTCATCAGTTCCAGGTAGTAATGCAGGTTGTGGATCGTGTTGAGCTGCGCGCCGAGGATTTCGCCCACGCGGTGCAGGTGATGCAGATAGCCGCGCGTGAAGTGGCGGCAGGTGTAGCAGCCGCACTGCTCGTCGAGCGGGCGCAGCGAGTTCTTGTGCGTGGCGTTGCGGATCTTGACGTCGCCAAAGCGCGTGAAGATCCAGCCGTTGCGCGCGTTGCGGGTGGGCATCACGCAGTCGAACATGTCGACGCCCGCAGCCACGCCCGCCACCAGATCTTCCGGCGTGCCCACGCCCATCAGGTAGTGCGGCTTGTCGGCGGGAAGCTTCGGCGCGATGTGCTGCAGCACGCGCATCATGTCTTCCTTCGGCTCGCCCACCGACAGCCCGCCGATCGCGTAGCCGTGGAACGGCATCTGCGACAGACCGGCCAGCGATTCATCGCGCAGATCCTCGAACATGCCGCCCTGGACGATGCCGAACAGCGCGTTCGGGTTGCCCAGGCGATTGAACTCGTCGATCGAGCGCTGCGCCCAGCGCATCGACATGCGCATGGAGTCGGCGGCTTCCTGGTGCGTGGTCGTCACGCCGTTGGTCGCGTAAGGCGTGCATTCGTCGAACTGCATGACGATGTCCGAATTCAGCACCTTCTGGATCTGCATCGACACTTCGGGCGAGAGGAACAGCTTGTCGCCGTTCACGGGCGAGGCGAAGCGCACGCCGTCTTCCGAGATCTTGCGCAGGTCGCCCAGCGAAAACACCTGGAAGCCGCCCGAATCCGTGAGGATCGGCCGGTTCCAGCCCATGAAGCGGTGCAGGCCGCCGTGCGCCTCGATCGTTTCCAGACCCGGGCGCAGCCACAGGTGGAACGTGTTGCCGAGGATGATCTGCGCCTTCATTTCCTCCAGCTCGCGCGGCTGCGTCGCCTTCACGGTGCCGTAGGTGCCCACCGGCATGAAGATCGGCGTTTCGACCACGCCGTGATTGAGCGTGACGCGGCCACGGCGCGCGAGGCCGTCGGTGCCGAGCAGTTCGAACTTGAGGCCGTTTTGCGGGCGCTCGCCCAGATAGGCGCCGTGTTCGGCGCGTGCGTTGTTTTGCTGACCGTCGGTCATGCGTTGACTCCTGTGCAACCGGAAAACAGTCCGGCGCAATTGGTGAAACAAGATAAAACGCCGCCGCGCATTTTTGATGTTGCGCGGCGGCTGGGAAAGTGTGAGCGTTACTTGTTGAGCGCGTCGTCAGCTTTGCATGGGACCAGAGTAAGCGCTAAAGCGCCAACTCTGGTCGACAAGTCCGCGTGAGCAGCATCGCGTCGCCATAACTGAAGAAGCGATAGCGCTGTTCGATCGCGTGACGATACGCAGCGCGAATCGTTTCGATGCCCGCGAACGCCGACACCAGCATCAGCAGCGTCGATTTCGGCAAATGGAAGTTCGTGACCAGGCGATCGACTACGCGGAACTGATAACCCGGCGTGATGAAAATATCCGTTTCCGCCTGGGTGGCGGCGAGTTCGCGGTTTTCGTTCGCGGCGTCGCGCGCGGCGGCATCGAGCGCGCGCATCGAGGTCGTGCCCACGGCGATCACGCGTCCGCCCCGCGCGCGCGTGGCGGCGATCTTGTCGACCAGCGCCTGCGGCAGTTGATACCACTCGCTATGCATCTTGTGCTCGGCGATGTTTTCCACGCGCACCGGCTGGAACGTGCCCGCGCCCACATGCAGCGTAAGCGTTGCGCGCTCCACGCCCATGGCGTCGAGTTTCGCGAGCAGCGCGTCGTCGAAGTGCAGGCCTGCGGTCGGCGCGGCCACCGCGCCCGGGTTCTGCGCGAACACGGTCTGGTAGCGCGTTTCGTCGCTCGCGTCGGCGTCGTGCGTGATGTAGGGCGGCAGCGGCAGACGGCCGTACTGCTCGATCAGCGTGAGGCAGTCGTCGGGAAAATTCAGCGTGTAGAACTGATCGACGCGCTCGGCCACCGTGACTTCGAACGCATCGGCCAGACGCAGCACAGTGCCGGGGCCCGGACTCTTGCTCGCGCGGATCTGCGCGAGCGCCGTGCGCGCGCCGGTCAGGCGCTCGACCAGCACCTCGATCTTGCCGCCGCTGGCCTTCTGGCCGAAGAAGCGCGCCTTCAGCACCTTGGTATCGTTGAAGACGAGCAGATCGCCCGGCGCGATGCACGCGGGCAGGTCGGCGAAGGTGCGGTCGGTCAGCCGCGCGGGCTGCACGGCGTTGTCCACTTCCAGGAGACGGCTTGCGCTGCGCTCGGGCAGGGCGGTCTGCGCGATCAGCGCTTCGGGAAGATCGAAATCGAAATCGGAAAGCTTGAACATACGGCCTGATGAAACGGTAAGGCGCCGACAGTGCGGCGGCTGGCGGGCAGTCCTTGAGCGGCTTGCGCGTAGCGAAACGCGCAGCGGTTGCGCCCCAAAAACTGCCTGGATGCCCGCTCCGGAGGAACGAGCAAGTATGATTGCGGGACCGGCCTGACAGGAGCAGGCCGATGCGCGGACGTGCCGCGCCATGCCGGAAAGCCGATATTGTACTTGTGAAGCAGCCCATGCCCTCGTCCGTTAGCCGAATGATTGCCGAATCCGATCCCGCGAGCGTCCCGCACGACGATACGCAGCCGGAAGCGCGCCCGGACGCGCACGCGCAGTCGCACGACGAAGCGGCGGACGCTAAGGCGCCGCGAAAGCGCGCGGCGACGAAGAAAGCCGCCGAAAAAGCCGACGTCAAAGACAAGCCCAAGCTCACCAAAACCGCCGACCGGCTCGCCAAACTGGGCCTGCACAGCGCCATCGACCTCGTACTGCATCTGCCGATGCGCTACGAGGACGAGACCACGCTCACACCCATCGGCGAGCTGTTGCCCGGCGGCATCGAGCAGACCGAAGGCGTGGTGTTCGACAACGAAGTCGCGTATCGCCCGCGCCGCCAGCTGGTCGTCAAACTGCGCGACCACAACGGCGACGAACTGCACCTGCGCTTTCTGAACTTCTACGGCTCGCAGGTCACGCAGATGGCGGTGGGCAAACGCCTGCGCGTGCGCGGCGACGTGCGCGGCGGCTTTTTCGGGCTGGAGATGGTGCATCCGGCCGTGAAGGTCGTGGAAGGCGATGCGCCGCTGCCGCAGGCGCTAACGCCGGTTTATCCATCGACGGCGGGCGTGAGCCAGGCGTATCTGCGCAAGGCCATCGACAACGCGCTCGAACGCGCGCATCTACCCGAACTGCTGCCCGAGCCGATTGCGCAGGAGTTTCTCGCGCCGCTCAACGTGCCCGGGCTCATGGATGCGGTGAAAACGCTGCACCATCCGCCCATCAACGCCGATCAAAACGAGTTGATCGACGGCACTCATCCCGCCTGGACGCGCATCAAGTTCGACGAACTGCTGGCCCAGCAGCTCTCGCTCAAGCGCGCACACGAAGAGCGCCGCACGCGCGCCGCGCCCGCGATGGCGCGTCACGTCGCGGGCCGCAAGAGCGAAGAAACGCTGCTCGCGCGTCTGCGCGAAGCCTTGCCGTTCAAGCTCACGAACGCGCAGGAACGCGTGGTCGGCGAGATCGCGCAGGATCTGGAAGCGCCGCATCCGATGCAGCGTCTGCTGCAAGGCGACGTGGGCAGCGGCAAGACCGTGGTGGCGGCGCTCGCCGCCGCGCAGGCCATCGACGCCGGTTATCAGGCCGCGCTGATGGCGCCGACTGAAATCCTCGCGGAGCAGCACGCGCGCAAGCTGCGCGGCTGGCTGGAACCGCTCGGCGTGCAGGTGGCGTGGCTCTCGGGCAGCCTCAAGGCGAAGGAGAAACGCGCCGCGCTGGAAGCGGCGGCGCTTGGCACAGCCAGGCTCGTGATCGGCACACACGCGATTATTCAGGATGCCGTGGAATTCGCGCGGCTGGGCCTTGTGATCGTCGACGAACAGCATCGTTTCGGCGTCGAGCAGCGGCTGGCGTTGCGCGCCAAGGCGCAGAACGCGAAGTCGCCTGACGAGGCCAACCGCGAGTTCCAGCCGCATCAACTGATGATGACCGCCACGCCGATCCCGCGCACGCTCGCGATGACGTATTACGCGGATCTCGAAGTCTCCACCATCGACGAACTGCCGCCGGGCCGCACGCCGATTCTCACCAAGCTCGTCTCCGACGCCCGCCGCGAGGAAGTCATCGCGCGGGTGCGCGCGGCGGCGCTCACGGGGCGTCAGGTCTACTGGGTCTGCCCGCTGATCGAAGAAAGTGAGACGCTGCAGTTGCAGACCGCCGTGGAGACCTGGGAAACGCTCGTGGCCGCGTTGCCGGAGCTGTCGGTTGGGCTCGTGCATGGGCGGCTGGCGTCGGCGGACAAGGCGGCCGTGATGGATGCGTTCTCGCGCAACGAAGTGCAGTTGCTGGTGGCGACTACGGTGATCGAAGTGGGCGTGGATGTGCCCAATGCGTCGCTGATGGTGATCGAGCATGCGGAGCGCTTTGGACTCGCCCAATTGCACCAGTTGCGCGGGCGGGTGGGGCGCGGCAGTGCGGCGTCGGTGTGCCTGCTGCTGTACACCGGGCCGCTGTCGCTCACGGGGCGTCAGCGTTTGCAGACCATGCGCGAAACCACCGATGGTTTCGAGATCGCGCGCAAGGATCTGGAAATACGCGGCCCCGGCGAGTTTCTGGGTGCGCGTCAGTCGGGCGCGGCGATGCTGCGCTTCGCAAACCTCGAAAACGACGCCTGGCTGATCGAGCCGGCGCGCGAAGCCGCCGAGCGGCTGCTGCACGAATATCCGCACGTCGTCACGCAGCACCTGAACCGCTGGCTCGGCGCGCGCGAGCAATACCTCAAGGCATAAATCCCTCCGCGAACAGACTATTGCTGCGACCGAAGCGTCGCGCATGGAACCTGTGCGCTTTCTCGCCGTCTGACCCTGCTCATGATCGCGCCCCGGATAGGGGCGTTGATTATTGGCGAATCGCCGCCATAGGTGTATAAGTACAAACTATTGATTCCCCCTTTTTGATTGGTCCCCAATGAAATGACGCTCACTGAACTGAAATACATCGTCGCGGTTGCCCGCGAGCGCCACTTCGGACGGGCCGCCGAAGCCTGCTTCGTGAGCCAGCCGACCCTGTCGGTGGCCATCAAGAAACTCGAAGACGAACTGAACGTGCAGATTTTCGAGCGCGGCACGAGCGAAGTGAGCGTGACGCCCATCGGCGAGCAGATCGTCACGCAGGCGCAGCGCGTTCTCGAACAAACGCTTGCGATCAAGGAAATTGCCAAGCAGGGCAAGGACCCGCTCGTCGGGCCGCTGCGTCTGGGCGTGATCTACACGATCGGGCCGTACCTGCTGCCCACGCTCGTCAAGCAGATGATCAAGCGCGTCCCGCAGATGCCGCTGATGCTGCAGGAGAACTACACGCTCAAGCTGATCGAGCTGCTCAAGCAAGGCGAAATCGACGTCGCCATCATGGCACTGCCCTTCGCCGAAACCGGCCTCACGCTGCGCCCGCTCTACGACGAACCCTTCGTCGTGGCGCTGCCGTCGGGCCACGTCTGGGAAAAGCGCGACAAGATCGATCCGGAAGATCTCAAGCAGGAAACCATGCTGCTGCTGGGCAGCGGCCATTGCTTCCGCGATCACGTACTGGGCGTGTGCCCGGAACTGATGCGCTTCTCGCAGAACGCGGACGGCATCCAGAAGACCTTCGAGGGGTCGTCGCTGGAGACGATTCGCCATATGGTGGCGAGCGGCGTCGGCATCACGGTGCTGCCGCGTATGTCGGTGACGGAAGTCAAGCCGCATGCGGGCGGAGCCGATTCCGGGCTGCTGTCCTATGTGCCGTTCGACGAGCCGGTGCCCGACCGCCGTGTGGTGCTGGCGTGGCGCAAGAGCTTCACGCGCATGCCGGCGATCGAGGCGATCGTCGATGCGATCAACGCCTGCGACCTGCCTGGCGTAAAGAAGATCGAAGCACCCGTCGAAGCGGTGTGATCCGCCGGTAGATTTTCCGCGCCGCGCTTCATGCGCGGCGCGTTGCCTCTTCGATGCGGCGTTCGCCCGCGTCTTTCCTTGCACCTGCGTTGTCTCGTGGCTCTTCAGGCCGCCGATAAGTATCGCCTATTCGATAGATTAATTAAATCAAATTATAGATATCAATAGTCGATGTTAAAGTCTTTTCAACCGCAACACAGGCATAACACGGCAGCCAAAAGCAGGGAGCCGCGGCGAGGCGCGATCCGCCTCGCCGCACCAGACATCCAGCCGATGAACGCAACGCAGAAACCGCAAGGAGCACGATCATGACCAGAACGATGACGATGACACTCAAGGCCGTGGGCACGGGTCGCGGCGCCGGAATGGCGCGTTCGCGCGCGGAAGGTACCGAGGTCGTACGCCGTATCGTGGGTTTTGCGATCCTGTCGAGCGGGTTCGTCGCGCTCATCGCCCAGGTTCTCGCTCATCTCGCCGGACACTGACGCGACCGGATGTCGGAGCGGGCACGCACGCTGCTTGACCCCGCTGGAGAGTGGGGCCTGATGGCCCTGTTTTCCGGTGCTTATAAGATAAACTGAGACCCGATCAAGCGTTCGACAGGGAAGTTGCGTCGTCACGGATGGGTAGTCTCACTGCTACAAAAGGAGTCATCATGGCCAAAAAATCTGCTGTGCAGCACGTGAATATCGGCATCACCGACAAGGATCGCAAGAAGATCGCAGACGGTCTCTCGCACCTGCTCGCGGACACCTACACGCTGTATCTGAAGACGCACAACTTCCACTGGAACGTCACGGGGCCGATGTTCAACACGCTCCATCTGATGTTCGAGACGCAGTACAACGAACTGGCGCTGGCCGTGGACGCCATCGCCGAGCGTATCCGTGCGCTGGGCGTACATGCGCCGGGCACCTACAAGGATTTCGCGCGGCTCTCGTCGATTCCGGAAGCGGATGGCGTGCCGGCAGCGGAAGACATGATCCGCCAGCTGGTGGAAGGCCAGGAAGCCGTGGTGCGCACCGCGCGCGCGATCTTCCCGGCCACCGAAGCTGCCCACGACGAGCCGACCGCCGACCTGCTCACGCAGCGCATGCAGACGCATGAAAAGACGGCGTGGATGCTGCGCTCGATGCTGGCCTGAGCGTTTCGCCTGAAGTGGTCGTTATGAAAGCCCGCTGGCTGGTCCAGCGGGCTTTTTGCTTTTTGCATTTGATTGCGCCCGATTTCCGCCGCATCGCCCGAGCGAGGCTGGCGTCGGCTTGCCGCATGCGTGGCCTACAATAGCGCCATCTTCCTTGCCGCCGTATTCGTCTCAATCGCCGTCTTGATCGCCCCGAACATGTTCGCCCGACTCCCGCTCTATCTGCGGCTCGTCCGCATGGACAAGCCGATCGGCAGCCTGCTGCTGCTGTGGCCGACGCTCAACGCGCTGTGGATCGCCTCGAACGGCCATCCGTCGCTTTCGCTGCTGGTGATCTTCACGCTCGGCACGGTGCTGATGCGCTCGGCGGGCTGCGCGATCAACGACTATGCGGACCGCGACTTCGACCGCCACGTCAAGCGCACGGCCGAACGGCCTATCACGTCGGGACGGATTCGCGCCTGGGAAGCGGTGGCGATTGCCGCGGCGCTGGCCGTCGTCTCGTTCCTGCTGATCCTGCCGCTGAACGCGCTCACGAAGCAATTGTCGGTGGTGGCGCTGTTCGTGGCGGCCTCGTATCCGTTCACCAAGCGCTTTTTCGCGATTCCGCAGGCGTATCTGGGCATCGCGTTCGGCTTCGGCATTCCGATGGCGTTCGCAGCCATTCAGGATCATGTGCCGATGCTCGCGTGGATCATGCTGATCGCCAACGTGTTCTGGTCGGTGGCCTACGACACCGAATACGCGATGGTCGACCGCGACGACGACATCAAGATCGGCATCCGCACCTCGGCGCTCACCTTTGGCCGCTTCGACGTGCTCGCGATCATGCTGTGCTACGCGTTCACGCTCGGTATTTACGTGTGGGTGGGCATCACGCAGCAATTCGGCGTGCTGTACTGGCTAGGCTGGGCGGCGGCGGTGGGCTGCGCGATCTATCACTACACGCTCATCAAGGATCGCGAGCGCATGCCGTGCTTCGCCGCGTTCCGTCACAACAACTGGCTGGGCGGCGCGCTCTTCGTGGGGATCGCGGCGCACTACGCGGCAGCGGGAATGTAAGCCTCACGGCCGCATTGGCAGCAGACGCAAAAAAAGCGCCGGGTTATCGAAACCCGGCGCTTTTTTTCATGCTTGCAGCGCGTTGGCTTACTGCGCGCCGAACTCTTTGCCCATTTCCTTCGCGCGCGCATCGGCGGCAAGCGCGCCGCGCACGATCGCGTCCTTGATGCCCGAGGCGTCGAACGAAGCGAGCGCCGCCGCCGTCGTGCCGCCCTTGGACGTCACGCGCTCGCGCAGCACCGCGGGCGGTTCGTCAGAATTCAGCGCCAGTTGCGCCGCGCCCGTGAAGGTGGCGATGGCGAGCGCGCGGCCCTGCTGTTCGTCCATACCGAGCTGACGCGCGGCCTCTTCGAGCGCTTCGATGAAATAGAACACGTAGGCGGGGCCGCTGCCCGAGATCGCCGTGACCGCGTCGATCTTGCTTTCGTCGTCGAACCACACCGTCTGGCCGACCGCGCCCAGCACGTTCGAGGCGAGTTCGCGGCCCGCTGCGTCGACGCCGCTGCTGGCGACCAGACCCGTTGCACCCATGCCGATCAGCGCAGGCGTGTTGGGCATCGTGCGCACGACGCGCGCGTGGCCGCCAAGCCAGCGCGACAGGTCGTCGATACGAATGCCGGCCATGATGCTGATGACAACCTGATGCGCGCCCAGATGCGGCGCGAGGCCTTCTGCAACGGCTTTGGCGATCTGCGGTTTGACGGCGATCAGGATCGCGTCATAGGCCGCGAGCGCGCTGTCCGCCGCCGCGCCCGTCTGGACGCCGAACTGATCGGCGGTGCGCTTGCGGGCGTCCTCGTTTGGATCGATCGCATACAGATTCGCGGCCGGAACGCTCTTGCGGATCAAACCGCCGATGAGTGCAGCGGCCATGTTGCCGCCGCCGATGAAGGCAATTTTCATGGTGTGGGAGTGCGTCAGTGAATCAGTGAGAGTAATCGCGTGTGCCGAAGATCGCGGTGCCGACGCGCACGATGGTCGCGCCTTCCAGCACGGCCGCTTCGAGATCCGCCGACATGCCCATCGAGAGCGTGTCGAGTGCGAGACCGTCGGCGCGCAGGGCGTCGAACAGCTCGCGCAGGCGGCGATGAGGCGCGCGTTGCGCGTCGAGCGTTGTCTCCGGCTCGGGAATCGACATCAGCCCGCGCAGGCGCAAGTTGGGGAGCGCGGCGATCGCGTGAGCAATCTGCGCCGCTTCTGCGGGCGCCACGCCGCTCTTGGAATCTTCACCGCTCACATTCACCTGCAGGCAGACGTTGAGCGCAGCCATGCCGGCCGGGCGTTGTTCGGAAAGGCGTTGCGCGATCTTCAGGCGGTCGACCGAATGCACCCAGTCGAAACGCTCTGCCACGGGGCGCGTCTTGTTCGACTGCAGCGGCCCGATGAAATGCCATTCGAGGCTCGCGCGCAGATCCGCAAGCGTGTCGATCTTGTCCACGGCTTCCTGCACGTAGTTCTCGCCGAACGCGCGCTGGCCTGCAGCGTGCGCGGCGCGCACATCGCCGGCCGGGAATGTTTTCGACACGGCTAGCAGCGCGACGGACTCCGGCGCCCGGTCCGCATTGCGGGCGGCGGCGGCGATGCGTTGACGAACGGCTTCGAGATGGTGGGCGAGATCGGTCATGGGAATTCTGGCCGGCCGCGCAGCGCTGCCCGCGGCCGCGCTCTGGGTTAGGCGCACTGAAAACGAACGAGGCCAATTATACGGATTGGGCGAGGCGCGAGGCATCGGCCAGAAGTCATAGGCCGAATGGCCGACTGCCGGAGCGCGCGGCGATTCGTTAGGCTCGGAATGTTACCGGTGGGCGGTGAAAGTGCAACCAGGGTTCAGCCGGGTGCAACCCGTCGCCTGCAGGCCCATCCCTTGGTTAATTCGCCGCCAGCATATGCTCAACCAGTTCGATCCAGTGCGTGACCGGAATCTTCGTGCCGCTTTGCAGATGCGCAATGCAGCCGATATTCGCCGAGACGATCAGTTGTGGCTCCAGCGCCTTGAGCCGCTCGACCTTCTGGTTGCGCAGCGTGTAGGACAGGCGCGGCTGCGTGATCGAATAGGTGCCGGCGGAGCCGCAGCACAGGTGGCTGTCGGCGGGCAGGCGCACGTCCAGGCCCAGCGCGCCCAGCACTTTCTCCACGCCGCCGCGCACCTGCTGGCCGTGCTGCAGCGTGCACGGCGGGTGGTACGCCACCGTGTGGATGCCGCGCCTGCGCGTGGCGGCCATCAGTTGCTCCTCGAAAGCCGGCAGGATTTCGCTGAGGTCGCGCGTGAGGCTGGCGATGCGCTGCGCCTTGCTCGCATAGGCCGGGTCGTTGCGCATCAGGTGCGCGTATTCCTTGACCGTTGCGCCGCAACCCGAGGCATTCATGACGATTGCTTCGGCGCCTTGCTCCACATAGGGCCACCAGGCGTCGATATTGGCGCGCACGTCGTCGAGCGCGTCGTCGGCGTAACCCATGTGCAGGCGGATCGCTCCGCAGCAGCCCGCCTGCGGCGCGACGAGGGTTTCGATGCCAAGTGCGTCCAGCACGCGTGCCGTGGCCGTGTTGATGTTGGGCATCATCGAAGGCTGCACGCAGCCCGCGAGCATCAGCATCTTGCGCGCGTGCTTCGCCGTCGGCCACGCGAGCGGGCGCTGGCGCACCGGCACCTTGTCGCGCAGGCGGCGCGGCAGCAGCACGCGCACCTGCTGCGCCATGCGCATGGCCGGCGAGAACAGCATGCGGCGCGGCAGGAAGCCTGCCAGAAAGCGGCGAATCAGGCGCTGGCGCAGCGGGCGCGGCACCATTTGTTCGGCATGCTTGCGGCCCAGTTCCACCAGCCGCCCGTATTGCACGCCGGACGGGCAGGTGGTCTCGCAACTGCGGCAGGTAAGGCAGCGGTCCAGGTGCGTGAGCGTGCTCTTCGTTACGGGCGCGCCTTCTACCATCTGCTTCATCAGATAGATGCGTCCGCGCGGGCCGTCGAGCTCGTCGCCGAGCAACTGATAGGTCGGGCAGGTCGCGGTGCAAAAGCCGCAATGCACGCATTTGCGCAGGATCGCGTCGGCTTCGTCGCCGTCGGGAGTGTTGCGAATGAAGTCCGCGAGGTTCGTCTGCATCGCCGCGTGTCGGTCTCGTCAGAAGTCGGAATACAGGCGGCCGCGATTGAAGATGCGGGCCGGGTCGAACGCAGCTTTCAGGCCGCGATGGATCTTCATGAGCGGCGCGGGCAGCGGCGTGAATACGCCCGCGCTGCGGTCGTAAGCGCGGCCCGTGCGGAACAGCGTGGCGTGGCCGCCGGCCTGCTTGGCGGTGATGCGTACGGTTTGCGCGTCGGTTTCGGTGATCCACCAGCGCTGCGCGCCGCCCCATTCCATCAGTTGTGCGCCGGGCAGTTGCAGCGGCTCGGCGATCGATGGCAGCGCGAGACGCCAGAGCGCGGCATCGGGTGCGATCGAAGCGAAAAACGGATCGCTCTGTTCGCGCAGTCCGGCCCAGAAGCGCTCGGCTTCCACCGCATCGACGACTTCGCCGCCCAGCGACGTGCGCGCGGCTTTCACGCCCGCTTCCGCCCCGGCCAGACGCACGGCCAGCGTGCCGTTGCGCCAGGCGCTGGCGGTGATGGGCAGCGGGCGGCCGCCCCATTCGTTGAGCTTGCGCACGGCGTCGGTGCCGTTCATGTCGAAGCGCAGCGTGGCTTCCGCCTGCGGCAGCGGCAGGACTTTCACGGACAGTTCCAGAATCAGCCCGAGCGTGCCGAGCGAACCCGCCAGCAGACGCGAAACGTCATAACCCGCGACGTTCTTCACCACCTGGCCGCCGAAGTGCAGCACTGCGCCGTGCCCGTTCATGATCACGGCGCCCAGCACGAAGTCGCGCGCAGCGCCCGCGCTCGCGCGGCGCGGCCCGGCCAGACCCGCCGCGATGCAGCCGCCGAAGGTGGCCTGCGGGCCGAAGTGGGGCGGCTCGAACGCCAGCATCTGGCCGTGCGTGGCGAGCGCATGTTCGATTTCGAGCAGCGGTGTGCCGGCGCGCGCCGTGATGACCAGTTCGGCAGGGTCGTAAGCGATGATGCCCCGATGCGCGCGCGTATCGAGCACCTCGCCTTCGAGCGCCTGACCGTACCAGTCCTTGGTGCCGCCGCCACGTATGCGCAATGGCTTGCCGTCGGCGCTTGCGGCGCGGATGCGCTCGGACCAGACCGCGACGATGTCGTCCTCTTGCATGATTCCCATGCTTCCCATAGCGCGTTGCCTGGCGCGGTTGTCGTTGTGCTTTGTTCGATTGTACTGACGCGTCCCTTCCTGACAACCCGGGGCAGGCCCGCATGGCGGTGCGCGTCGGAAGGGGGGGCGGTGAGTCGGGCCGTCAAGTGCCGCTCGGTGTCATACGACGCGTCACACCGCGCGTCGCGCAAAACACAACGCGCGGCGCAAAAGTGTGCGGATCAGAAGCGCGGCAGATCGGGATGCGGCAGCAGGTTGCCGCGCACGTGCATGCGGCCGTACTCGGCGCAGCGCGCACGGGTGGGAATGCCCTTGTCGGGATTGAGCAGCCTGGCCGGGTCGAAGGCGTGCTTGACGGCATGAAACGCGTCACGCTCCTCGGGGGAGAACTGTACGCACATCGAGTTGATCTTCTCGATGCCCACGCCATGTTCGCCCGTTACCGTGCCGCCCAGCTCGACGCAGGTTTCGAGAATGTCCGAGCCGAACGCCTCGGCGCGGTGCCATTCATCGGCGTCGTTGCCGTTGAAGAGAATCAGCGGATGCATGTTGCCGTCGCCGGCATGAAACACGTTGATGCAGCGCAGCCCGTACTGTTTTTCCATCTCATGGATGCGCGCGAGCAACGGCCCGATCGCGCGGCGCGGCACCGTGCCGTCCATGCAGTAATAGTCGGGAGAAATGCGGCCCGCCGCGGGAAACGCGTTCTTGCGCCCAGACCAGAAGCGCAGCCGCTCCTCTTCTGTGCGCGAGATCTGGATGCGCGTTGCGCCATGCTCGCGCAGCACGGCGGTCGTGCGGGCGATTTCGTCGGCGACTTCCTCGGGCGTGCCGTCCGCTTCGCACAGCAGGATCGCGGCGGCGTCGAGGTCGTAGCCCGCGTTGACGAACTCCTCGACTGCGCGCGTGGCCGGCTTGTCCATCATTTCGAGGCCCGCCGGAATGATGCCCGAGGCGATGATGCCCGCCACCGCGTCGCCGCCTTTCACGACGTCGTCGAAACTCGCCATGATGACCTGCGCGGTCTGCGGGCGCGGGATCAGCTTGACGGTGACTTCGGTGACGATTGCGAACATGCCTTCGCTGCCGATCATCACCGCCAGCAGGTCGAGTCCGGGTGCGTCGGGCGCGAGCGAGCCGAATTCTACGATCTCGCCGTCCATCGTCACCGCGCGCACGCGCAGCACGTTATGCACCGTCAGGCCGTATTTGAGGCAGTGCACGCCGCCCGAATTCTCCGACACGTTGCCGCCGATCGTGCAGGCGATCTGCGAGGAAGGGTCGGGCGCGTAGTAGAGGCCGTAGGGCGCGGCGGCCTCCGAAACGGCGAGGTTGCGCACGCCGGGCTGCACGGTTGCCGTGCGAGCGTACGGATCGACTTCCAGGATACGCCGAAAGCGCGCCAGCGAAAGCACGATGCCGTGGCGGATCGGCATGGCGCCGCCCGAGAGGCCGGTGCCCGCGCCGCGCGGCACCACGGGCACGTCCAGACGGCGGCAGATCTGCACGATGCGCTGCACCTGCGATTCGGTTTCCGGCAGTGCGACCGCAAGCGGCAGGCGCCGATAGGCCGCCAGTCCGTCGCATTCGTAGGCGACCGTGTCTTCCTCGCGATGCAGCAGGCAATGCGCGGGCAGCACGGCCATCAGCGCCTGCACGACTTCGCGCTGACGCTGCGCGAGGGCTTCGGGCGTCAACTCTGGGGCCGAATCTTTTGCCGCGTTTTTGGCCGCGCTTTTGGCCGCATTGTTGGCATCAGGCAGATTCGCGTCCGGTGCATTCATGTCTCCTCCTCGTGGCGTGTTCCCGGCTCAGGCGGCCCAGCTGAAAATCTTGCCCGGGTTCATGAGGTTGTGCGGATCGAGCGCGTGCTTGATGGCGCGCATGGTGTCGATCGTGTCCGCGCCGTGTTCCTCGACGAGGAAGTCCATCTTGTGCAGGCCCACCCCGTGCTCGCCGGTGCAGGTGCCGTCCATGCGGATCGCGCGCTGCACGATGCGGTGGTTCAGGCGCTCGGCTTCGTCGATTTCCTCGGGCTTGTCCGGATCGATCAGGATCGCCACATGGAAGTTGCCGTCGCCCACGTGGCCGACGATCGGGCAGGGCAGCGGTGAAGCCTTCAGGTCGGCCTCGGTTTCCACCACGCATTCGGCGAGGCGCGAGATCGGCACGCAGACATCGGTCGTCACGGCGCGGCAGCCGGGCTTGAGTTGCAGCATCGCAAAGTAGGCGCTATGGCGCGCGTTCCACAGGCGGCTGCGATCTTCAGGGCGCGTGGCCCATTCGAAGCCCTCGCCGCCGTTTTGCGCGGCGATTTCCTGCACGAGCTGCGCCTGCTCGGCGACGCCCGCTTCGGTGCCGTGAAATTCGAAAAAGAGCGTGTGCTTTTCCTGCAGCGTCAGGTTCGAATGCTTGTTGATGGCGCGCACCGCGAGCGCGTCGATGAATTCCACGCGTGCGATCGGCACGCCGATCTGGATCGTTTCGATCACGCTGCGCACGGCTTCAACCATCGACGGAAACGCGCAGATCGCCGCCGACACCGCTTCCGGCTGCGGGTAGAGCCGCACGGTGATTTCGGTGATGACGCCAAGCGTGCCTTCCGAGCCTACGAAGAGCCGCGTCAGGTCGTAACCCGCCGACGACTTGCGCGCACGCGTGCCGGTCTTGATGACGCGGCCGTCGGCGAGCACGGCGGTGAGGCCCAGCACGTTCTCGCGCATCGTGCCGTAGCGCACGGCGTTGGTGCCCGAGGCGCGCGTCGCCGACATGCCGCCGATGCTCGCATCCGCACCCGGATCGATGGGGAAGAACAGGCCGGTGTCGCGCAGCGCTTCGTTGAGCTGTTTGCGCGAGATGCCAGGCTCCACCGTCACGGTCAGGTCTTCGGCATTGATTGAGAGCACGCGGTTCATCTGCGACAGGTCGATCGACACGCCGCCCTGTACGGCCAGCAGATGGCCTTCGAGCGAGGAGCCGTTGCCGTAAGGGATGATCGGCACGCCGTATTGCGCGCACAGCTTGACGATGGTCTGGACTTCCCCGGTGCTCTGCGCGTAGACGACGGCATCGGGCAGTTGCGGATCGAAACGCGATTCGTCGCGGCCATGATGGGCGCGCACCGCTTCGGAAGTGGAAACGCGCTCGCCGAAGGCGTGGCGCAGGCTGTCGAGGAGATCGGCGGGGAACGGGCGGCGTGCAGGATTCGCAATGGCCGGCGGCGCGGGATGATTCACGCGGGGGTCTCCTTGTTGGACATGATCTTTGGCGCAAATCATTCTACGCTCAACGTTCCGGCCTGAGAGGCGGGGACAGCCCGGGGGGAGCGGCTGCTCTGTTGCACCGCGCAATCGCCCTTGCCGCGCTCGCGCGGGCGACAATGGCGCTTCTGCTTGATTCACGATTCTGGATTCTGGAGAGACACACCATGGGCAATCGCCTGAGCAAGATCGCCACACGCACCGGCGACGACGGCACGACTGGCCTGGGCGACGGCAGCCGCGTGCGCAAGGATGCGGTGCGCATCGCCGCGATCGGCGACGTCGACGAGCTGAATTCGAATATCGGCGTGCTGCTGTGCGAGACGCTGCCCGATGACGTGCGCGCCGCGCTCACCGCGATCCAGCACGATCTGTTCGATTTGGGCGGCGAGCTTTGCATGCCTGGCCACACCATCGTCACGGACGCGCACCTCGCCAGGCTCGACGGCTGGCTCGAGGATTACAACGGCATGTTGCCGCCGCTCAAGGAGTTCATCCTGCCCGGCGGCTCGCGCGCGGCAGCGCTCGCGCATGTTTGCCGCACGGTGTGCCGGCGTGCGGAGCGCACTATCGTCGAGCTAGGCGCGCAGCAGGAAGGCAGTGCGCCGCTCGCGCAGACGCCGCGTCGATATGTGAACCGGCTATCCGATCTGCTGTTCGTGCTTGCGCGCGTGCTTAACCGCGCGGCGGGCGGCAATGACGTGCTGTGGCGGCATGATCGCGGTCAGGCGCGGCAGGAACCCGAACCCTTCGACAACGAGTAGAAGGGCGCCATAGCGGCGCAGACGCCTGAATGAAATGCGCTGCGCCAGCCCGATTGCTGCGGGTGCGACAAAATGCCCACACGGCGCGCGCGCTTAAAGATGTATCTTGTGTACATCTTTTAACGAGGATTAACGAGGAGAAGCCGCAATGACCGCGCTCACCGCCGACCAGATCGCCCGCGTCAAGGCCACCGCGCCCGTTTTCGCCGAGCATGGCCCGACCATCACGAAGCACTTTTATCAGCGCATGTTCAACGCGCACCCGGAGCTGAAGAACCTCTTCAACCAGACGCACCAGCAAAGCGGCAGCCAGCCCGAAACGCTGGCGCGCGCGGTCTACGCTTATGCGGCGAACATCGATAATCTGGGCGCGCTGGGCGGCGCGGTCACGCATATCGCGCACAAGCACGCGAGCCTGAACATCCGTCCGGAACACTATCCGATCGTTGGACGTCATCTGCTGGGCGCGGTGGTCGATGTGCTTGGCGATGCGGTCGATCAGGCCACGCTCGACGCATGGACCGTGGCCTACGAGCAGCTCGCGCAGATCATGATCGGCGTGGAAGCCAGGTTGTATGAAGCGGCGCCGTGGAGCGGCTTCCGTCCGTTCAAGGTGGTGCGCAAGCAGGTGGAAAGCGACGAAATCACCTCGTTCTATCTCGCGCCCGCCGACGGCGCGCCCGCAGGCGGCTTCGAGCCGGGCCAGTATGTAAGCGTGAAGCGCTTCGTGGAGCAGCTCGGCGTCGATCAGCCGCGCCAGTACAGTCTGTCCGACGCGCCGCACGGCCGCTGGCTGCGCATCTCGGTCAAGCGCGAAGCCGGTGCCGGCGACGTGCAGCCGGGCCATGTGTCGAACCTGATGCACGACGGCGTCGAGCAGGGCGCGATCGTCCACGTGAGCGCGCCGATGGGCGAATTCAAGCTCGACCGCACGAAGCGCACGCCGGTTGTGCTGATTAGCGGCGGCGTCGGCATCACGCCGATGGCGTCGATGCTCGCCACTTTGATGGCTGAGCGCAGCGAACGTCAGGTCACCTTCGTGCACGCCTGCCGAAACGGCCGTGTGCATGCGTTCCGCGACTCGCTGCGCCGCAGCGCCGCGGAATATCCGAACCTCAAGCGCGCGGTGTTTTACGAAGCCGTGAACGCGGAAGATCGCGTGGGCGCCGACTATGACTTCGAAGGCCGCGCGGACATTGCGCGCATCGAAGCCGATGTGATGCTGCCCGATGCCGATTACTACATCTGCGGCCCGGTCGCCTTCATGCGCGCGCAGCGCGAGGCGCTGGTTGCGCGTGGCGTGGAGCCGGTGCGCATCCACACCGAGATTTTCGGTTCGGGCATGCTCGACTGAAAAACGCGAGACGTGAAAAAGCCCGGCCAGTCGCGAAACTGGCCGGGCTTTTTACATCGTCAAACGTCCGGCAAAAATCAGTTGCCGCTGCCGCGCGCGATACGGCGCTGCTTGACCGCCTCGGCGAGCCCTTCGAGCACGCCGATGCTTTCGTCCCAGCCGATGCACGCATCGGTCACGCTCTGGCCATAGGTCAGTTCGCAGCCTTCCTTCAGGTCCTGGCGGCCCGCCACGAGGTGCGATTCCACCATCACGCCGACGATGCGCTCGTCGCCGCCCGCGATCTGGCGACCGATATCGGCGCATACGGGGATCTGGTTTTCGTGTTTCTTCGAGCTGTTGGCGTGGCTCGCGTCGATCATCAGACGCGCGGCCAGACCTGCCTTGCCGATGTCGTTGCAGGCTGCGTTGACGCTTTCCGCGTCGTAGTTCGGCGTCTTGCCGCCGCGCAGGATCACGTGGCAATCCTCATTGCCGGCGGTCGAAACGATGGCCGAATGGCCGCCCTTGGTCACCGACAGGAAATGGTGCGGCTGCGACGCGGCCTTGATCGCATCGACGGCGATCTTCACGTTGCCATCCGTGCCGTTCTTGAAGCCGACCGGGCACGAGAGGCCCGAGGCCAGCTCGCGGTGCACCTGCGATTCGGTCGTGCGCGCGCCGATTGCGCCCCACGAGATCAGATCGGCGATGTACTGCGGGCTGATCATGTCGAGGTACTCGGTGCCCGCCGGCAGGCCCAGTTCGTTGATCGAGACCAGCAGTTCGCGCGCTGTGCGCAGGCCGTCGTTGATCTTGAAGCTGTTGTCCATGAACGGGTCGTTGATGAGACCCTTCCAGCCCACCGTCGTGCGCGGCTTTTCGAAGTACACGCGCATGACGATTTCCAGCTCGTTGCTGAAGCGCTTGCGCTGTTCCACCAGCTTCTTCGCGTAGTCGACCGCAGCCTTGGTGTCGTGAATCGAGCAGGGGCCGATCACCACGACAAGGCGGTCATCCATGCCGTGCAGGATGCGATGCAACGCGCGGCGCGATTCGAAAATCAGCGTGGAGGCGGCTTCCGAGCACGGGAATTCGCGGATCAGGTGTGCGGGCGGCGTGAGTTCCTTGAGTTCGCGGATGCGGACATCGTCGGTGTTGTGCGGGGGCATGTTGTTTTCTCCTGATCCTGTGTAGCGTGCTTCGCGTGGCGAAACGGCGGCAATCTGCTAGATGAAAGTAAGGCTCGTGCGAGTTAAGGACGAAAAGCGGGTCAAAAAAGCCGGGCGAAAAAAAACCGCCAGACTTTGCTGGCGGTTTCTCGTGTATTCGGGGTCCTGCGCGTACTGCTAACCCTCTCGATCCGCCAGCGGTCTGAGATACCAAAAGAAGTAAAAATAAAACTTCGTGGCGAACATGGCGAAATCGGTTCGTTACGTCGAAAAGGGTGATTGCCTTTATAACCCGGCCTTCTTCAGGCTGGCAAGCGGGTTTGGGCGAAAAAGCGGATGTCCCGCGCAAAAACACATTTCAATGCAGGAAAGCCGCACGGAGATGCGGAATTTCCGCATCGCCGTGCATGAAGCCTGCAGGATCAAGCTGATGTCAGACCGTGCCGCCGACCGTCATGCGGTCGATGCGCAGCGTCGGCTGGCCCACGCCCACCGGCACGCTCTGGCCCTCCTTGCCGCACACGCCCACGCCCGAATCCAGCCGCATGTCGTTGCCGATCATGCTCACGTACTTGAGCGATTCCGGGCCGCTGCCGATCAGCGTCGCGCCCTTCACCGGATACGTGATCTTGCCGTCTTCGATCATGTAGGCCTCGGAGGCCGAGAACACGAACTTGCCGTTGGTGATATCGACCTGACCGCCGCCGAAGTTCACCGCGTACAGACCGTTCTTCACCGACGCGAGGATTTCCTGCGGGTCCTTGTCGCCGTTGAGCATGTAGGTGTTCGTCATACGCGGCATCGGCAGGGCGGCGTAGGATTCGCGGCGCGCGTTGCCGGTCACGGGCATCTTCATCAGGCGCGCGTTGAGCGAGTCCTGGATGTAGCCCTTGAGGATGCCGTCCTCGATCAGCGTGGTGCACTGCGTCGGGTTGCCTTCGTCGTCGATATTGAGCGAGCCGCGGCGATTCGGCAGCGTGCCGTCGTCGACCACGGTGACGCCCTTGGCCGCCACGCGCTCGCCAATCTGCCCCGCGAACGCCGACGAACCCTTGCGGTTGAAGTCGCCTTCCAGGCCGTGGCCGATCGCCTCGTGCAGCAGCACGCCCGGCCAGCCCGGGCCGAGCACGACGGTCATCGCGCCCGCAGGCGCCGGACGCGCCTCAAGGTTCACCAGTGCCGCATGCACGGCGTCGTCGACGTACTTCGAGAGCACGTCGTCCGTGAAATAGCCGTAGTCGTAGCGTCCGCCGCCGCCGCCGTTGCCGATTTCGCGACGGCCGTTCTGCTCGGCGATCACCGTGACCGAGACGCGCACGAGCGGGCGGATGTCGGCGGCCAGTGCGCCGTCACTGCGCGCAACCAGCACGACGTCGTATTCGCCCGCCAGCGCCGCCATCACCTGGGTGATGCGCGGGTCGCGGCTGCGCGCCATTTGCTCGATGCGCTCGAGCAGCTTGACCTTTTCGGTGGCGTCGAGCGAGGTGAGCGGGTCGGACGGCAGGTACAGATCGCGGCCCGCGATGCCCTTGAGGGAGCTGGCCACCTTGATCTTCTGCTTGCCGCCGCCGGCCTTCGCGATCGAGCGCGTGGCGATGGCCGCCTGGCGGATCGCTTCGGGCGAGAGGTCGTCGGAATATGCGAATGCGGTGCGCTCGCCGGACACGGCGCGCACGCCGACGCCCTGGTCGATGCTGAAACTGCCCGACTTGACGATGCCTTCCTCCAGGCTCCATGCCTCGCTGCGGGTGGCCTGGAAGTAGAGATCGGCGTAGTCGACGCGGTGCGTGAAAATCTCGCCGAGCGTGCGCGTGAGCAGCGCCTCGTCGAGGCCGTAGGGCGCGAGGAGCACGTCCTTCGCGGTCGCCAGATTGCGGATGCCGGGTTCGATGATGTTCATGCGCTCAATATGGAAGTTTCAGATGGCAGATGCGGAGCAGATTCGGGCGCGGTACGGCGAAATCAAGACGCCCTGGGTCGAGGGTTGGAGTAGTACGCGTCAGTTGCAGTCCAGCACGCGATGCCGCCACGCCGGCAGGCTTGCGCGCACGGCGGCGATGCGTTCGAGGTCGATATCGCCGATCACGACGCCGGGGTTTTCGTCGAGCACATCGACGATCTCGCCCCACGGGTCGATCAGCATGCTGTGGCCCCAGGTGCGGCGGCCGTTTTCGTGCGTGCCGCCCTGCGCCGCGGCGAGCACGTAGCACTGGTTTTCGACGGCGCGCGCGCGCAGCAGAAGCTGCCAGTGCGCGCGGCCCGTGGTGTACGTAAACGCGGACGGCACGACCATCAGCGCGCAGTCACCCATGCGCCGGTACAGTTCGGGAAAGCGCAGATCGTAGCAGACCGACAGGCCCACGCGGCCGAACGGCGCGTCGAAGGTGCGCACCTCCGTGCCCGGGCGGATCGTGCGCGCTTCGTCGAAGGATTCGGCGCCTTTTTCGAAGTTGAACAGATGGATCTTGTCGTAGCGCGCGCGCTCGGCGCCGCTCGTATCGAACACGAGCGTGGTGTTGAGCACGCGGTTTTCTTCGGGCGCTTTCAGCGGCAGTGTGCCGCCGATGATCCACACGTCATGACGCTTCGCAGCATCGGCGAGAAATTGCTGGATCGGGCCGTCGCCGTAAGTTTCGCGCACGGCGAGCTTGTCGCTGTCCTTGTGGCCCATGAAGCAGAAGTATTCGGGCAGCAGCACAAGGCGCGCGCCCTGCGCGGCGGCCTCGGCGATCAGACGTTCAGCTTCGGCGAGATTACGCGCGAGATCGGGCGTGCTGACCATCTGCAGCGCGGCGACCCTAAACGGCGTGATCAGGGTGTTCGGCGCTGCGGAAGAAGAAGTTTCGCTCATCGGCGGCTCTTGTCTGGAAAGAGGATGGGGCCCGGAGCGGCTCGGCAGGGCGCTGCGCGAGTCGTGGATGTGCCCGTCGACTTGCACATCGGCGCTCAGCAGGCGATCTGGATCTCAATGCGCCGCCGCCGGAACCTGCGCGTCCATCTTACCCTGATCGCCACGCAGTCGCTCGACGTGCGGTTTGGCCCAGGAACCGGTGATCGCGTAGTCGCGCGCGAGCGTCGCTTCCATCGTGTGCGAGAGCGCGAAGTCGCCGATCAGCGCGCCCAGCCCCAGCAGCGGATTGATGATGGCCGCGACGATCACGCCCGCGCCCGCGCTCACCGTCGGCACGGCGTGCACGCGCAGATCCTGGGTTTCGTGCGCGAGGTCGACGCTGCCCGTCATCTGCGCGCGGCCAGGCGCGGTTACCAGCTTGAAGTCGTTGGTGCGGGCGATGCCGTTCTGGATCTGCGCGCTGCCGGTGACGCTCGTGAACGGCAGGCCTTCGCCGATCACATCGCGGAAGTCCATGGTCGCGTAGCGCGCGAGGCTCTGCAGGCTCAGCACGCCCAGCAGCGTTGCCACGCCCTGGTGAATCTTGAGGATTTCGCCGTGGCGCAGATCGAGCGCGAGACTGCCGTTGAGTGTCGGGAAGTCGAGCTTGTTGGGACCGCCGCGCCATTCCAGATTGCCGTTGAGCGTGCCCGAGCCGCCCTTGATCGCATGCGCGACGCCCGCGCGTTCGAGCAGATCGCCTGCATCCTTGATGTCGAGATGGAAGTCGAGCGCGGTGCGGCGCGGCGTCTGCGCGGCGCCGCCGGCCGTGTCGGCGGGCGCGGATTCGTCGCCGATGGCGCGCCAGTTTTCGGTGGCGGTGAAATGCCCGGCCGGATTGACGATGTCGAGCGTGTCGAGCTGCCAGACCGGCACGCCGTTCTCGTCGAAATTGTGGGCGTTGATCTGCAGGCGGCCGAAGTCGCGTCCGCGCACAATCAGCTGGTTCACGACCAGGTCGATCGACGGCATGTTCTGCGCGGGCTGCGAGACGGCCTGGCCGAGCAGGTCGTTTTCGGTGGCGGCGGGGACGACGAGGCGCGCCAGACGCGCTTCCAGCGTGCCAGGGGAGCCGGGCACCGCGCCCGGTTTCCACGAGACGTGGCCGGAGACCTGGTTTGAGGCGACGTTAGCCTGCCACTGGTTGGCGTCCCGCGAGGCGCCGACGATCACGTTTTCCCAGTGACGCTTGAGCAGCGTGAGCGTGCCGACGTGGACCGCGAAGCGCGACGGCACGTAGGACGCGAACGCGCCGCCGGGCGCCAGCGGCGAGGAGGCCGTGGGCGCTATCGTTTGCGCGGCGGTTTGCGAAGCAGATTGTGGGGCGGGCGGTGAAGCGGCTAGAGGCGCGCTGGCGGTTGCACTGGCCTGCGCAGTGGACTGTGCAGCCGCGGGCGCGCTTGCCGCAACAGCAGGATTAGCCGCTGCCGTGCCGCGCAGCTCCCGCGCCACGCGCAGCCAGGCATCGGCATCGAAGGAAGGCAGATCGACGGCTGCCGTCACGCCTTCGGAGGGCAGGTCG
>NZ_DASZJJ010000225.1:0-3787 GCF_035948235.1 Paraburkholderia sp. | reverse complement strand
CGCCCTGGTTCATGCCGATGGGGCGATCGAAGACGATGCGCTCCTTGGCGTATTGCGCGGCCTTCTCGATGAACCAGTAACCGTCGCCTATGCATTCGGCAGCGATCAGGGTGCGCTCGGCGTTGAGGCCGTCGAGGATGTATTTGAAGCCTTTACCTTCCTCGCCGATCAGATTTTCCGCCGGGATTTCGAGGTTGTCGAAGAACAGCTCGTTGGTCTCGTGATTGACCATGTTGAGAATCGGCTGCACGGTCAGGCCCTTGCCGATGGCTTCGCGCAGATCGACGATGAAAATCGACATGCCTTCGCTTTTCTTCGTCACGTCCGAAAGCGGCGTGGTGCGCGCCAGCAGGATCATCAGGTCCGAGTGCTGCACGCGCGAGATCCACACCTTCTGGCCGTTGATCACATAGCGGTCGCCACGGCGCACAGCGGTGGTCTTGATTTTGGTGGTGTCGGTGCCGGTGGTCGGCTCGGTCACGCCCATCGACTGCAAACGCAGTTCGCCGCTGGCGATCTTCGGCAGATATTTGCGCTTCTGTTCCTCCGATCCGTGGCGCAGCAGCGTGCCCATGTTGTACATCTGGCCGTGGCAGGCGCCCGAGTTGCCGCCGCTGCGGTTGATCTCTTCCATGATCACCGACGCTTCCGTGAGACCCAGACCCGAGCCGCCGTATTCCTGCGGAATCAGCGCGGCGAGCCAGCCCGCCTGGGTGAGCGCATCGACGAACGCTTCGGGATAGCCGCGCGCTTCGTCGATCTTGCGGAAATACTCGTCTGGAAACTGGCTGCACAGATCGCGCACGGCGTCGCGAATGTCCTGGTATTGGTCGGTCGTTTCGGTCATTGCTGGTTATCCGTCTAAATGCTTTGAAGATTCGCTGGGTGCGTTCGGATGTGTCAGGCCAGCACGGCGTGCGCCGACATCGTCAGCCAGCCTTCGTGGTCCTGCGCCCAGAGTTCGATCTGCTTGCCGTCGGCGCCGCGGCGGCCGCATACCGTGAAGCCGTGGCCGAGGAAAGTCGGCCGCACGGCCTTGAAGCGGTACTCGCGCACCACGGCGTCCGGCGCTGCGCTCGCAAGGGAATCGAGCAGCAGCGTGGCGATCAGCGGGCCGTGCACGACGAGGTCGGGATAGCCCTCCGCGTGGCGCGCGTAGTCGCGGTCGTAGTGAATGCGATGGCCGTTGAAGGTGAGCGCGGAATAGCGGAACAGCAGGACTTCGCTGGGCGTGATGGCGTGACGCCAGTCGGCGTCGGTTGGCGCTGCGGTGGGTTTCGCCGGCGCCGGGTTTGCCGCGCCGGGCTGTACGGCTTCGCGATAAACAATGTCCTGCTCTTCACGTATCGCCGTGACGCCGTTGGCCTTGATCTCGTGCTCGACGGTCACGAACGCGAGGCGTCCGCTACGGCCTTTCTTGTGTTCGACCGACAGCACGCGCGAGACGCGCTCGGCCTGTGCACCGATCGTCAGCGGCGCGTTGAAGGTGAGGCGCCCACCGGCGGCCATACGGCGCGGCAGGCCCAGATCGGGCAGAAAGCCGCCTTTTTGCGGATGCCCGTCGGCGCCAAGATCGGCCTGCTGCGCGGCGGACCAGAAGTAGAGCCAGTGCCAGATTGGCGGCAGCGCGTCGCCCACGCGCGGCACCTGGCTGCAATCGAGCGTGGCGGCCAGCGCGGCAGCGGGGGCAGGGGAAATCGTGTCGCTGACAGATTGTGTCGACCCGTGAATCGACCCGTGGGCCGCTTCAGTGGAAGGTGTGGGCATAGCCGTCTCCTGCGCCTTTTACGCTGGCGCATCGAATTGTTCGATGAGTCGAAAGCGAATGAGCCGACTGTATGCGAATGTTCCGGCACGCGGAAATACGGATTGAATGTGCCGGTCATAAGGGTATCCTATGACCCTCGCATCGAGGGCCGCGCCCATGGACGTTCGTCAGCTTCGTTATTTCGTCAACATCGTCGACTATGGCAGCCTCGGCAAGGCGGCTGAAAAGCTCTATGTGGCGCAGCCGTCGCTGAGCCAGCAGATCGCCAAGCTGGAGGACGATCTGGGCGTGCCGCTGCTCGTGCGCAGCCCGCAGGGTGTGAAGCCTACCGCCGCTGGCCAGGCGCTTTATCGCCATGCGCGGCTCGTGCTGCATCAGATGGAGCAGTTGCGCCAGGAAGTGCGCGAAGGCGTGGGCGCGGAATCGGGTACGGTGGCCATCGGCCTGCCGACCACGATGGCTTCGGTGCTGGCGATGCCGGTGTTCGAGCGCGTACGCGAGCGCTTTCCCGGCATCCGCCTGCAATTCTTCGAGAGCATGAGCGGCTATCTGAACGAACTGCTCGCGAATGGCCGTCTCGATCTGGCGATCCTGTTTCGCGATACGGCCACGCCCGGCATTTCGGCGTTGCCGGTGCTCGACGAAGAGCTTTATCTGATGGGCGAACCGGGTGTATCCGCGCGTGTGCGCACCTGCACGCTCGCCTCGCTGGCGGATGTGCCGATGGTGGCGCCCGGCGTGGCTAACGGCTTGCGTCTGCTGCTGGAGCGCACCTTCGCGCGCGAGCAGGTGCCGCTCAATATCATCGCCGATATCGATTCTTTGCCGATGCTGCTGTCCGCGGCGCAATCGGGCGCGGCTTGCACGATTTTGCCGGCATCGGCGCTGGCTTTGCGCGCCAGCGCGGAGCGCCCGAAGACGCGGCGCATCGTCGATCCGCTGATCCGGCGGCCCGCGAGTATCTGCTGGCCGAACGCATTGCCGGTCAGTTCGGCGTCGCTGGCGGTGCGGCGCACGATCTGCGATCTGATCGAAGAGTTGTCTGCGGCGGGCGTCTGGACGGGAATCGAACTGCGCGCGGAGGGGATTGCGGCAGGCTAATGCGCGGCGCCCGTTCGAGCGCTGCGCATCAGGAAAGCTTGTTTACTGCGCGGCCTTCGTGTTGCTATCGACGCGCTTGGGCTTGGGCGGCGATTCGATCTTGGCGTACTGGAACGCCGGTGTGGCCTTGAGCGCTTCCTTGGTTGCGCCCGGCAGATAGAGATTGCCGCTGCGCACGTCGAGCGCGGCGATCGGCACCGCCACATCGTGCACGCCAACGCCCAGGAAACCACCCGCCGACACAATTGCAGCCGACACCGAACCGTCCGGCGCGACGATCAAGTCGCGCACCGTGCCGATCTTTGCGTTGTCGTCGTTATAGACCGCCTTGCCCAGCACGCTTTTCTTCACGCTCCAGCCTTCGAGTAGCGCCTGCGATTGCTCGACCGTCACGCTCAGCGGCTGCGCGCCCGCGACCTGGGCTTGTGCGCTGGCGCTGGCTACACCTGCGGCGATTACGGCTGCCGCCAACATCGTCATGCGAAAAGACATTTATCGTGCTCCTGGTTTTAGTCGTGATCCAAAGCTGGCCGCGGCGTGGCCGCAAACAGGACATCGGATTGACATACTAGCGGGAATGGCCGGCGGCTGCGCTTAAGCTGAATGTTGCACAGCGCGTGATCGAATGCCGCAACCGTATCAGGGCACGCGCGTACGGGTCACATCCACGACGGGGTCATCGTTTTCGAAAAGCTGGGCGGGCGCAGGCCGCCGTGCGAGCCACGCGCTTTTCCAGATCATCAGCAGGTGATAGTAAAGCCGCACGCTCAGGCCGAAACGGTACGCATACAAATGCGTCAGCGCGAGATTCAGCCCCGCGCGTGCCTGGCGGTTGCGCGCCAGCAGCGAAACCACGATGGGCACGAGCCGGTGCAAGGCGAGGCGCCGTGCCGGTTCGAGTTCGGGCGGCAGCGTCAG
>NZ_DASZJJ010000224.1:0-15243 GCF_035948235.1 Paraburkholderia sp. | reverse complement strand
TGGTGCGGCGCTTATAGCGCAATGGCCGATTTGCGCGGTATCGTCGATATTTAGCTCGAATAGGACAGCTTCATTGCTGGGATCGTGCACCATAAAAAGGCAGCGCTCCTTACATTGAGCGTAGTCCATGCGAGCCAAGCATCAATTCCGACCAACCCGCGCCCAACTCCGCCTATTTCCGCGCATGCGGATGTCCGCCTGTTGACACGCCAGTTACGTGCCAGGCACAGCCTCTGCGAGCGGAAAAACCGTCGGATACGCCCAACGGATGGCATTTTCAACGTCTGCATAAGAACCGGTTCCATGGGACAATCACGCCTTTCCCGCCGTTATCCATCCGCGTTTTCCCCATGTCCGCTGATTTGGCGCCCCCGCGCACCGGGTTGTCGACGACCATGCAGATCATTCCGGTCGTCTTTTTCACCTTCATTTGCTATCTGACGATCGGCATTCCGCTTGCCGTGCTGCCAGGCTACGTCCACAACGACCTCGGTTTCAGCACCGTCGTCGCGGGCGCGGCGATCAGCGTGCAGTACATCGCGACGCTGTGTTCGCGCGCCCTCGCCGGCCGCTCGGCGGACACGCTCGGGCCGAAGAGGACCGTCAGCATCGGCCTGACGATCTGCGGCGCAAGCGGCGTGATGCTGTTGCTCGCCACGCTCGTCGATCACTGGCCGGGCCTGTCGCTCACGCTGCTGATCGCGAGCCGCCTGTTGCTCGGCTGCGGCGAAAGCCTGTGCGGCACGGGCGCGATTCTCTGGGGCATCGGCCGCGTGGGCACCGCGCACAACGCCAAGGTGATCTCGTGGAACGGCATCGCCACTTATGGTGCGCTCGCGCTCGGCGCGCCGCTTGGCGTGGAGATGGTCCATTACCTCGGCTTCTGGATGCTGGGGGTTTCCGTGGTCGCGCTGGCGGCGCTCGGCTTCTGGCTCGCGCGCCCGATCGCGCCGGTGCCGCTCGTGCATGGCGAACGCATGTCGTATCGCAGCGTGGTCAAGCGCGTGCTGCCGCATGGCCTGGGTCTCGCGCTCGGCTCGGCGGGCTTTGGCTCGATCGCCACCTTCATCACGCTCTTCTACGCGGCGCGTCATTGGCCTAACGCGGCTTTTTCGCTGACGGTTTTCGGCCTGATGTTTATCGGCGCGCGTCTGTTGTTCGCCAATACGATCAAAACTTTTGGCGGCTTCCGCGTGGCGATCGCCTCGTTCTCGTGCGAGTGCGCGGGCCTGCTGCTGCTGTGGCTCTCGCCCACGCCGCACGTCGCGCTGGTGGGCGCAGCGCTCACGGGCTTCGGCTTTGCGCTGGTGTTCCCGGCGCTCGGCGTGGAAGCGGTCGGCCTCGTGCCCGCGGCGAGCCGTGGCGCAGCGCTCTCCGCGTATTCGGTGTTCCTCGATCTGTCGCTTGGCATCACCGGCCCGCTCGCCGGCTATGTGGCGAATGTGTTCGGCTACGCTTCGGTGTTCCTGTTCGCCGCCATCGCCGCAGCGGCCGCCGTGGCGCTGTCCGTGTCGCTGCATCGCAAGAGCGTGCGCGAAGCAGCGCTCGCGCAACCAGTTACGTCGGACGCGCAATAAACCCCACGCAATAAAAAACCGCACCGGGCAGCGCGCCCGATGCGGTTCATCCCGCAGTTCATTCTCTTTGCGCGTGGCGCCGCTTCAAACGCCGCCACGCCGCTCAAATACCCTTCCTTTATTTCTTCACCGCGCTCGGATCGATCTTCTTGCCCGTTTCCTCGTTATAGCGCTGCACGTACTCCTCGCTGAGCTTGCGCATCGCGCGGCCGATCTTGCGATAGTCCGCCTCGTTCAGGTTCGCGAGCGACACGCGGCCCGACGGATGCGCCGTGCCGAAGCCCTTGCCCGGCAGCAACACCACGCGCGCTTCCGCAGCGAGCCGGAACAGCAGTTCGTTGGGCTGCAACTGCTTGAGTAGCCAGTCGACGAATTCGCGGCCATAACGCTTCTCGCCGAAATACTCCATGTCGATGATGGTGTAGTAATCGACCTGGTTCGGATCGCTCTCGTCGACGGCAATGCCCATTTCCTCGTAGAGCGCGCGCTTGCGGCTGCGGATCAGGCGCTTGAGCGCATTCTTGTAGGCGTCCGGCGTATCCATCAGCGAGAACAGCGAGAACAGCACCATCTGCACCTGCTGCGGCGTCGATAGACCTGCCGTGTGATTGAGCGCGACGGTGCGGCTGTCGGCCACCAGACGGTCGATGAACTTGAGGTTATCCGGCTCGGTCGTGATCGACTCGTAGCGCTTGTGCAGGATCTTCTTCTCTTCCTTGGGCAGCTTCGCGAGCGTGGCGTCCAGCACGTTGTCGCGATGCGTGGCGATCGCGCCCAGACGCCAGCCCGTCGCGCCAAAGTACTTCGAGTAGGAATACACAAGAATCGTGTTCTTCGGCGCGAGCGCGAAGAGCGAGACGAAGTTATCGGCGAAGGTGCCGTACACGTCGTCGGTCAAGAGAATCAGATCCGGGCGCTCCTTGATGATCTCCGCGATATATTCCAGGCTTGCATCGTCGATCTTCACCGACGGCGGATTGCTCGGATTGACGAGGAAGAACGCCTTCACCTTCGGGTCGCGCAGCTTGTCGAGTTCCTTTTTCGAGTACTGCCAGTTGTTCTCGACGGTAGCGTCCAGATGCACGACGTTGAGCTGGTAGTCGTTGAGTTCGGGAATTTCGATGTAGGGCGTGAAGATCGGCATGCCCAGCGCGATGGTATCGCCCGCCTTGATCAGGAAGTTCTCGCGCATCGTGTTGAAGATGTACGTCATGGCCGCGGTGCCGCCTTCGACCGCGAACACGTCGAACTCGCCCACGAACGGATGCTTGCCGATCATCTCGCGGCGCAGATACTGGCCGACGATGACTTCGGACAGCTTGAGCATGCGGTCCGGCACCGGATAGTTGCAGGCCAGGATGCCTTCGCACATCTCGTAGAGGAAGTCGCCCGCCGAAAGCCCAAGCTGGTCGCGCACGTACGACACCGCGCCGCCGATGAAGTCGATGCCGGGCTGGCCCTTGTTTTCACGCAGGAACTGGTCGAAGCGCTCGACGATGCCCGCGCGTTGCGGGAAGCCGCCCACGCCTTCTGGCATGTACGAGAACGAGCGCTCCGATTCGCGCATCGCGAACAGGCCCAGTTGCCAGAAGCCGTGGCGCGGAATCGTCGCGAGGAAGTTGGGGTTGCCGCGGCCGGCATTGAGCATCGCGTAATTGGCCGGGCGCTCGGTCGCGCCGCCGCCCGCGGCCTTGATGAGTTCGTCCTTGAGTTCGAACGGGCTCAGTGCGTCGATGCCAGACTTTTCCTTCGTACCGTTACCGTTGCCTTTACCTTTTGCCATGATGCTCTCCAGTGAGAAGACATTGAGCGTGCCGCCGCTGCCTGCGCTTTTGCGTTTCTGCGCTAGTCGCTATACAGACTGCCGGCACACGTTTCGACCCATTCTGGCGAGCCTGCACGCATCGCAACGACGCGCGCGGCCCGCATTGACTTCATTTCAAACCAGACCGACCACGAGCGGACCGAGCAGCGTGAGCAGCACGTTCGCGATCGCGTAGGTGATGGCGAACGGCACCGTCGGCACGGCGCTCTCGGCTTTGTCGAGAATGCCGCCGAAAGCCGGGTTCGCACTGCGCGAGCCGGACAGCGCGCCCGCGAGAATCGCCGCGTTGTTGTACTTCAGCACGTAGCGGCCAAACAGCATCGTGAGGATCAGCGGCACGATCGTGACCACCACGCCCAGCAGGAAGATCGTGATGCCGCTTTGCTTGACCGTCACCACCGCCTGCAGCCCCGAGTTCAGCCCCACCACCGCAACAAACGCCGCCAGCCCGAAGTCCTTGAGCAGTTGCGAGGCGGCCGGCGGCATCACGCCGTACATCGGATGCTTGCCGCGCATCCAGCCGAACACCAGCCCCGCGAGCAGACAGCCGCCGCCCGAGCCGAGCGTGAGCGGAATGCCCGCCACGTTCACGACGATCAGGCCGACCAGCAAGCCCAGCACAAGGCCCACGCCCATATAGATGAAGTCGGTCTTGTTGCTCCAGGCAAGCTCGTAGCCGGCTTGCTGGACCGCGCGCTTGGTGTCGGTCGCCGTGCCGTAGACGGTGATGACGTCGCCGTGCTCGAGTTGCGTCTGCGGCAGCACCGGCACTGGCTGCCCGGCGCGTTCGATCTTCTCGATATAGACGCCGTGGCGCATGTCGTGATCGACGTTCTTGCGCACCTCGGCGATCGTCGTGTGGTTCATGCCCTTCTTCGTGAAGACGAGCTGGCGCGTCTGCATCACGAGGCTCATGCCGCCCGAATCCGGCACCTCGGGCCCGATCAGCGCGCCCACTTCGACCATCTGCTCGCGGCGGCCCACCACCAGCACGATATCGTCGCGGCTGAGCACGAAGTCAGGCGTCGAATCGACAATCTTGCCCGCGCGGCGGATCTTCTCGATGGCGATGAAATCGTTCTCCGCCGTTTCGAGCTGTTTGACGGTTTTGCCTGCGCCAGTTTCAACCCGGAACACGCGCCCAAACAGTTCCGGCAGCGCCGTCACCTGACCCGGCCCCGACACCGCGCTACCGCCCGACATTTCGCGTTCTGCATCGAGCGAGGCGTCCCTGAGGCTGCGCCCCATGAACTTCGGCAGGATGTTCACGCAGACGATGATCGCGCCCAGCGAACCGAACACGTAAGTCACCGCATAGCCGATCGCGACATCGGCCTGCATGGCCTTGACCTGATCGGCGGGCAGCCCCAGACGCGCGATGGCGTCGCCGGCCGTGCCGATAATCGCCGATTGCGTCATGCCGCCCGCGGCCAGACCCGCGGCCAGACCCTTGTTGAGATGAAAGAGCTTCGCGCAGATCAGCACCGTGAAGAGGCCCGCGAGCGCCATGAAAACGGCCATGGCGATTTCGCGCAGCGTCTTGCGGTTGAGCGAGTTGAAGAAGCCCGGCCCCGAGTCGTAACCCACTGCGTAGATGAAGACCGCGAACATCACCGATTTCACGCCGTTATCGATCGTCACGCCCACCTGACTGACCACGACGGCGGCAAGCAGCGAGCCGCCCACGCCGCCTAGCTGGAATTTGCCGAAGTTAATCTGACCGACCCAGTAACCGACGGCCAGCGACAGAAATAAGGCAATTTCCGGCGATTTCTGAAAGATGTTATGTAGCCATTCCATCGTGCCCTCGCATTGGTAGGTGTGATGCCCTGCCGCCGCCGCTCAATGACAACGGCTGCGCGGACCAGTTCCGCGTCAGCCAAACTTCGTCGCGAGCCCCACCACCACGGGCCCCATGAGCGGCAACAAGATATTCGACAGCGCATAGGTGATCGTGTAGCCGATCACCGGAGTCGAATTGCCAGTAACGCCAACGAGCGCACTGATCGCCGGCGTGCTGCACTGCTGACCTGCAATCGCGCCGAGCAGCATCGGCGCTTCGAGCTTGAGAAACATGCGCCCGATCCAGAGAGACAGAAGGCCTGGAATCAGCACCATCAGGATGCCGACGAGCGGCAGCGCGAGACCGTACTCACGCACGAGCTTGATGGCGTCGGGTCCGGCCGACAGGCCCACGGCGGCGATAAAGGTGGCAAGGCCAAAGTCCTTGAGCACCTGCGCGGCCGCCGACGGCAGCGAGCCGACCACGGGAAAGTGCGAGCGCAACCAGCCGAAGAAAAGACCGGAGAGCAGGCAGCCGCCGCCCGTGCCGAGCACGAGCGCCACACCGCCCACGTTCACGCCCAGGCGCCCGATCATCATGCCGACCAGCACGCCCAGGCCCAGATAGACGAAATCGGTTTTCTGGGTCTGCTGGATCACGTAGCCCAGTCGCTTCGCGCCGCGCGCCACGTCCGTAGGCGAGCCGAGCAGCGTGAGCACGTCGCCGCGATGCACCGTCGTGCCGGGCAGCGCCGGCACCGTGGTGTCGGAGCGCGTGAGCGCGCCCACGTAGATGCCGCGGCCGTCCTCGGGCGAGGCGCGCTCGCGCAGTTGCGCAAGCGTGAGGCCGTTGGCGTCGCGGCGCGTGAGCATCACATCCACGCGCTGGGCGAGCAGCTTCGTGAAGCCTTCGCCGCTGACTTCGGTGCCAAGCGACGCCGACGCTTCCACCATCGATTCGCGCCGCCCGGCGATGAACACCAGGTCACCGGGCTGCAGTACGAACTGCGCATCGGCGTCGATCTGCCGCTGCTCGCGCAGCACGCGCTCGATCGTGATGTTGTTGCCATAGCGCGCCTCGAACGCGCCGACCAGCGTGCCGGCGGCCGGCCCCACTTCAAACGCGCGGCCGACCAGCGGCGGCAGCGCGAGACGCTGGCCGTCGTCGAGCACGCCGTCGCCGCCGAGCTGGCGAAACAGCCGCGCGGCTTCCTCGCGCAAATTCACGCGCATGATGATCGGCGCGATCTGGCTCGTGAACAGCACGATGGTGATGAGGCCAAAGAGGTAGCTCACGCTATAGGCCGTGACAATGTGCGCCTGCATCGCGCTCACCTGGGCGTCGCCGATTCCAAGTCTCGCGATGGCTTCCGACGCCGTGCCGATCACGGCGGATTCGGTAGCCGCGCCCGCCAGCAGACCGGCTGCGGTGCCCGCGTCGAGCTTCATCACCACGACCGCAATCATGACCAGCGCCATGACGGAGACGATCTCGACGATCGATAGCAGTCCGTAGCGCCAGCCGCGTCCGATGTTCGCGAAAAATTGCGGGCCGCCCGTGAAACCGAGCGCGAAGATGAATAGCGCAAACGCCACGTTCTTGAGATCGGGCGCGATTCGTGCGCCGGTCTGGCCGAGCACGAGCGCCACGATCAGCGTGCCGCATACGCCGCCCAGCGATATCGGCCCAAAGCGAATTGAACCAATTAGATAACCGAGTGCAAGACTCACGAACAGGGCAATCTCGGGTTGCGACTTCAGCAATTCGACGATCATGTCAGGTCTGCCGATTTACGTTTTCGTTTTCCCAGATGCGCTTAAAAGAAACATGCATTAGGCATGCATCTCTTTAGGCCGCGCTTCGCCGCTTATTTGCGCAATGCGCAATAAACCTCAAAAACACCTTTATCTATCGTTTATGTTAAGAGTGTGAAGCGAGTGAGCATCACACCGCGACAAAGGATTGAAAACAAACGTTTTCAGCGGCACAAAATAGCAGACTACGGAAAACGCTGTCGCGAGGATGTGCAACGACCGACAGGCAAGGCTTTTCAAGCTGTTTAGGCGTAATTCAAAAACGGTTACGCGATCCTTTGAACAATCGCAAAAGCGTGGCGAAAGACGTGACAAAGTCCAATTCATCCCCTTCAATTCCCGTGCCAGTCACCCGCAAATTTTTAACAAACACGAAACAGCCCTGCCGCTTAAGATAGATATTGTAATTCCCAACGACTGTCAATATTATTTTCGTGCACGATCGAAGTCCGCTCATCAGGAATCCGCGTTACATTGGATATTTGGGATTTGCTGGTAAAAAACCGTGTAACGCCCATTCAACCGGCACATGCATACGAGGCGAATTCGATGAACCAGATACACGCCATGCGCGTTTTTGTCAGGGTTGCGGAATCGCAAAGCTTTCGCCGCGCCGCCCAGCAACTCGATGTCTCGAATGCGCTCGTCACCCGCTCGGTCGCCATGCTTGAAGCCCATTTGCATACGCGCCTCATCAATCGCACCACGCGCAATCTTTCGCTGACCGAAGCAGGCCTGCGTTATCTCGAAGGCTGCAAGAGCGTGCTCGAAGAACTCGATCACCTGGAGGATTCGCTCGCGCACACCGAGCGCGAGCCGAGCGGCACGCTGCGTGTGATGGCCGCGGGCGCGCTGTCGCTGGCCACGCTCACGCCGCTCATCGACGGGTTCCGGCGGCTTTATCCGCGCGTGAACGTGCGTCTCACGCTGGCCGAAAAGTCCACCGAAATGCTCGAAGACGGCTTCGATGTCGGCATTGTCGCGGCCTGTGCCACGCGCGGCGGCGAGTTCGTCGAACATGCGCTGGGCACCACGGCGTTCGTGCCGTGCGCGTCGCCCGCATGGCTCGCGGAACATGGCGAACCGCTCACGCCCGAGCAACTGGAGCAGCACGCCGCCGTGACGCTGCCGCCCGAGGAGCGCAGCGTGAGCTGGCTATTCGCGCGGCAAGGCGAAAGCACGCAGCAGGTCACGCTGCAGCCCGGCTACGCGGTCAACAACATGCTGATGGTGCGGCTAGCGGCGCTCGCAGGCATGGGCGTGGCGATCGTGCCCGCCCCGCTGGTCGCCGACGATCTGGCAGCAGGCTCGCTCGTGCGTCTGCTGCCAGACTATGAGATCGAAGATGCACAGGCGAGCATGGCCATCGTCTATCCGCGCCGCCAGTATCTGCCCCCCAAGACGCTGCGCTTCGTCGATTACACCATCGAACATTTTCAGCAGATGTGCGAAGCGAAGCCCGCGCCAGCGACTCACCCCGCCCGCGCTGCGGGCATCATGACTGCGGTGTCTCCCATGCTGATGCATGGTTAGGCAACATCGCCTCGAACGCGGCAACGATCAGAGCGCGTGCTGCACGGCGTCGTGCTGCGCGTCGTCCTCGCCCGCCGCACCGCATAGCTCGCGCAGCAGCGGCGCTTCGCGCTCGTGCACTTCCACCGGCAACCACACGGCGCCCGCCCACGCGAGATAGCGCGCGCGATGCTGGCCATTGCGAAACGCCACCACGCCTACATGCGCCACGCCGAGCCAACCGGCCAGACCGCCCGCGCGCCGCTTCGTGATCGTCACATAGGGCATCTGCGGCACGCGCTCATTGCGTGGATCGAGAAACTCGCGGATCCCGCGCACCTTGCCCGCGTGCCAGTCATCGACAGCCTTGAGCACATAGTCGGTATCGTCGCGATCGGCGCACAGCAGCAGCTTGTGGAGATCGACCAGCACCACCTCGTGACGCGTGCCGTCGGTGGTGAAGACGCGCTTGAAGCGCACATGGTCGTACGCCTGATGGGCAGGCAGGGGCACGACCCACACCGGGCCGCTGGCCGTCGCTGACGACGGCGCTGGAATCGAAGGCATCTCGGGGATCATGAATAGGGACGACTTCGGCATGCAGGTGGGGCGGCTCTCGCAGTCAGGAAAAGCGGCCTAAGCTACGAGGGATTCGTGACTATTTCGTGACCTATGCCGCGTGAATGCGCGCGGTGTGGGTTTATCCGGGAAGCCGCTAATGGACACTTCCGACCACACCTGCGACGACCACCAGCGTATCGAAACATTCGGCGCGCACGTGCGCATCGAATCGCTCGGACCGGTTGCGACCATCGTGCTCGATCGCCCAGCCCAACGCAATGCGATCGATCGCGCCGTCGCCGCTGCGCTCGCCGCCGCCTTCGCACGTTTCGAATCGAATCCGCATTGGCGCGCGGGCGTGCTGTTCGGCGCGGGCGGCACCTTCTGCTCGGGCGCCGATCTTGGCGCGCTCAACGACGACGCGCGCCGCAACGTTGTCCATGCCGATGGCAGCGGCCCCGGGCCGCTCGGCCCGACACGCATGCTCCTGAGCAAGCCCGTCATCGCCGCAATTTCAGGATACGCCGTCGCGGGCGGACTGGAGCTTGCGTTGTTCTGCGATCTGCGCGTGATCGAACAAAACGCCGTGATGGGCGTGTTCTGCCGCCGCGTAGGCGTGCCGCTCATCGATGGCGGCACGGTGCGCCTGCCGCGTCTGATCGGCCTGTCTCGCGCGCTCGATCTGATCCTCACGGGGCGCGCCATCGAGGCACAGGAAGCGCTGGACTTCGGCCTCGCCAATCGCGTGGTGTCGCCGGGCGCCGCGCGCGCCGAAGCCGAAGCGCTGGCCGCACGGCTTGCGGCCTTTCCACAGGCGGCGCTGCTTGCGGACCGCTGCTCGGCGTATGAAAACAGCGCGCTCGCCGATCTGGCCGAAGCGCTGCGTTGCGAAGGCGCCGGAGGATATCGCGCGGTGATGGACGAAGGCCTTGCGATGGCCGCGCGCTTTGCGTCGGGCGCGGGGCGTCACGGCAAATCCTTCGACGATTCATGCTGAATGGCTTGAACGCGGCTGCACGACCCACTAGATTAAATCTGACGGACATCTCACCGAGTCGCGCCGACCGCAGCCGTCCGACGACTTGAATGCAAACGCTGCAAGAACCGTCACACCGCACCGCCAGCACTGCACGCGCCGCCCGCGCCCTCTGCGCGATCCGTACCTCGAAGGGGCTGCCCTCGGACACGACGCCGCCGCGCGCGCAACCCATGATGCCGCATCAGGGGACCTCCCATGCCGACGGATCGAATCATCCGCTTTGCGGACTTCGAACTCGACGTCGAGCGCTACCAGCTCCGCCGCGCCGGCGAACAAGTCCGGCTGGAACGCCTGCCGATGGATCTGCTGATCCTGCTGGCGTCGCGTCATGGCGAGCTGATCTCGCGCGCCGACATCGTCGAGCGTCTGTGGCACGGCAACCCCTACCGCGACACCGAAAACGGCATCAACACGGCGATCCGCAAGATCCGCATCGCGCTCGCCGACGATCCGCTCAAGCCGCGTCATCTGGTGACCGTGAAGGGCAAAGGCTACCGGCTCGACGGCGCCAATTTCGCGAGCGCAGCCGGCGCCGATGGCATCGACACCCGCGAAGCGCCAGGCGCTGTGCGCGTGCTGGTGCTGCCGTTCGCAAACCTCACCGGCGACGGCAATCAGGAGTGCCTGTGCAGCGCGCTCGCCGATGAAATCTCGGCCACGCTTGGCGCACTCGGCGCGCAACGGCTGCGCCTGATCGCACGCACGACAGCGGCGCGTTATCGCGACACGGCCAAGGGCATCGGCGAGATCGCGCGCGAACTCAAGCTCGACTATGTGCTCGAAGGCTCGCTCTCGCGCGAAGGGCCGCGCGCGCGCATCCTCACGCGCCTGATCCGCTGCGCCGACGAAGTGCAGATCTGGAGCCGCGCGCACGAACCGGTCTCGCCGGGCGCGCTCGACATCCTCAAGGAGGTCGCGGCCGCGCTTGCCCAGGATCTCGCCACCACGCTCTCGGAGCAGCAGCGCTCGCTGCTCGCGCGGCGTCTGCCCGTCGATCCCGCCGCGCACGATGCCTATGTGCGCGGGCGTTACTTCTGGTATCGGCGCGTGCATTTCGATGCGGCGTTCTGCGCGCATCACGGTGTCGATGGCGAGGACTTCGCGCGCAGCCGCACGTATTTCGAAACCGCGCTCGAACACGATCCGAACTACGCGCTGGGCTACGCAGGCCTGTCGAATTACTACGGCGCGAGCGTCGTGCACGGCATGGTTTCGCCCGACGACGGCTGGCCAGTGGCGCGCTCGCTCGCGCACAGCGCGCTCGAACTCGACCCCGATCTGCCCGAGGCGCACCATGCGCTGGCCGCCGTGCGTTACTTCTTCGAATGGGACTGGGCGCGCGCCGAGGCGGGTTTCAAGGAGGCGCTGCGGCGCAATCCGAGCTACCCGGAGGCGCACCGGTTGTATGCGCGGCTTTTGCTGTCGGCGGGCCGGCGCGCGGAAGGCGAAGTCGAAATGGCGCGCGCCGAGCGCATCGATCCGCTGGCGTTCCAGGGCTCGCGCGCCTTCGGCATGATTCTTTCGGGACGTCACGAAGAAGTGATCAGCGAGTATCTCTCGCCGGGCCACATGGATTATTCGCCGCTCGCGTATCAGGTGCTGGCGACGGCGTTCGAGGTGAAGAAGCTCTATGCGCAGGCCGTGGACGCCACCGTGGAGGCGCTGGTGCGCTGCAATCTGCATGCGCGTGCGGCGACCGTGCGCACGCAGTGGGACGCGGGCGGCTACGACGCGGTGCTGCACTGGTATCGCGACGATCTGCTGGCGCGCCGGCGCAGCCAGTACACCTCGCCGCTATTGATCGCCGAAATCTACGCGCGCCTCGCGCAGCCCGACGAAATGTTCCACTGGCTCGACGCCGCGCTTGCCGAGCGCAGCGCACGCCTGTGCGAGTTGCGCATGAATCCGTGGTTCCAGCCCTGGCGCCCAGGCGGACGCATGAGAAAAATCGAGCAACTGATCGGCGAAGGCCGGGCGCGTTAGCGCGACTGCGGCGGGGTGCGCACCGGCGCGGCGTCAGAAGGTGTGCCTGTACAAAGCGTCTTAATTGCCGTGGTAGATGTCGTTATTCAGGCGGTCCCGTTCACCCGTTTTCTCCGAGCGCACCAGATCCTGATAGACCTGCGCGTGGGTGAGCGCCATCGGCGCGCCCGAGGCGCTGTTGGTCATGGGCATGCCGCCCACATCCTGCGAGGCCGGCGGCGCAGCCTGTGCCGGATCGGACGTCGAATCGGCCAATGCGAGTCCTGCGGACAAGGCGGCCGAGCAGGCCACCGCGATGCGGACGGTTTTCAGCGTGTTCATGTCATCGCTCCAGGAAAATCCAGAAATGGAAAAGCGCATGCGAGGCGGCCGTCATGCGCGGTGCGGACGAAGCCCTTTCCGGGCGGCGCTGGCTTTTGGTGGTCAGGGCTTCGTGGACGCATGTTGCTTCCCGCCCGAGCCGCGCACCATGGACGTAACCTGAAGAAATCGTCAAGGCAACCGCCCGCGAGGCCCTGTTGCGTAAGAAGAACGCAAGAAAAGGGTGCCGCATGCGGCGCGGCGCATTTCAGTACAATCCCGGGTTGACTCCAGCGCCGCTCCTGCGCGCCGGATCTCCCCCGATCTCGTCTGATCACGCCAGCCACACAGCCATGCCACTGCCCCTCCTCGCCCTTGCCGTTGCCGCGTTTGGTATCGGTACCACCGAATTCGTCATCATGGGCCTGTTGCCCGACGTCGCGCGCGACCTGTCCGTGTCGATTCCGGCGGCGGGCATGCTCGTGTCAGCGTACGCGCTGGGCGTGACGATCGGCGCGCCCATCGTCGCCATCGCGATTGCCAACGTGCCGCGCAAGGCGGCGCTCATGCGGCTGATCGGCATTTTTATCGTCGGCAATCTGCTGTGCGCGCTCGCGCCCAACTATTCGATCCTGATGGCCGCGCGCATCGTCACGGCGTTCTGCCACGGCGCGTTTTTCGGCATCGGTTCGGTGGTGGCGGCGGGACTGGTGGCGCCCAACCGGCGCGCCCAGGCGATCGCGCTGATGTTCACGGGCCTCACGCTTGCCAACGTGCTGGGCGTGCCGCTGGGCACCGCGCTCGGGCAACTGGCCGGCTGGCGCACGACCTTCTGGGCCGTGACGGCCATCGGCCTGCTCGCCGCGCTCGCGCTGCAGGTCTGCCTGCCGAAACACATCGAAATGCAGAAGGCCAGCCTCGTGCACGAGTTCAGCGTGCTCAAGAACCCGCAGGTGCTGATGGTGCTGGGCATCAGCGTGCTGGCGTCGGCCAGCCTCTTCTCGGTCTTTACCTACATCACGCCGATCCTTGAAGACGTCACCGGCTTCTCGCCGCACGAAGTCACCTTCGTGCTGCTGCTGTTCGGTCTTGGCCTTACGGTGGGCAGCACACTGGGCGGCAAGCTGGCCGACTGGAAACTGATGCGTTCGCTGCTGGTGTTTCTGGCGATGATCGGCGTGGTGCTTGCGGTGTTCTCGGTGACCATGCACGACCCGATCATGGCAAGCGCGACGATCTTCGTGTGGGGCATTCTGGCTTTCGCGATCGTGCCGCCGCTGCAGATGCTGATCGTCAACCGTGCAAGCGAAGCGCCCAATCTCGCCTCGACGCTCAACCAGGGCGCCTTCAACCTGGGCAACGCGGGCGGCGCATGGATCGGCGGCGTGGCGATCGGCTCGGGCGCGGCGCTCACGACGCTGCCGTGGGTGGGCCTTCTGATGGCGCTGGCCGCGCTCGGCCTCACGTTCGTCTCGGCGCAACTCGACCGGCGCGCGCGGCGCCGCACCGCCGTGAGCGGACCGACCTCCGCGATCTGACCCGCAGCACGGCGTTTTCCTTACGGGCGTCATAGCTGTCGGTGTAGCATTGCGCCCGATGAAAACCGTCCTTACCCGCGATTTCCTCGCGCTGATCCTGAGCGTGGCCGTGGTTGGCCTGGGCTCCGGCGCGACCCTGCCACTCACCGCCCTCGCCCTCACCGACGCCGGTTACGGCGCGACCGTCGTCGGCCTGCTCACTGCCGCCCAGGCGCTCGGCGGCCTCATTGTCGTGCCGATGACGGCGTGGATTGCCGGGCGCTTTGGCTCGCGCCAGGTGATCGTGGGTTCGGTGCTGGCCGTGGCCGTGGCTACGGCGCTGATGCAGTGCTGCGCGAATTTGTGGCTGTGGGGTGTGTTGCGCATGGTCTGTGGCGCGGCGCTGATGCTGCTCTTCACGATCGGCGAGGCATGGGTCAACGAGCTTGCCGACGATTCCAATCGCGGCCGCGTGGTGGCGATTTACGCGACGACTTTCACGCTGTTCCAGATGTCGGGGCCGGTGCTGGTGAGCCAGATCGCCGGGTACACGGCGTGGCGTTTTGCGATCTGCGGGGCGATTTTCCTGATCGCTTTACCGATGCTTGCGGCAATTCGATCGAGCCCGCATACCTCCGATTTGCACGAGCCGCATGGAAGCTGGCGTCATGTGCTGCCGAAGATGCCTGCGCTGATTATCGCTACCGGTTTTTTTGCCTTGTTCGATACGCTGGCGCTGTCCTTGCTGCCGCTGTTTGCGATTGGACACGGGATTGGGACTGAAGAGGCGGTGCTGTTTGCTTCGGTTGTGCTGCTGGGGGACACGACCATGCAGTTTCCGATCGGCTGGCTTGCGGACAGACTCGGGCGCGAGCGTGTGCATGCGCTGATGGGCGTGACTGTGGCGGTGCTGTTGCCGCTGCTGCCTTTTGTTGTCGAGGTGCCCTGGTTGCGGTGGCCTTTATTGTTCGTGATGGGCGCTGCCGCTGGGTCGATTTATACGCTTGCGATTGTGGCTTGCGGGGAACGGTTTGAAGGGGTCGCGCTGGTGTCCGCTAGTGCACTGGTTAGCGCTTCGTGGAGCGCTGCTAGTTTTGGTGGGCCTATTGTGACTGGGGCTTTGATGCAGCATGCTGGGCGCGATTCCATGCTGTGGGTGCTGTTTGCTTGTGCGCTTGTTTTTCTTGGGGCTTTAAGGTGGGAGCGCTCTCGGGGTATCGCGAGGGCTTAGGTTTTTTCTGTGCTCCTGGCGCTTTGGCCTTTCCTTGAAGTCGTGTCGGTCTGCCAGCGTTGCCCCTGTGCGGGGCGGCAGTTACTTTTCTTTGCCGCGGC
>NZ_DASZJJ010000223.1:0-44684 GCF_035948235.1 Paraburkholderia sp. | reverse complement strand
AAGAAGGGCATGGCAACCGGCTTCCATGTCACGCATCCGCTGACGCACGAACAGGTCGAAGTATGGATCGGCAACTACGTGCTGATGAGCTACGGCGAAGGTGCGGTGATGGGCGTGCCGGCGCATGACGAGCGCGACTTCGCGTTCGTGAAGAAATATGGTCTGCCGATCAAGCAGGTGGTGGCGCTCCAAGGCAAGGAATTTTCGACCGAAGCCTGGCAGGAATGGTACGGCGACAAGGAAGGCGGCACGCTGGTCAACAGCGGCAAGTACGACGGGATGAAGTACGAACAGGCCGTCGATGCGATCGCCGCCGATCTGAACGCACTTGGCCTCGGCGACAAGCAGGTCACCTGGCGTCTGCGCGACTGGGGCATCTCGCGCCAGCGCTACTGGGGCACGCCGATCCCGATCATCCACTGCCCGAGCTGCGGCGACGTGCCGGTGCCGGAAAAGGATCTGCCGGTCGTGCTGCCGGAAGACCTCGTGCCGGACGGTACGGGCAACCCGCTCGCGAAGTCGGAAGCGTTCCTGAACTGCAAGTGCCCGACGTGCGGCGCCGATGCAAAGCGCGAAACCGACACGATGGACACCTTCGTCGACTCGTCGTGGTACTTCTACCGCTACGCGGCGCCGGACGCAGTCAACATGGTCGACGAGCGCACCGACTACTGGATGCCGATGGACCAGTACATCGGCGGCATCGAACACGCGATTCTTCACCTGCTGTACTCGCGTTTCTGGGCCAAGGTCTCGCGCGATCTGGGCCTTGTGAAGTTCGGCGAGCCGGCAAAGAACCTGCTCACGCAGGGCATGGTGCTCAACGAGACCTTCTACCGTGAAGACCCGTCGGGCAAGAAGACCTGGTACAACCCGGCCGACGTGACCGTTTCGCACGACGACAAGGGCCGCCCGGTCGGCGCCACGCTCAACAGCGATGGCCAGCCGGTGGTGCTCGGCGGCGTCGAGAAGATGTCGAAGTCGAAGAACAACGGTGTCGATCCGCAGGTGCTGATCGACCTGTACGGTGCGGACACCGCGCGTCTGTTCACGATGTTCGCCGCACCGCCCGAGCAGCAGCTCGAATGGTCGGGCGCGGGCGTGGAAGGCGCGAGCCGCTTCCTGCGCCGCGTCTGGTCGTTCGGCTACGCGAACGGCGAAGCGATCAAGTCGCGTGCCTCGTTCGACGCCGCCACGGTCACGGACGTCGAAAAGACGCTGCGCCGCGAAGTCTATGGCGTGCTCAAGCAGGCCGACTTCGACTATCAGCGTCTGCAGTACAACACGGTTGTGTCGGCGGCGATGAAGATGCTCAACGCGATCGACGGCGCGAAGGAAGCGGGCGCGGGCGTCAAGCGCGAAACCTTCGGCGTGCTGCTGCGCGTGCTGTATCCGGTCGTGCCGCACCTGACGTTCGAGCTGTGGAAGGAACTCGGTTACGCCGACGAATTCGGCACGCTGCTCGACGCGCCGTGGCCGAAGGTCGACGAAAAGGCGCTGGAACAGGCTGAAATCGAACTCGTGCTGCAGGTGAACGGCAAGGTGCGCGGCGCCGTGACGGTCGCCAAGGATGCACCGAAGGACGTGATCGAAGCGGCCGCACTGGCGCACGAGATGGTCGTCAAGTTCGCGGAAGGCCGCGAGCCGAAGAAGATCATCGTCGTGCCGGGCCGCCTCGTGAACGTGGTGGTTTGATCGCGTCGATCAATATCCGATGTGTTGTACGGGCGGCGCGGCGTGGAACTCCGGTTCTGCGCCGCGCCGCCGTTCCGAATCTGTCGCGAACCAGGGAGTCCATGTGATTCGCAGATCGTTTCTGTTACTGGCGGGCAGCGCGCTGATGCTTTCGGCGTGCGGCTTCCAGCTGCGCGGGGAGCAGAACTACGCGTTCAAGCGCCTCGCCATCGTTGGCGCACCGGCGCCCGTGGCCGCGCGCCTGACGCGCATGATCGAAGGCGGCAGCGATTCAGTGGTGGTGGAATCCACCTCGAACGCCGACGCCGTGCTGCACGTGTCCGAATCGCGCGGCTTCAGCACGCTCACGCTAAGCTCGCTGGGCGAGGTCGAGGAATACCAGGTCAACTATTCGCTGAACTACGCGCTGTCGGCGGCAGACGGTTCGCCGCTGATCCAGCCGAGCACGATCGGGCTCAATCGCGCGATGACGTATAGCGACCAGTACTCCACGGCGAAGGTGAACGAAGCCAACCTGTTGTTCGCCGACATGCAGAACGACGCGGTGGATCAGCTCACGCGCCGCCTCGGCATCCTGAAGACGCTGCATCCGAATCCGGATCAGGTGGTGCCAGGCGTCGCGCCGCGTGCGCCGCTGCCGCCGCCGCCGCTGTAATGCGCGGCGCGGTTTTCTTCTAAGTTTTCTCTAAAGCGCACGCCATGCAACTGCGACTGGACGCACTCGAGCCGCATCTCGCCCGCGGGATGGCCGGCCTGTACGTCGTCTACGGCGACGAGCATCTGCTCGCCCAGGAAGCGTGCGACCGCATTCGTGCGAGCGCGCGCGCCGCTGGTTTCACCGACCGCTCGGTCTTCACCGTCGAGCGCGGTTTCGACTGGAGCGCGCTGCTGGGCGCGAGCCAGTCGATGTCGCTGTTCGGCGACCGCCAACTGGTGGAATTGCGCATTCCGTCCGGCAAGCCCGGCAAGGAAGGCGCGGACGCGTTGAAGACGCTCGCGGCATCGGCCAAAGCCTCGGCGAATCCTGATGTGCTCACGCTCATCACGCTGCCGCGCCTGGACGCGGCCACGCAGAAGTCGGCGTGGTTCACGGCGCTCTCGGATAGCGGCGCGGCGATCAAGATCGATCCGGTCGAGCGCGCCGCGCTGCCGAACTGGATCGGTCAGCGCCTCGCGCAGCAGGGTCAGCGCGTCGCGCCGGGCGAGGATGGACGGCGCGCGCTGCAGTTCGTCGCGGAGCGCGTGGAGGGCAATCTGCTCGCCGCGCACCAGGAAATCCAGAAGCTCGGCCTGCTGTATCCGCAAGGCGTGCTGAGCTTCGAGCAGATTCACGACGCCGTGCTCAACGTGGCGCGTTACGACGTGTTCAAGCTCAACGAAGCCATGCTGACCGGCGATGTCGGGCGCCTCACGCGCATGCTCGACGGGCTGGAAGGCGAGGGCGAAGCCGCCGTGCTGGTGCTGTGGGCCGTCGTCGAAGAAGTCCGCACATTGCTGCGCATCAAGCGCGGCGTTGCGGCCGGCAAGCCGCTTGCCGTGTTGCTGCGTGAGAACCGCGTCTGGGGTCCGCGTGAGCGCCTGATTGGCCCGGCGCTTTCGCGTCTGAGCGAAGCGACGCTCGAGCGTGGACTCGCGCTGGCGGCGCGTCTTGATCGGCAGGTCAAGGGGTTGTCGGGGCAGGCGCGCGGCGACTGGCGCAATGCGTTGCCGCCCGACGCCTGGGACGGCCTGTTCGAACTCGCCATGACGGTGGCGGAGCCGCGCGATGCTGGCTCGGGTGCGGGCGTACGCGCTGGCGGCGCGCCGGGCCGTGCCCAGCCAGGCGCCCCAGTTGGCCCAGCGGCGGCTGCAGCCGCGGCGGCCGCAGCCCGACCGCGCACCGCAGGGCCGGGACGCAGGCCAGGCTAGCTTCACGCTCGCCGGGCTGAGATGCCGACTCCTGCTTCCGTTCAAGCGCGCACGCGCGAGGCCACGCCCAGCAAAGCCCGCGCGCCGGCCTTAAAATCGACCTAACCTGAACCGAACCGCCTCGCCGGGCTGACCAAGCCCTGAGCCGGGCACGCCGCATCACGACAGAGACCATGGATATCGAACAGTACATGACCGACCTCGGCCGCCGCGCCCGCAAGGCTTCGCGCGCGATGGCCCGGGCCACGACGGCTTCGAAGAACGCCGCGCTCGAAGCGGTTGCGCAGGCCATCGAACGCGAAACGCAGCAGCTGAAAGATGCCAACGCCCGCGATCTCGCGCGCGCGAAGGAAAAGGGCCACGACGCGGCGTTCATCGACCGCCTCACGCTCTCGGACAAGGCGCTCAAGACCATGGTGGAAGGGCTGCGCCAGGTCGCGGCACTGGCCGATCCGATCGGCGAGATCAGCAACCTCAAGTTCCGCCCGAGCGGCATCCAGGTGGGCCAGATGCGCGTGCCGCTCGGCGTGATCGGCATCATCTACGAGTCGCGCCCGAACGTGACCATCGACGCGGCAGCGCTGTGCCTGAAGTCGGGCAATGCGACGATCCTGCGCGGCGGCTCCGAAGCGCTCGAATGCAATACGGCGCTGGCCAAGCTGATTGGCGAAGGGCTGGCGGCGGCGGGTCTGCCGCAGGACGCCGTGCAGGTGGTCGAGACGGCCGATCGCGCGGCGGTGGGCAAGCTCATCACCATGACGGAGTTCGTCGATGTGATCGTGCCGCGCGGCGGCAAGAGCCTGATCGAGCGCCTGATCAACGAAGCGCGTGTACCGATGATCAAGCACCTGGACGGCATCTGTCACGTGTATGTGGACGATCGCGCGGATCTGGCCAAGGCGCTGACCGTTTGCGACAACGCCAAGACGCACCGCTACGGCACCTGCAACACGATGGAAACGCTGCTGGTCGCGCGCGGCATCGCGCATGACGTGCTGCCGCCGTTGGGCCGACTCTATCGCGACAAGGAAGTGGAACTGCGCGTGGACGCCGCGGCGCGCTCGATTCTCGCGGATGCGGGCGTCGGTCCGCTCGTCGATGCGACCGAAGAAGACTGGCGTACCGAATACCTCGCGCCCGTGCTGGCGATCAAGCTGGTGGACAACCTCGAACAGGCCGTCGAGCACATCAACCACTACGGCTCGCACCACACCGACGCCATCGTCACCGAAGACCACGACCGCGCGATGCGCTTCCTGCGCGAAGTGGATTCCGCGAGCGTGATGGTCAACGCCTCGACGCGCTTTGCGGACGGCTTCGAATTCGGCCTTGGCGCTGAAATCGGCATCTCGAACGACAAGCTGCACGCACGCGGCCCGGTCGGACTCGAAGGCCTGACCTCGCTCAAGTACGTGGTGCTCGGCCACGGTGAGGGCCGGGAGTAAGTCCTGCTGGCGGCGCGTTCTGCGCCGCCGCTTCGCTTAACAATCGAAGAAGAAAAATATGTCGATGCTCTGGGTCAAGACGTTTCACATCGTGCTGATCGCTTCGTGGTTCGCGGGTCTGTTCTATCTGCCGCGAATCTTCGTCAATCTCGCGATGGAAACCGAGCCCGCGGCAACGAAGCGTCTGCTCATCATGGCGCGCAAGCTTTATCGCTTCATGACGATGATCGCGGTGCCCGCGCTGTTATGCGGGCTGTGGCTGTGGCTCGTGGTGGGCATAGGGCGCGGCCAGGGATGGATTCATGCGAAGGTGGGCGTGGTCGTGCTGCTGATCGGCTACCACGCGTATTGCGGACGTCTTTTGAAGACCTTCGAACGCGGCGAAAATCGCCGCTCCGACAAGTGGTATCGCATGTTCAACGAGCTGCCCGTGCTGGGCATGCTGGCCGCCGTCGCGCTGGCCGTCATCAAGCCTTTCTGATCCCCGCCTGATTTTTCTTCGCGCCGGGCCGCTCAGGCCCGCACGCTGCCCGCTTCCTTGCGAAGCATACGGGCAGCGGCCACGCGCCATCCATCCTCACGTTTCACAAATACATCGGTGAAGCGGTAGTCGATCGCCTTGTAGCCCGTCGCGGGCGTATAGCGGTTGATGCCCGTGACCACGGCGACGTTGTCGAGGACCTGGACGTGCACGTCCTCCAGGACCTGCGAGCCGCCGGGCGGCAGCGCGGCGGCGGCCAGCAGATCGCGCTTGCTGCGTCGTACGTCGCCTGGAAATACTTCGAAGAACTTATCGTCCAGTAAATCGTTGAGCACCGGGCGGTCGCCGCTTGCGGCTGCCTGGGTCCACTGGTGTTCCAGCAGCTCGACTTGAAGGCTTTCGGAAATAACGCTGGTCGAGGCGGGCTTTGACGCAGCCAGAACGGAAGTCGCGAGCAGGCTGGCGACGGCGAGGATCAATAGACGGTTCATCAAGTTTCCTTGGTGTGACAGTGGAGGCAGAGCGCCTGGCGGCAAGGAAACGGATGGGGCGCGATGAGAGTGGCGCCAGCGCGAAGGACAGGTGCGCTGCGCGAGGATGTGCGTTACGGCCTTGGGGCGTGGAGAGTCAGCCCCTGTGTCAGCGTTTCCCGACAATGAAATTCTATTTGGCTGACTTCCCTGACGGTATAGGAAAAATCTCAAAACAGCGGGAGGGTTAGCGTTGCTTTAGAACAACACCGTCAGTCTGGATTTTCAATGAAATCGGAGGTGTGAAGGTCGAAAAATATGCGTGAATGGAGTTAAAGATATCCCTCATAAATTGGATGAAAAATATAAATTATCAGGCTAATTGTAGGGTTAATTGATTTTATTCGTAGGATTTTTCTTTTTGAAAGTAATTTTGTGGAATTTATTTTGTAATCTTATGACTGGCTGAATCGCTTGTTGGAGCTATTTATTTAATGTTCTCAATTGAATTTTTGTAAATTAAGAGGGTTGCCATGCGTCTGGCCTGATGGCCGCAATGTCTCGCCCGCGCTACCGCAAACAGTGCTCGTGAGTGCAGTTTTGTTTAAGAGTTCTCTTATGTTGCTTGCGGGGTCTGATTAATAGAGTACCGAGTGTCGTCGCATATTGGCCAATTTAATTCCGACAGATTTATCTCAAGATTGATTGGTTAATTCGATTGCGTTTGTTGACGCGGGCGGCCTAATGACGCCGCCTCGATAAGTGTTTCGTCACTCGTCTTTAATCAGGGCAAAGCTAAAGCATGAACAAGACATACAGATCAGTCTGGAACGAGTCCACGGGGACATGGGTAGCGGTGCAGGAAAATGCGACAGCATGCGGCAAGAAGAGTCGCAGCGCACGCCTGATAGTGGCCGACGCGTTTGGCGCCACGACGGCGGCCCATATGGGCGCTGAAACCGCCAAGGGCCTGTCGTGGGATTCGGGCAGGGCCGCAAAGTCGATTGCATTTGCTATCGCAGCACTCGGCGCAGCCGCGCAGGCCCACGCCTACCAGGCAGGCACGGGCGCCAGCGCAGTCGTCTCCAATCTGGACACCGCAGTGGGCGACGGCGCGTACGCGAGCCGCGGTGGCTCGAATTACTACTCATGGAACGACGGCGCGACGGCGTTAGGCAACGGTGCAACCGCCAACGGGCAGGGTACCGTTGCGATTGGCTTCCAGTCAAAAGCAAGTGACGGATATGGGGCTGCCGTCGGTTCGAGCGCTTTTGCATTCACGCAGGCAACTGCATTGGGCAGTAGTGCGACGGCGGGCGCTGTCTATTCGACGGCAACGGGCTTTCACGCCCTGGCGACCGGCGAGGATAGCGTGGCGAGCGGTGTCTATGCCTCGGCGACCGGCGCCGGTAGCTCGGCAATCGGCTACTCCAGTACGGCGATTGGCGACGATTCGATCGCTTTTGGGGGAAGCGCGGTCGCATCTGTTGCCAGTGCTGTGGCGATTGGCCTAAAGGCGAAGGCTACGACATCGAATTCGGTTGCTCTGGGCTCTGGATCCGTGGCGAACCTGGCGAATACGGTGTCGGTGGGTAGCGACGGTACCGCGGCTCAGGCCAATACGCGCCGCGTCGTGAACATGGCCGCAGGCCAAAACGACAATGACGCTGTGAACGTTTCGCAACTCAAGGGCGTGACGAAGGCGCTGGGTGCAGGCGCTACGGTGAGCACTAACGGCTCGATTGTAGCTCCGTCCTACGCGGTGGGCGGCGGCACGTACAGCGATGTCGGCTCAGCCCTTGCTGCGTTGAACAGCGCTACTGGTACGTCTTCAGGCAACGTAGTGAAGTATGACACCTCGTCGCTAAACAAGGTGACGCTGGGTGGCTCGGGCCATGCACCGGTCACGCTGACGAACGTGGCCAATGGTGGTCTGACGGCCGCGAGCGCTGACGCAGTGAACGGCTCGCAGCTGTACGCGTTGGGTGCGAACACGGATGCATCGGGCAACGTCACGAATGCGTTTGTGGCGTATGACGGCACGTCGAAGAATTCGGTCACGCTGGGCGGCGCTGGTGCTGGCCATGCTCCGGTTGTCCTGTCGAACATCGCCAATGGCGTGGCGCCCACCGACGCGGTCAACGTGTCGCAGATGCAGAATGCGGTGGCCGCGGGTAACCCGTATATTGGCGGTTACGGTTCGGGTGTCGCCGCAAAATCCACTTCCTTGGGTTCAGTTGCGATCGGTCTTGGTTCAGTTGCGAACACGCCTAACATCATCTCTGTTGGCGACTCGTCGCAAAATCTCACTCGTCGAATCACTAACGTAGCCACTGGCATCGATCCGAGCGACGCGGCGACTGTAGCCCAGTTGAGTCAAACGTCGACGAACATGCTGTCGGCAGTGAACAATCTGGAAACCAGCACACAGACGGCCCTCAAGGCCGTGAACAATCAACTGGTTGCCAGCAGCAAACCTGCACTATTGGGCGCGACGGGCGCCGTCGGTGATTCGAGTACGTCAAATCCCTGGATTCAGGTTGCCGGGCCGGCCGACGGCAGCGACGCTGCGTATGCCACGCCTCTTACCGGGAATGTGGCGATTGGGCAGGCGGCGACTTCGACAGTCGGCGCAGGCGTTGCTATTGGCGCACAGGCTCTCTCGATGGGTACGGGTGCTGTAGCGGTCGGTTCTGGCTCGTCGGCCTTCGGGAATGGGGCTTTCGCGTTGGGCACGTCCTCGACTGCGTCGGCCGTCCAGTCTACTGCTCTTGGATATGGCGCACTCGCTACAGGCAATAACTCGAATGCTATTGGCATGAGGGCTATAGCATCGGGTGTGAATGCCATCGCGGTGGTGCAATTGCTTCGGGTACGAACTCGACGGCGATCGGCGACAAGGCGCAGGCCACGGGCAACAACTCGGTCGCGCTGGGTGCAAACTCGGTCGCAAGCGAGGACAACACCGTGTCCGTGGGCTCGGAAGGCAACGAACGTCGCATTACCAATGTGGCGAACGGCGTCAACCCGACCGATGCGGCGAACATGGGTCAGCTCCAGAGCGGTTTGAACTCGCTCCAGACTGGCATGAACTCGGTGGCGCGTAATGCCTACAGCGGCGTTGCGGCAGCTACTGCGCTCACCATGATCCCGGATGTCGATCAGGGCAAGACCATCGCGGTGGGTGTCGGTACCGCCAACTTCCAGGGCTACCAGGCCACGGCGTTGGGTGTGTCGGCACGTGTGACCCAGAACCTGAAGGTCAAGATGGGTGCCGGTTACAGCACGAGCGGTGGCGCTACGTGGGGCGGTGGTATGTCCTACCAGTGGTAAGCGCCTGACGGCAGGAAGCGGTGCAGTCTGACCGCTTCCGCCAGATCTTCTTCGGTATTCGCTCGGCCTTTCGGCTCGAGCGCAAAAGCGGACTCCCTTAGGGGTGTCCGCTTTTTTGTTGGCCGCGCAGATTGCGCGCTGCGCTTCAACCGTTGGGATCGAGCCTGCGCCGCGCGATGATGTCCTTGGCGTCGGCGAGTTTTTCGGCCAGTTCTGGCCCGCGTTGTAGCGCAACGCCCACGGCCAGGATGTCGCCGATAGCAAGATGCGAGGTGCGTGAGGTCATCGGCGAAAAGACATCGGTGTCTTCGTCGACATTGGCGTGCAGGCCCACGCTCGCAAGGCGTGCGAGCGGCGAGGTGCCGTGCGTAATTGCGATGACCTTGGCACCGCGATCAAGCGCGGTGCGCGCCGCGTCCACCACGTCGCGCGTGCGCCCGGTATTCGAGATGGCCACCACTACGTCGCCCGGTCCGAGCAGTGCCGCCGACATCAAGAAAGTGTGCGGGTCGGAGTAAGCGACGCTTGGCATGCCCAGGCGAAAGAACTTGTGCTGCATGTCCTGCGCGGCGATGCCCGAGCCGCCCGCGCCATAAAACTCGATGCGCGAGGCGCGCGCGAGCAGGGCGATGGCGGCGCCCAGCGCATCCGTGGAGAGATTATTGCGCACCTGAATCAGCGCGCCGATGGTGCGATCTAGCACTTTGGCCGCCACGCCCGGCACGGGTTCGTCGGGGCGCACATCGCGATAGACGGCGGGCAGTCCGGTGGGCAGGTCGCCGGCCACAGCCTGGGCGAGTCGGATCTTGAATTCGCGAAAGCCCGAGAACCCGAGCGCGTGGCAGAAGCGCGCAATGGTCGGCTGGCTCACGCCTGCGCGTTGCGCGACTTCGGTCATCGAAAGGTCGAGCAGTTCGCGCGGCGCTTCGAGAATGTAATCGGCGAGTTTGCGCTCGGATGGGCGCAATTGCTCGCGAATGGCTTTCACCTGGGACAGCAGCATCAGGAAACTCGCACTATGCTGAAAGATCGGAGGACTATAGCGGATCGATGTCGATGTACAAAAACTACAAGAATCGCTTTCGCAACGCAATTGGAGTTTGCGCGCAGTTTCGTTGTGGCGCCTTGTATAAAGGCTTTTGAAGTAAATGCCGCATACCGCACCAGGGCAAAACCGGGATTGCTAGCGTGTAGTTTTTCTACTAACATCGCGCCATCGCTGCCTGGACCGCGTGATGTGTCCCCGAGCGTCCCCGCGAGATAAAAAGGAAGGAGATTCGATGGTTTCCCCGCATTCGCAATTGATGAAGGTCACGCAGCGCGTGATCGAGCGCAGCAAGCCGACCCGCGAGGCTTATCTCGCGCGCATCGCTGCGGCTCAGGACCGTTTCCCGGCGCGTGGCGCGCTCTCCTGCGCCAATCTCGCGCACGGTTTCGCCGGTCTCGAAGGGCGCGACAAGTTCGCCATCAAGGCGATCCGCGAACCGAACATCGGCATCGTCTCGTCCTATAACGAGATGCTCTCGGCGCACGCGCCCTACAAGGATTTTCCCGAGATCATCAAGAAGGCCGCTCGCGAAGGCGGCGGCGTCGCGCAGTTTGCGGGCGGCGTGCCGGCGATGTGCGATGGCATCACGCAGGGCAATGCGGGCATGGAGCTGTCGCTGTTCTCGCGCGAAGTGATCGCGATGAGCACGGCGGTCGCGCTCACGCACAATATGTTCGACGCGGCGCTGTGCCTGGGCGTGTGCGACAAGATTGTGCCGGGTCTCCTGATCGGCGCGCTGCAGTTCGGCCATCTGCCGACCATTTTCGTGCCGGCCGGTCCGATGACCACGGGCATTTCGAACGACGACAAAGCCAAGGTGCGCCAGCAGTTCGCAACCGGCCAGTGCGGCCGCGAGGCGCTGCTCGAATCCGAGGCCGCTGCGTACCACGGCCACGGCACCTGCACGTTCTACGGCACGGCCAATAGCAACCAGATGTTGATGGAAGTCATGGGCCTGCATCTGCCGGGCTCGGCGTTCATCCATCCGCATACGCCGCTGCGCGACGAACTCACGGCTGCCGCCGCGCGCCGTGTGCTCGAACTGACCGTCGAGCGCGGCAACTACACGCCGATCGGCCATGTGGTCGACGAAAAGGCCGTGATCAACGGCATCGTCGCGCTGATGGCGACGGGCGGCTCGACCAATCACACGCTGCACCTGGTGGCGATGGCCCGCGCGGCGGGCATCCTGATCGACTGGAACGATTTCGACGAACTCTCGGCGTCGGTGCCGCTGCTCGCGCGCGTCTATCCGAACGGCAAGGCCGACGTGAACCACTTCCACGCGGCGGGCGGCATCGCCTTCCTCGTGCGCGAACTGCTCGATGGCGGTTTGCTGCACGAAGACGTCAAGACCGTGGCGGGCGAGGGCCTGCGCCACTACGCGCATGAACCGAAGCTGCTCGACGGCAAGCTCACGTGGGTGCCGGCGGTGGAGAAGAGCGCTGATACCGCCGTGCTGCGCCCGCTGCCCGAGCCGTTCCAGCCGGACGGCGGTCTGCGTCTGATGCAGGGGCGTCTGGGCCGTGGCGTCATCAAGATTTCGGCGGTCGCGCCCAATCATCGCACCGTGCGCGCGCCGGCAATCGTGTTCGATTCGCAGGAAGCCGTGCAGGAAGCTTTTGATCGCGGCGAGCTCGAACGCGATTTCGTCGCCGTCGTGCGCTTCCAGGGCGCGCGCGCCAACGGCATGCCGGAGCTGCACCGTCTCACGCCGCTGCTTGGCGTGCTGCAGGACAAGGGCTTCCATGTGGCGCTCGTGACCGACGGTCGCATGTCGGGCGCGTCGGGCAAGGTGCCCGCCGTGATCCACGTCTCGCCGGAAACGCTGCTGCACGGTCCGATCGGCAAGGTGCGCGATGGCGATACGATCGTGATCGATGCGGTCGCCGGTGTGCTCGACGTCGAAGTGGACGATGCCGATTGGGACGCGCGCCCGGTCGCGCTGCCCGCGCATCAGGAAAGCAACGAAGTGGGCTTCGGCCGTGAGCTGTTCGGCGTGTTCCGCGCCGCGGCGGCACCGGCGGAACTGGGTGCGACGGTGTTTGGCCCGCTGGTCGGCGAGACGCCTGCTCATGCCGCATCGATTCCTGCCGCAGCCCACGCGACGAACTGAATTCATCATCAAGGAGCCTGAACATGGCAACAAACACGGTGGCCGACATTGTCCGCCTCGGCCCGGTGATTCCGGTGCTGGCATTCGAAACGTCCGAACAGGGTGAGCACGTTTCGCGCGCGCTGCACGCGGGTGGCGTCAAGGTGCTGGAAATCACGCTGCGCACGGCGGCGGGTCTCGAAGCGATCGAGCGCGCTGCGCAGATCGCACCGGATATCGTCGTTGGCGTGGGCACGATCACGAAGCCCGAGCACTGCGCGCTGGCAAAGAAGGCCGGCGCCCAGTTCGGCGTTTCGCCGGGTCTGACGCGCGAGATCCATCAGGCTTCGCTCGACGCCGGTCTGCCGCTGCTGCCGGGCGTGATGACGCCGACCGACATCATCGTTGCGATGGAACTCGGCTACGAGATCGTCAAGTTCTTCCCGGCGGTTCCGGCCGGCGGTCTGAACATGCTGCAGGCGTTCCACGGTCCGTTCCCGACGCTCAAGTTCTGCCCGACGGGCGGCATCAGCGCCGAAACCGCAACCAACTTCCTCGCGCTGCCGAACGTGGTGTGCGTGGGCGGTTCGTGGCTCACGCCGAAGGCCGCGCTCGCCAACCAGGATTGGGCCGAAGTGACGCGCCTCGCGCGCGCCGCTAGCGAACTGTCGCGTCCGGTGCGTTAAGCATCGCGCACGGTGAACTGATTCAGAAGATGTTCGCGCCCCGAATTTAGCGCGCCAGATCAGTGCTTTAGCGCCGATACTCAATACGAGCCGCGCAGGCCTCGCCCATCGGGCGTACGGCTTGCGCGGCTCGCTCGTCTTTCGCGCAGACAACCGCGAAAGCCGTTATAACCTCTACAATCTCGGCCCGGCGACGGCCGACCCCTTCCGCCCGGAGCGCAATGAGCGTCGCCGCGTGGCCGCGGAAGGGAATGAACAACTACCTGGAGAGGAGCCTCATGGGAGTGGCCCACGGCAGTTCGCTGCTGATTTACGCGCTCGTCGCGATTGCTGCGCTGATCTTTATGATCACGCGCCTGAAGGTTTATCCGTTTCTCGTCCTGATCATCGTGTCTCTGCTGCTCGGTCTTGCCAGCGGCATGCCGATGGATCAGATCGTCAAGTCGTTCGAGACCGGCAACGGTAATACGCTCGGCCACATCGCGATCGTGGTGGGTCTGGGCACGATGCTCGGCAAGATGATGGCCGAATCCGGCGGTGCCGAGCGCATCGCCACCACGCTGATCCGCTGGTTCGGCGAGAAGAACATTCACTGGGCGATGATGTGCGTTGCCGTGATCGTCGGCTTGCCGGTGTTCTTCGAAGTGGGCTTCGTGCTGCTGATTCCGATCGCCTTCAACGTCGCCAAACGTACCGGCAAGTCGCTGCTGCTGATCGGCCTGCCGATGGTCGCGGGTCTGTCGGTGGTGCATGGTCTGATTCCGCCGCACCCGGCCGCGCTGCTGGCCGTGCAGGCATATCACGCCGATATCGGCCGGACCATCGCCTATGGTCTGATCGTCGGCATTCCGACGGCGATTGTTGCCGGTCCGCTGTTCGCGCTCTTTATTCACCGACACATCAAGCTGCCGGAGAACAATCCGCTCGCCGCGCAATTCGTGAGCAAGGCCGACCCGAAGCCCGATAGCGAGCTGCCGAGCTTCGGCGTCACGCTCTTCACGATCCTGCTGCCCGTGATCCTGATGTTGATCGGCTCGTGGGCCGATCTGGTCTTTACGCCCAAGACGCTGCCGAACAGTCTGTTGCACTTCATCGGTACTTCGGATGTCGCGCTGCTGATTGCGGTGCTGGTAAGCTTCTGGACCTTCGGTGCGTCGCGCGGCTTCAACCGCGAGCAGATCCAGAAGTTCTGCGGCGACTGTCTCGCGCCGATCGCGGGCATTACGCTGATCGTCGGTGCAGGCGGCGGCTTTGGCCGCGTGCTGATGGACAGCGGCGTGTCGAAGCAGATCGTCGATCTCGCGCAGACGGCCCATCTGTCCCCGTTGCTGCTGGGTTGGCTGGTGGCCGCGCTGATTCGTCTGGCGACGGGTTCGGCGACGGTGGCGATGACGACGGCTTGCGGCATCGTCGCGCCGATCGCCACGGCTGCGGGTGTGACGGTCAAGCCCGAACTGCTCGTGCTGGCCACGGGTTCGGGCTCGCTGATCTTCTCGCACGTCAACGACGGCGGCTTCTGGCTGATCAAGGAATATTTCGGCATGACCGTGGGTCAGACGTTCAAGACCTGGTCGCTGCTGGAGACCATCATTTCGCTGCTGGGCCTCGGACTGACGTTCGCGCTCTCGGCAGTGGTGTAACAGGTAATTTTGCGTGAAGCGGAGCGGGGCATTGGCGCCGCGCGCCGCTGAATGAGGAGCAGTAGAGATGATTCTGATTGCAATGGGCGTGTCGGGCGCCGGCAAGACGCGCATCGGCGAAATGCTGGCCGAGCGCCTCAAGTGCACCTTCACCGATGGCGACGCTTTCCACAGCGAAGCCAACAAGAAGAAGATGCACGACGGTATTCCCCTCACCGACGACGACCGCTGGCCCTGGCTGCGCACGATCCGCGTGGCGATCGAAGAAAAGCAGCACGCGCACGAGACGGCCGTGTTCACGTGCTCGTCGCTCAAGCGCTCGTACCGCGACATCCTGCGCGGCGGCGACCACGACGTGTGCTTCGTCTATCTGAAGGGCTCGTTCGAAGTGCTGCACGAGCGCCTTGGTGCGCGCACGGGTCACTTCTTCGATCCGTCGCTGCTGCAAAGCCAGCTCGACACGCTCGAAGCGCCGGGCACGGATGAAGCGATCATCGTGAGCATCGAGCTCACGCCCGAGCAGATCGTCGACGATGTGCTCAAGCAACTGGAAGCGCGCCGCGCAGGCTGATCCAGCCGACGCTTTTCGCTTGCCGCAGAAACACAAAAGGCGCGCCGTTCACCTGGAACGGCGCGCCTTTTTCATGCGGCGCAGTAAAAACGCGAACGCTTAAGCGATGCGCTTTGCCAGCTCTGCAGCCTTGCCGGTGTACGACGCCGGCGTCATTTCCATCAGACGCTGCTTCGCGTCTTCAGGAATCGCCAGACCGCTCACGAACGTCTGCAGCGCTTCGCGCGTGATGCCCTTGCCGCGCGTGAGTTCCTTCAACTGCTCGTACGGGTTTTCGATGCCGAAGCGGCGCATGACGGTCTGCACCGGCTCGGCCAGCACTTCCCATGTCGCGTCGAGGTCTTCGTTCAGGCGCTGCGGGTTCACTTCGAGCTTGTCCAGACCGCGGATCAGCGCGTCGTACGAAAGCAGCGAATAACCGAGCGCGACGCCGATATTGCGCAGCACCGTCGAGTCGGTCAGGTCGCGCTGCCAGCGCGAAACCGGCAGCTTGTCGGCGAGGTGGCGTAGCGTCGCGTTGGCCAGACCGAGATTGCCTTCCGAGTTTTCGAAGTCGATCGGGTTGACCTTGTGCGGCATGGTCGACGAGCCGATTTCGCCAGCCTTGGTCTTCTGCTTGAAGTAGCCGAGCGAGATGTAGCCCCACACGTCGCGGTCGAGGTCGAGCAGGATCGTGTTCGCGCGCGCGATGGCGTCGAACAGTTCGGCCATGTAGTCGTGCGGCTCGATCTGGATCGTGTACGGGTTGAAGGTGAGCTTCAGACGCTGTTCGACGACTTCCTTCGAGAACGCTTCCCAGTCGAATTCCGGATACGCCGACAGATGCGCGTTGAAGTTGCCGACCGCGCCGTTCATCTTGCCGAGCAGTTCGACCTTCTCGATGCGCTGGATCGCACGCGCCAGACGCGCCGCGACGTTGGCGATTTCCTTGCCGAGCGTCGTCGGGCTGGCGGGCTGGCCGTGCGTGCGCGAGAGCATCGGCTGATCGGCATGCGTGTGCGCGAGCTTGACGAGACGCTCGTACACCGAGCGCAGCGCCGGCAGGATCACGTGTTCGCGCGCACCGGCAATCATCAGGCCGTGCGAGGTGTTGTTGATGTCTTCCGAGGTGCAGGCGAAGTGGATGAATTCGCTCGCGCGCTCCAGTTCCGGCTGGCCCTTCACCGATTCCTTGAGCCAGTATTCGACCGCCTTCACGTCATGGTTCGTCACGCGCTCGATGTCCTTGATGCGCGCGGCGTCGTGCGCCGTGAAGTTCTCGGCGAGCTTGAGCAGGAACTGCTCCGACGCTTCCGAGAAACGCGGCACTTCCGCGAAGCCGGCTTGCGACAGCGCGATCAGCCAGTGGATTTCCACGGTCACGCGGTTGCGCATGAAGGCGGCTTCCGAGAGCCATTCGCGCAGGGCTTCGGTTTTCGACGCATAGCGACCGTCGAGCGGGGAGAGCGCGTTGAGCGCGAAGAGGGTATCGGGACGAGTGTCGGACATGATGGGGACGTAACGGCTGACGTTACGATCAGAAAGGAACCGGAGGGAGCCTGGTATTTTATCACCACGCTGACAGCGCCCGGGCGGCAATCCGGGCGGCGCACTGTGGTTCGTGTAGGGCCGGGGATGGCGCGGTTTTCGGACTGATCTGACAGACTTTGGTGAGCGACGGCGATACCGTGGGAAGGTCGGCAGCGTTGGCTGCCTCCTGCCAGGCGACCCGCATGAACCACGACTCCGCTTCTTCCCCTTCCGCAGCTGCATTCGATCCCTCCGTGCTGGTCGAAGCCGGTCTCGCCGAACATCGCGCGGGCCGCCGCGACGCCGCGCAGATGCAATACGAGCGCGCGCTCGCGCACGATCCCAACTGCGCCGCGGCGCAGCACTACCTGGGCGTGCTTGCGATGGATCGCGGCGATATTGCAGGGGCTGCGTCGCTCATGGACCGCGCGCTGGCGCTCGCGCCTCACGACGCCGAATGCCTGAGCAACCGCGGCGTCGTGGCCGCGCGGCTGAACGACCAGTCCGGCGCGGCGGCGTTCCAGCGCAAAGCGATCGAGCAGGCGCCCGATTTCGCCAACGCCCACAACAATCTCGCGAACGCCTTGATGGAGCTTGCGGACCTTGCGGACCTTGCGGGCGCGCAGCAGCACTATCGGCGCGCGCGCGAACTGGAGCCGCAGTCGGCGCATTTCGCCTTCAATCTGGGGCGCGCGCTCGAAAAGTCTCAGTTGACCGATGAGGCCATCGCGCAGTATCGCGAGGCGCGTGCGCTCGGCGCGGACGACACCTCGACGCTCATGCATCTCGGCAGGCTCCTGCGCGCGGCGAAGGAACACGTCGAAGCGGCGGCTTGCTTTGAGCGCGTGGTGGCGCGCGAACCCGACAACGCGAGCGCCCATTTCGAACTGGGCTACGTGTACGACGCGGTCCATCGCTATGAGGAGGCCATTCCCCTCTATCAGCGCGCGGCGGCGCTCCAGCCCGACGCGGCGGGCGCGGTGAACAATCTCGCGTTCGCTTTCACGGCGCTCGCGCGTTACGACGAAGCGGAAATTCACTACCGGCGCGCGCTCGAACTCAACCCCGGTCTGCCCGAGTCACAGTTCCAGATCGGCATGTTGCTGCTGCGGCGCGGCGAGTACGACCAGGGTTGGCCGCTGTTCGAGAACCGCAAGACCACGTCGCTCGCCAAGGGCAATTATCGCAAGCTGCCCTGCGCCGAATGGCAAGGCGAGCCGCTGGCGGGCAAGCGTCTCCTGATCGCACGCGAGCAGGGCGTGGGCGACCAGATCCAGTTCGTGCGCTACGCGGGCCTCGCAGCCGCCATGGGTGCGCGCGTCGATGCATGGGTCGCGCCGGAACTGGCCTCGCTCGTCGCGACGGTGCCGGGTGTCGGGCGCGTGCTCGATGCTCCGCCCAGTGACGAGGCCATCGCCGCCAATTACGACTACTGGTGCGATGTGATGAGCCTGCCGCTCAAATTCCCGGGCCAGCCGATCTACGCCGCGACGCCCTATATGCACGCCGCGGCGGCACAGACGGCGAGCTGGCGCGAGCGGCTGGCAGTGCTTTCACCCGGCGCGAAGCGGCGCATCGGCCTCGTGTGGGCCGGCAATCCGCGCCATCACTTCGATGCGTTCCGCTCGGTGCCGCTCACGACCTTGCTGCCGCTCGCCGCGCTCGAAGGCAACGCCTGGTTCGCGATCCAGAAGGGCCCAGGCGCGAGCCAACTCGCCGATATAGCGGGCCGTTGGCCGCTGCATGCAATCGGCGACGAACTGCACGATTTCGCCGCCACGGCTGCGCTGATCGAGAACCTCGATCTGGTCATCACCGTCGATACCTCGGTCGCGCATCTCGCGGGCGCGCTGGGCAAACCGGTCTGGGTGTTGCTGGCCGCGCAGCCCGACTGGCGCTGGGGCATGGGGCGCGAGGATTCGGCCTGGTATCCGTCGGCGCGAGTGTTCCGGCAGACCACGCTTGGCGACTGGAGCGGCGTGCTGGCGGCGCTGCAACAGGCGCTGAGCGAAACGTCGAACGAACCGGCAATGCAATCGGCGAGTTAAAGGGCAAGTTAAGCGGCCAGAACGCGCCGATGGTGCGCTGCCCGTCAGAATTGCGCTGTCGCTGTGTCAGGCTGGGGCGCGCGGGCCTAGAATGCGGACTTCTCATCTGCTCCCTGATACCGCATGGAACTCAAATGGCTCGAAGACTTCGTTTCGCTCGCGGAAACGCATAGTTTCAGCCGCTCCGCTGAGATGCGCCACGTCACCCAGCCGGCGTTCTCGCGCCGCATCCAGGCGCTCGAAGCGTGGCTCGGCACTGAACTGATCGATCGTTCGGTTTATCCCACGCGCCTGACGTCGGCGGGCCAGGTGTTCTACGAGCAGGCGCTGGCGATGCTGTCGCAGTTCCACGAAGCGCGCACGGTGTTGCGCGGCCACACGGCCACGCCCGCCGCGACGATTGAATTTGCGGTGCCGCACACGCTTTCGCTCACGTATTTCCCGCGCTGGCTGCAGCGCATCGAGGCGCAACTCGGCCGCATCCATACGCGTTTGCGCGCGCTAAATGTGCACGATGCCGTGCTGTCGCTGGTGGAAGGCGGCTGCGATCTGGTGATGGGCTACCACCATCCGAGCCATCCGGTGACGCTCGATCCGGCGCGCTACGACACGCTCACGCTCGGCATCGAATCGATCAGCCCGTATTCGGCGCCGCAGCGCGCCGGCCGTGCCCGCTACACGCTGCCGGGCACGCCCGACGCGCCCACGCCCTATCTCTCCTACACGCCCAACGCCTATCTTGGCCGCATGACCGAGGTGATCGTCGCCAATGCGCCGACGCGGCTCTATCTGGACCGCGTCTACGAAACCGACATGGCCGAAGGCCTCAAGGCGATGACGCAGGCTGGCCATGGCATCGCGTTCCTGCCGCACAGTGCCGTGGAAGAAGCCGTCGCGCAAGGCAAGCTGATCCGGCTTGATCGCGGCACGCGCGGCGCGCCCGAAGGCCAGTTCACGCTCGACATGGAAATTCGCCTCTACCGCGACAAGCTCGCTTCGCAGGGCGACGACGCTCGCGAAGCGCTGGTGCGCGCACTCTGGGACGCCGTGAGCCAGGAAATCGCGCGCGGGTAGATGCGCGAGAACACCGCATCGAGACGACCCTGCTGCGAGAACGGGCATGGTGGCGAAAGCCGCCATGCCCGTTTTCATTGGCGCACTGCTGTTTTGCGCGCCCCGTAACAATCATTGCGGCGTGTTGCCGCAGACCGCGCGAACCCGCTCAGGCCCGCCACTCCTGGCTTCCCGCGACACGTTCTTTCGATTTATCGAACGTTATGCATGAAAAGCATAACGTGATGAACAAACGGCATTGGCGTTCGTGAAGGCGTTTTCTGACAATTGCACCCACTTGTTCGATCGCTTGGAGCGTTCATGTCTTCCCAATCGCAGTCTGCAGTGTCTTCGGTTCCTTCCTACCTTCACGCCGACGCGCTCGGCCCGTGGGGCAACTATCTCCGTCAGGTGGATCGCGTCGCGCCGTATCTCGGCTCGCTGTCGCGCTGGCTCGAGACGCTCAAGCGTCCGAAGCGCATTCTGATTGTCGATTGCCCGATCGAACTCGATAACGGCACCGTTGCTCACTTCGAAGGCTATCGCGTGCAACACAACGTGTCGCGCGGTCCCGGCAAGGGCGGCGTGCGTTATCACCAGGACGTTACGTTGTCCGAAGTGATGGCGCTGTCCGCGTGGATGTCGGTGAAGAACGCTGCTGTGAACGTGCCGTACGGCGGTGCGAAGGGCGGTATCCGCGTCGATCCGCGCACGCTTTCGCGTGGTGAGCTTGAGCGCCTGACACGCCGTTACACCAGCGAAATCGGCATCATCATCGGACCGAACACCGACATTCCTGCGCCGGACGTCAACACGAACGAGCAGATCATGGCATGGATGATGGACACGTACTCCATGAACCAGGGCCAGACGTCCACCGGCGTCGTGACCGGCAAGCCGATCTCGCTGGGCGGCTCGCTCGGCCGTCGCGAAGCTACGGGCCGCGGCGTGTTCGTGGTCGGCTGCGAAGCGGCGCGTCGCAAGGGTCTGTCGATCGAAGGCGCACGTATCGCCGTGCAGGGTTTCGGTAACGTCGGCGGCATCGCTGCGCGTCTGTTCCAGGAAGCCGGCTCGAAGCTTGTCGCGGTGCAGGACCACACGGGTTCGCTCTACAAGTCGACCGGTATCGACGCTGACGCGCTGCTCGAGCACGTTGCGAAGACGGGCGGCGTGGCAGGCTTCGCTGGTGCCGACATGCTCGGCAACGACGAATTCTGGACCATCGAAACCGACATCCTGATTCCGGCCGCGCTGGAAAACCAGATCACGGAACACAACGCGGGCAAGATCCGCACGAAGATCATCGTGGAAGGCGCGAACGGCCCGACCACCACGGCGGCCGACGACATCCTGCACGACAAGGGCATTCTCGTGATTCCGGACGTGGTGGCGAACGCGGGTGGCGTGACCGTTTCGTACTTCGAGTGGGTGCAGGACTTCTCGAGCTTCTTCTGGACCGAAGGCGAAATTAACGAACGTCTCGAACGCGTCATGCGCGAAGCGTTCACGGCGGTCTGGCAAGTGTCGAGCGAGCAGGGCGTGTCGATGCGTACCGCAGCGTTTATCGTCGCATGTAAGCGCATCCTGATGGCGCGCGAAATGCGCGGTCTGTACCCCTGATCGATAGCGGCGCGCCAATTGCGCGTCGCGTCATCGCGAAGCGGTAAAAATTGCGCCGCCGGCTATCTCCGGCGGCTGACGGGCGGTCCCCACAAGGGGCCGCCCGTTTTGCATTTGTACTGTGAAAAACGTGTGAAAAAGGCTTCAGAAAGGGTACTTTCATGCGCCACGCAAGCATGCTTTAACGCGCCTTGTGCGTCCTTGCAACGCCAGGGTCGGCCTTTATTCTTTCAATAAAATTACTTTGCTACACTGGCCCCGATCCATGCCAAGAAGGAGATCACAGATGAAATTCAAAAAGGCCGCGCTCGTTCTCGCCACCCTCGGACTGGTCGCCGTCGGTGCACACGCGCAGGACTCGGGGACGCTCAAAAAGATCAAGGACACCGGTGTCATTTCGCTGGGTCACCGCGAATCGTCGATTCCGTTTTCGTACTACGACGACAAGCAGAATGTGATCGGCTACTCGCAGGACTTCGCGATGAAAATCGTCGAGACGGTCAAGGTTAAGCTGAATATGCCTAACCTCAAGGTCAAGATGGTGCCGATCACGTCGCAGAACCGCATTCCGCTGGTGCAGAACGGCACGATCGACATCGAATGCGGCTCGACCACGAATAACGCCGAGCGTCAGCAGCAAGCGGCCTTCACGAACACGATTTTCGTGATCGGCACGCGCCTGATGACGAAGAAAGATTCGGGCATCAAGGATTTCGCCGACCTCAAGGGCAAGACCGTCGTGACGACGGCGGGCACCACGTCGGAGCGTCTGCTGCGCAAGATGAACCAGGACAAGAACCTGGGCATGAACATCATCAGCGCGAAGGATCATGGCGAGTCGTTCATGACGCTCTCCACGGGCCGCGCGGTGGCATTCATGATGGACGACGCGCTGCTCGCGGGCGAGCGCGCCAAGTCGAACAATCCGGGCGATTTCGTGATCGTCGGCACGGCGCAATCGCGTGAAGCGTACGGCTGCATGCTGCGCAAGAACGACCCCGAGTTCAAGAAGGTCGCCGACGACGCGATCGCCAAGGTCGAAACCTCGGGCGAAGCCGACGCGATCTACAAGAAGTGGTTCGAATCGCCGATTCCGCCGAAGGGTCTCAACCTGAACTTTCCGGAAAGCGACGACATGAAGGCGCTCTACAAGAGCCCGAACGACAAGGCTATCGACTGATCCAGGCCTTAAAAACCTGATCAGCGTGTAACACAGGACGGAAGAAGCGCACGAAAAAGCGGCGCTTCTTCCGTTCTTTTTGTTGGAGTCTCTTCATGTCCTATCACTGGAACTGGGGCATTCTGCTCAGCCCGGTCTCGACGGGCGAACCGACCACTTACCTCGGCTGGCTGATTTCGGGCCTGTGGGTGACGGTGTCGGTGTCGCTGTGCGCGTGGGTCATCGCGCTTGTCGTCGGCTCGTTCTTCGGCGTGCTGCGCACAATGCCGAACCGTTTCCTCGCGGGCGTCGGCACGGTGTACGTGGCGATCTTCCGCAATATCCCGCTCATCGCGCAGTTCTTCATCTGGTACTTCGTGCTGCCGGAACTCGTGCCGCCGTCGCTTGGCAATGCGTTCAAGCAACTGCCGCCGGGTGTGCAGTTCTTCTCGGCGTCGGTGATCTGCCTGGGCTTTTTCACTGCCGCGCGCGTGTGCGAGCAGGTGCGCTCGGGTATCAACGCGCTGCCGCGCGGCCAGCGCGCCGCCGGTTTCGCGATGGGCTTGACGCAGTGGCAGACGTATCGCTACGTACTCCTGCCGGTTGCGTACCGCATCATCGTGCCGCCGCTCACGTCCGAATTCCTGAACATCTTCAAGAACTCGGCGGTCGCGTCCACCATCGGTCTGCTCGATCTGTCCGCGCAGGCGCGCCAGCTCGTCGACTACACGGCGCAAACCTATGAGTCGTTCATTGCGGTCACGCTCGCCTACGTGCTGATCAATCTGATCGTCATGACGCTGATGCGCTGGGTCGAAGCAAAGACCCGGCTGCCCGGCTATATCGGAGGCAAGTGATGCATCATTTCGACTGGAGCGGTATTCCGGGCGCGCTGCCTACCTTGTGGACCGGCGCCATCGTCACCTTCAAGATCACGGTTTGCGCGATCGTCGTAGGCATTCTGTGGGGCACGCTGCTCGCGCTCATGCGACTGTCGGGCGTGAAGCCGCTCGAATGGTTCGCCAAGGGCTATGTCACGGTGTTCCGCTCGATCCCGCTGGTGATGGTGCTGCTGTGGTTCTTCCTGATCGTGCCGCAGGTGTTGCAGAATCTGCTGGGTCTCTCGGCCGATATCGACATTCGCCTGGCTTCCGCGATGATCGCGTTCTCGCTGTTCGAGGCCGCGTATTATTCGGAGATCATTCGCGCGGGCATCCAGGCGGTGCCGCGCGGGCAGGTCAACGCGTCGTTCGCGCTGGGCATGCGTTATGGTCAGGCGATGCAGTACGTGGTGCTGCCGCAGGCGTTTCGCGCGATGGTGCCGCTGTTGCTCACGCAGGCCATCGTGCTCTTTCAGGACACGTCGCTCGTCTATGTCATCAGTCTCGCCGACTTCTTCCGCACGGCCACCAATGTGGGCGATCGTGACGGAACGATGGTCGAGATGGTACTGTTCGCGGGCGCATGCTATTTCGTGATCTGCGTGATCGCGTCGAGCCTTGTGAAAGGACTTCAGAAAAAGGTCGCAAGATGATTTCAATTAAGAACGTTTCGAAGTGGTACGGCCAGTTCCAGGTGCTGACCGACTGCACGACGGAAGTGAAAAAGGGTGAAGTGGTGGTGGTGTGCGGGCCGTCGGGCTCGGGCAAGTCCACGCTCATCAAGACCGTCAACGGACTCGAGCCGTTCCAGCAGGGCGAGATCCTCGTGAACGGCCAGTCGGTGGGCGACAAGCGCACCAATCTGTCGAAGCTGCGCGCGAAGGTGGGTATGGTGTTCCAGCACTTCGAGCTGTTCCCGCATCTGTCGATCACCGAAAATCTCACGCTTGCGCAGATCAAGGTGCTCGGCCGCAGCAAGGACGAAGCCACGCAAAAGGGCTTGAAGTTGCTCGATCGCGTCGGCCTGCGCGCTCATGCCGATAAATTCCCCGGCCAGCTTTCGGGCGGTCAGCAGCAGCGCGTGGCGATTGCACGCGCGCTGTCGATGGATCCGGTCGCAATGCTGTTCGACGAACCCACCTCGGCGCTCGATCCCGAGATGATCAACGAAGTGCTCGACGTGATGGTTGAGCTGGCCCAGGAAGGCATGACCATGATGTGCGTGACGCATGAAATGGGCTTTGCGAAGAAGGTCGCGCACCGCGTGATCTTCATGGACCAGGGCGCGATCGTCGAAGACGACCGCAAGGACGACTTCTTCGCCAATCCTAAGTCGGACCGCGCGAAGGATTTCCTCGCCAAGATCCTGCACTGATTCTTGCACTGAGGCCGTTGCACGCTGCGTTCTGCGGAACGTGGCGCCAGCAACGAAAAAGCCGCGCAGCCCATGGGCTTGCGCGGCTTTTTTTATCCGGCAATCTGGTTTGCAGGCAGCCTTATTCGCCCCAGCTCTGCAAGGCGGCGACGGCTTCCGCATCGACTTCGCCCGGCTGCTGCGCGCACGGCGAAACGCGCGATGCGCTCGCGGACGCGTCCAGCGACGGGTTGTTCAGCTTGTCGAGCACCTTTTGCGGCACTGGCACGCGCGTCTGCGCGATCACCTCGCCGTGCTGGAACATCAGCAGGTCGCCGGGGGCGAAGCGGGTCCAGACTTCGTTGTCGGTGAGCGGGGCGGTGGCGATCACGGCCACGCGGTCTTCAGGCGTGGTGTATTTCGCGAAGTCGATCGACACGTCGGCGTCCACCAGATGCGCGGTCGAGAACGGCCAGCGGCGCACCAGATAGTGCAGATGCGTCGAGCAGTGCGCGAAAAGCGCCTGGCCGTTCGACATCAGGAAATTGAACACGCCAAACTGCGTGATCTCGCGAGTGAGCGTTTCGAGCGCGGCGAACAACTCGTCGAGCGGCGGCTGCGAGCCCGGAAACGCCTTGCGCAAACCTTGCAGCAGCAGGCAGAAGGCGCGCTCGCTGTCGGTGGTGCCGACTGGCTGATAGACGTCGGTGAGAACGGGATTGAAATCCTGCAAGTCGCCGTTGTGCGCGAAGATCCAGTGACGGCCCCACAGTTCGCGCTGGAACGGGTGACTGTTCTCCAGCGAGCAGCCGCCCTGGGTGGCCTTGCGGATATGCGCGATGGTGTTGCGCGACTTGATCGGATAGCGCTTGACCATCTCGGCGATGGGCGAGCGCGCCGACGCCTCGTTGTCGATGAAGAGACGGCAGGCCTTGTCCTCGAAGAACGCGATCCCCCAGCCGTCGGCGTGGTGGTCGGTGGCGCCACCGCGCGCCGCGAATCCGGTGAAGGAGAACGTGACGTCCGTCGGCGCGGCGCAGTTCATTCCGAGAAGTTGGCACATGGCGCGTGTCTGATGCTGTCTGAAGCTGTGATGCCGCGGGCAATGCCGGGCCGAGACGGCCCGAATCTGTCAGCATGACCCGGTACAATGATGATTTTCCAAGCATATCACCGGGCTGCGGCGCGCCAATACGAAATTTGTCGGATGCTTTCCCGCCCTGCGCGAAAGCGTTGCGGGACAAGCGTGTGCGCCGGGGTTGGCTGTCGTGTGCGCGCGACGCCTTGCCATCGCCATGCCCGCTGGTTGCCCGATGGTTGCCTGTGTCGACCCCACCGCGCATCACGTATCAGACTAGCCATGAACGCTTCCACCCCCACGACTCTTACGCTCGCCCGCCCCGACGACTGGCACCTGCACGTGCGCGACGGCGCGATGCTGGCGGCGGTCCTGCCGCACACCGCGCGCCAGTTCGGCCGCGCGATCATCATGCCGAACCTGAAGCCGCCGGTCACCACGACCGAGCAGGCCGCCGCATACCGTGAGCGCATCCTCGCGGCGCTGCCCGCAGGCGTGAAGTTCGAGCCGCTCATGACGCTGTATCTCACCGACAACACGCCCGCCGAGGAAATCCGCCGCGCGAAGGCGAGCGGCTTCGTGCACGGCGTGAAGCTGTATCCGGCGGGCGCGACCACCAACTCGGACGCGGGCGTGACCGACATCCGCAAGTGCGCGAAGGCGCTGGAAGCGATGCAGGAAGTGGGCATGCCGCTGCTCGTGCACGGCGAAGTCACGAGCCCCGACATCGACCTGTTCGATCGCGAGAAGGTCTTTATCGACCGCGTGATGACGCCGCTGCGCCGCGATTTCCCGGGCCTGAAGGTGGTGTTCGAGCACATCACGACCAAGGACGCCGTCGATTACATCCGCGCCGATAACGCCGCGCCCGGCCTGCTGGGCGCGACCATCACGGCGCATCACCTGCTGTACAACCGCAACGCGATTTTCCTCGGCGGTATTCGTCCGCATTACTACTGCCTGCCGGTGCTCAAGCGCGAAACGCATCGCGTGGCGCTGGTCGAGGCGGCGACGTCGGGCGACGCGCGTTTCTTCCTCGGCACCGACAGCGCGCCGCACGCCAAGGGCCTGAAGGAACACGCCTGCGGTTGCGCGGGTTGCTACACGGCACTGCACGCACTCGAGCTTTATGCCGAAGCGTTCGACAACGCAGGTGCGCTCGACAAGCTCGAAGGCTTCGCGAGCTTCTTCGGCGCGGACTTCTACGGCCTGCCGCGCAGCGCTGAAACCGTCACGCTGCGCCGCGAGGACTGGACGCTGCCGGCGGAAATCGAAGCGGGCGGCGTGCCTGTTGTGCCGCTGCGTGGCGGCGAAACGATCGGCTGGAAGCTGGATTGAGCCAGTCGACGCCCGGCGTGGCGAATGAAGCGATCGATGCGAGCGCATCGATGCCGTTTCAGTTGCCACCGAAGTCGCCGCGCCGAAGCCTCCCCGAAGGCAGTTTCGCCGACATCGACTGGTCGTACCCGTGGTTCGCCCAGCACGAAGCGCGTGGACGTCGCTGGCAGCAGGCCGCGCTGGCGGGTTACGCACGTTATCTGGAAGAGCTGAACGCCGATGCGCGCGCAGCCGGTCATCGCACGGGCCGCGGTCAGGCGCTTGGCTTCATTGCGCAGGACGATCTGCCGGAGGGTGCGTCCTACGAAGGCCACATCGCCGCGACGGGCGGGGTGCCCACGCGCCACAACCTGCACGACTTCTTCAACGCGCTGCACTGGTTCGCGTTCCCGCGCATCAAGGCAGCGCTCAACGCGCGCCAGGCCGATGCGATCGACGTGCTGGGTGTGGGCCCGACGCGCGGCGGCGTGCGCGACGCGCTCACGCTGTTCGACGAAAACGCCGTGCTGTTCGCGAGCGCCGACCCCGCGCTCACGCAGGCGCTGCGAGATTTCGACTGGCGCGCGCTGTTCATCGCGGGGCGCGCGAAGTGGGATTGCGCCTGCGAAGTGCGCGTGTTCGGTCACGCGCTGCTCGAAAAATTGATCGCGCCCTATGTGGCGTGTACGGCGCACGCGTGGGTCGTCGATGTGCCGGAAGCCTATTTCACGTGGCCGCGCGCGCAGCGCAACGCGTATCTGGACGATCAGGTGAGCACGGCGCTCGCCGCCGATGCCAATCTGGGCGGGCGCAGCTTCGCGCCGCTGCCCGTGCTGGGCATTCCGGGCTGGTGGGCGGCCAACGAAGATCCTTCGTTCTACGACGATGCCTCGGTGTTTCGGCCGGGGCGGCGTCAGCGTACGCGCTGAAGGCGTGCTAATATCGCGCCTCGCAAAGCAGGCCAGGCAGTCGCGGCCCCGAAACTTCGGTCGAGGGGGCGAGGAAAGTCCGGACTCCACAGGGCAGGGTGATGGCTAACGGCCATCCGTGGCGACACGCGGAACAGGGCAACAGAGAACAGACCGCCGATGGCCCGATTTCGGTCGGGATCAGGTAAGGGTGAAACGGTGCGGTAAGAGCGCACCGCGTCTGCGGCGACGTAGACGGCACGGTAACCTCCACCCGGAGCAATTCCAAGTAGGCAGGCGCGCATCTTCGGGATGCAGGATGGGGCCCCCATTTCGTCTGCGGGTAGGAAGCTTGAGCGCGTCAGCAATGGCGCGCCTAGAGGAATGGCTGCCACGCGCGTCGCGTCTTCGGACGCGGCGTGTGCACAGAATCCGGCTTATCGGCCTCGCTTTGCAGCCTTATTCATGCAAAAAGCCGGCGCGGTTCATTGAGAACCGCGCCGGCTTTTTCTTTTTCGCTCGCTAGTCTTACGCAGCGACGATCTCGAACGTATGCGTGATCTCGGCGGTCTTGCCGATCATGATCGACGCCGAGCAGTACTTGTCGTGCGACAGGTTGATTGCGCGCTCGACGGTGGCGGGGTTCAGGTTCTTGCCCGTCACGGTGAAGTGGAAGTGGATCTTCGTGAAGACCTTGGGATCTTCGCTCGCGCGCTCGGCCTTGAGCGTCACGTTGCAGCCGCTCACTTCCTGGCGGCTCTTCTTCAGGATCAGCACCACGTCATAAGCCGTGCAGCCGCCCGTGCCCAGCAGCACCATTTCCATCGGACGCGGCGCGAGGTTGTGGCCGCCGCCTTCCGGAGCGCCGTCCATGTTGACCAGGTGGCCGCTGCCCGTTTCGGCGGCGAAAGCCATGCCATCCTGACCCATCCAGCTCACTTTGCATTCCATGCGTTTGCCCCTGCGCAAATTATCTCGATTCAGCTGGCATTGTAGCCCGCGTCCTACTGGTATGTCCGGGGGGACATGGCGCATGCCGATCATGCGCTTCGCTTGAATGTTGCGGCGCGATAGCGCGCTCGCAAGGGAATTTCCCTCTCGTAATTAGGGGTTTCGCTCTAGCGTCTTGAGACGCATCTTGGCCTGAATTCGTCTAACGCAATGATTTTCAATGAAATTTTCGATCATGTCGCGAAATTCTTGCGTTTCACATTATGGTTTTTACTTTCACAATGCAAATTCTCTTGCGTCGCACAAGCCTGATCGGTATAGTGACTTCCATTGGTTGTCGTGCTTCACGACACCTCAGCATGTCTCCTCCACCCTCCTCCAAAGAGTGGATTAAGCCCGAGCAAACGCGCTTGGGCTTTTTTTCGTCCGCGTGTTTTGCACCCGCGGGGGCGTCCGCCGCAGAAATTTTGACGGCGCTTCAAATTTCCCTTTATAATCTTATGTTTCCCGCACCATGCCCGCGGGGAAGCTGGGCCATCTCGCAGCTTGCTGCTGGAAGTCCAGACCAGGGAGAGCCTGCGCCGGCGCCAACGAGCGTCACTACACAAGCAGGACCGAATCAGGGCACAAGTTATTTTTTGGATCGATCATGAAGACTTTTTCCGCCAAGGCACATGAAGTGCAGCGCGAATGGTACGTGATTGACGCGACGGATAAGGTTCTCGGCCGTGTCGCCAGCGAAGTGGCACGCCGTCTTCGCGGCAAGCACAAGCCTGAGTTCACCCCGCACGTCGACACTGGTGATTTCATCATCATCATCAACGCCGGCAAGCTGAAGGTCACGGGCAACAAGACGACCGACAAGAAGTACTACCGTCACTCGGGCTACCCGGGCGGTATCTACGAAACGACGTTTGGCAAGATGCAAGAACGCTTCCCGGGCCGCGCGCTCGAGAAGGCCGTGAAGGGCATGCTGCCGAAGGGCCCGCTGGGCTACGCGATGATCAAGAAGCTCAAGGTCTACGCAGACGCAACGCATCCGCACTCGGCTCAACAGCCGCAGGCGCTCGAGATCTAAGGGGAGCCCATATGATCGGTAACTGGAATTACGGTACGGGCCGCCGCAAGAGCGCAGTCGCACGTGTCTTCATCAAGGCTGGCAAGGGCGATATCATCGTCAACGGCAAGCCTATTGCTGACTACTTCTCGCGCGAAACGTCGCTGATGATCGTGCGTCAACCGCTGGAACTCACGAACCACGGCGCGACGTTCGACATCAAGGTGAACGTGACGGGCGGTGGCGAAACCGGCCAGGCCGGCGCAGTTCGCCACGGCATCACGCGCGCGCTGATGGACTACGACGCAACGTTGAAGCCGGAACTGTCGAAGGCTGGCTACGTTACGCGTGACGCACGTGAAGTGGAACGTAAGAAGGTCGGTTTCCACAAGGCACGTCGCCGCAAGCAGTTCTCGAAGCGTTAATCCCAGATTCACGCTTTGTGGTCCATGCGCTCCTCGCGGAGGCGCATGGCTGCTGCAAGAACCGCCTCGCGCAGGAATGCGCCTGGCGGTTTTTTCGTCTATGAGAAGCATCTACACGCGCCACTTGTTTGACCCATATTGAGATGTGGCTCAAACAAGTGGCGAGAAACCCTTGATTTCCTGGGCTTAAGCACGATCTCAGGAACAGCCCTACAATAGCGGCAAGAAGCTTTTTTGGAGAGTTCGAATGAACGCTGTCACCGAGACCCCCGTGACTGAAATGCCCGGTCCCTTCGTTTTTACCGACGCAGCGGCTGACAAGGTCAAGCAACTGATCGACGAGGAAGGCAACCCGGAGCTGAAGCTGCGCGTGTTCGTGCAAGGCGGCGGCTGCTCGGGCTTCCAGTACGGATTCACGTTTGACGAGGCCGTCAACGAAGACGACACCGTGATGAACAAGAACGGCGTGCAGTTGCTGATCGATTCGATGAGCTACCAGTACCTCGTCGGCGCCGAGATCGACTACAAGGACGATCTGAATGGCGCGCAGTTCGTCATCAAGAACCCGAATGCCTCGACCACCTGCGGTTGCGGCTCGTCGTTCTCGGTCTGATCGAATCCGCTCGATCCGGCTGGCAGTCAAAAAAACGGGGCTTCGGCCCCGTTTTTTATTTGCGTATCGATTTTAAATCAGCGCGGATAAATCGCGCCCAGCACGCGCTCGCCCGCTGCGCCCGTCACGGCCGGCAGATTGCCGGGCTCGCGTGCCATGCAACGCATCGCCAGCCAGGCGAAGGCGAGTGGCTCCACCTGCTGCGGCGGCACGCCCAGCGACTCGGTCGTCATGACCGGCACGCCACCCGTTTCCAGCGCCTTCTGCAAGGCTTCCATCAGCGCGGGATTGCGCGCGCCGCCGCCGCACACATAGACCGCGCGGCAATCGCCCGCATGACGCTCGATCTCGCGCGCAACGCTCACCGCAGTGAGCGCCACGAGCGTGGCCTGCACATCGGCGGGCGTCAGTGACTCGAAACCCTTCAACTTTTCGTCGAGCCATTGGGCATTGAACAGATCGCGCCCCGTGCTCTTGGGCGGCTGCTGCTCGAAGAACGGCTCGTCGAGCAGCACGTTCAATAGCGGCTGATGCAGATTGCCGCTTGCCGCGAACTGGCCGTTCTCGTCGTAGGGCTTGCCCAGATGGCGCTCGGCCCAGAGGTCGAGCAGCGCGTTGGCTGGGCCGCAGTCGAAGCCACGCACCGCGCCCGTCGCGCTCAGCACCGTGATATTGCTGATGCCGCCGAGATTGCAGACCACACGCGTGTCCTCCTGCGAGCCGAATACCGTCGCATGAAAAGCCGGCACGAGCGGCGCGCCTTGGCCGCCCGAGGCGACATCGCGGCTGCGAAAGTCAGCGATCACGTCGATATGTGCGAGTTCGGCGAGCAGCGCGGGGTTCTGGATCTGCACCGTGAAGCCCTTTTCTGGCCGATGACGGATGGTTTGCCCATGCGCACCGATGGCGCGCACCTCGTCGGCGGACAGATTGCCCGCGCGCAGCAACTCGTGGCAACACACCGCATAGCGCGCGGCGAGGGCGTTGCCCGCGAGCGAGGCGCGCTCGATTTCGTTTTCACCGGGCTGTTGCAGCGAGAAGAGCGCGTCGCGCAGACCCTGCGCAAAGCCGACGAAGGCCTCGGCCAGCACCACGGGCCGCTGTCCATGCTCGAAACGCACGGCGATGCCGTCCACGCCGTCCATGCTGGTGCCCGACATCAGACCGAAATACACGCCGTCGCCCGGGTGTGCGCTCTCATCTTTCTGTGCGTCGCGTGCCGCCACGTTGTGCTCCTTTCGTGAATGCGAGGAAGAGATTCCGACGAAGATTATCGCGGCAATGGCCGTTCGGCGTAAGCCATCCGGCTGGTTGTGGCGCGCGCTGTGAAATGGGACGCTGATGGGCATCGCTTGCGGCTGGGGAAGACGCGGTGCTTGAGCGCGATCAATCTATGGAAGTTGGCTCATTGACCTCGAAGGCGTCGATTCGTATAGTGAGGCTATACGCTACACAGGTTCCCAGCCGCTGTGAGCTTTCTTCAATTCGCACTGTCTGGGGAAGCATGATCACATCGTGGAAGCACAAAGGCCTGCGGGATTTCTTCTTCACGGGCAACAAGGCGGGCATCCGGCCCGATCACGTACCGCGGCTGCGGCGGCAACTGGCGCGGCTGGACGAGGCGCAGGCGCCGGAAGACATGAACGTAGCGGGCTGGCGTTGCCACGCGCTGGAAGGCAGTCTCGGCGGCCATCACGCGGTTAGCGTGAGCGCCAACTGGCGGCTGACGTTCCTGTTCGAGCGCGGCAACGCACTGCTTGTCGATTACCACGACTACCACTGAAAAGAGGCGGCGACGATGAAGGACCCGAAGGTAACGCATGGTGATATCCGCATGCACAATCCGCCGCATCCGGGCGAAACGCTGCGTGAGGACATCCTCCCCGAACTCGGCCTGACGGTGACCGATGCGGCCGCCCAGCTGGGCGTCACGCGCGTTGCGCTTTCGCGCGTGCTCAACGGCCGGGCGGGAATTTCACCGGAAATGGCGTTGCGGCTGGAGCAGTGGCTGGGCGCGGAAAACGGCGCGCGTGCCGATCTCTGGCTTGCACAGCAGGCGGCCTACGATCTCTGGCAGGTGCGCTCGAAGGGCTTGCCACGCGTGGAGCCGGTCGTGCGCGAATGATCGCTGGAGTGAGCAAACCTGGCCCAAACCTCGGCCCTGCGTGTCGAATCACGTAAAATCGCGGTCTAGACTCCAGACTTAACGACATCGAACCGATCGAAGCATGAGCACCGACTCCACTCCCAATAGCGCGGCGAAAGACGCCTTTCCGGTCACCGACGAAGTCCGTCACGCGCTCGCCGTCACCAAGCGCGGCGTCGACGAACTGCTGATCGAAGAAGAATTCCAGCAGAAACTGGCACGCAGCGCCGCCACCGGCAAGCCGCTGCGCATCAAGCTCGGCCTCGATCCGACCGCGCCCGACATTCACATCGGCCACACGGTCGTGCTCAACAAGATGCGCCAGTTGCAGGATCTCGGCCACACCGTGATCTTCCTGATCGGCGACTTCACCTCGCTGATCGGCGACCCGTCGGGCCGCAACGCCACGCGCCCGCCGCTCACGCGCGAGCAGATCGAATCGAACGCCAAAACCTATTTCGAGCAGGCCGCGCTCGTGCTCGACCGCGAAAAGACCGAGATCCGCTACAACAGCGAATGGTCGATGCCGCTCGGCGCCGACGGCATGATCAAGCTCGCGTCGCGCTACACGGTCGCGCGCATTCTGGAGCGCGAGGACTTCACCAAGCGCTTCCAGGGCGGCGTGCCCATCTCGATCCACGAATTCCTCTATCCGCTGATGCAGGGTTACGACTCGGTCGCGCTCAATGCCGACCTCGAACTCGGCGGCACGGACCAGAAGTTCAACCTGCTCGTCGGTCGTGAGTTGCAGAAGCAGTACGGCCAGGAACAGCAGTGCATTTTGACGATGCCGCTGCTCGAAGGCCTCGACGGCGTCGAAAAGATGTCGAAGTCGAAGCACAACTACGTCGGCATCAGCGAAAAGCCCAACGACATGTTCGGCAAGCTCATGTCTATCTCGGACACGCTGATGTGGCGCTACTTCACGCTGCTGTCGTTCCGTCCGATGGACGAGATCGAAGGCTTCAAGCGTGAGATCGACGCGGGCCGCAATCCGCGCGATTTCAAGGTGCTGCTGGCGCAGGAAATCGTCGCGCGTTTTCACTCGCAGAACGACGCAGAACGCGCGCTCGAAGACTTCAATCACCGCGCCAAGGGCGGCGTGCCGGACGATATCCCTGCGGTCACGCTCGCGGGCGCGCCGCTCGCGATCGGCCAGTTGCTCAAGCAGGCCGGCCTCGTGCCGTCGACCAGCGAAGCGCTGCGCAATATCGAGCAGGGCGGCGTGAAGATCGACGGCGCAACCGTGTCGGACAAGGGCCTGAAGGTTGAAGCGGGCGAGTTCATCGTGCAGGTCGGCAAGCGTCGCTTCGCGCGCGTCACGCTCACCGCATGATCGCGCTGATCCAGCGCGTGCTGCGCGCCGACGTCCGGGTGCAGGACCGCGTGACGGGCGAGATCGGCCAGGGGCTGCTCGCGCTCGTCTGCGCGGAGCGCGGCGACACCGAGGCCAACGCGGACAAGCTGCTCGCGAAGCTGCTCGGCTATCGCGTGTTCAGCGACGCGGCCGGCAAGATGAATCTGCCGGTGCAGAACATCGACGGCAACGGCACGGCGGGCGGCCTGCTGCTGGTGTCGCAGTTCACGCTGGCGGCCGATACCAACAGCGGCCTGCGTCCGAGCTTTACGCCCGCCGCGCCGCCTGACGAAGGGCGGCGTCTGTTCGATTACTTCGTCGGCGCTGCGCGGGCGAAGCATCCCACGGTCGAGACCGGCGAATTTGGCGCGGACATGCAGGTGTCGCTCGTCAACGACGGGCCCGTCACGTTCTGGCTGCAAACATGACGACGCAAATCCTCTTCATCCGCCACGGCGAAACCGACTGGAACCGCATCAAGCGCATCCAGGGGCACATCGACATTCCACTCGCGACGAGCGGTGTCGAACAGGCGCAACGGCTCGGCGAACGTTTTGCGCAGCAAGCGCGCGACGGCGTTCGGCTCGATGCGATCTGGTCGAGCGATCTGTTGCGCGCGCAACAAACTGCACAGCCGATCGCGCAGGCGCTGGGCCTCACGGTTCAACTCACCGAAGGCCTGCGCGAGCGCAACTACGGCGCGTTCCAGGGCCACGACAGCGACGAAATTGCGGATCGTTTTCCCGACGAATACGCGCACTGGCAAACACGCGATCCGGGCTTCGCGCCGCCCGACGGCGAATCGCAGCGCGAGCTTTATCATCGCGTGCTGCATGCGCTGGAGCCGATCCTCGCGAAGCACCCCGAAGGGCGCATCGCCTGCGTGGCGCACGGTGGCGTGCTCGACTGCATCTATCGTTTCGCCAATGACATCGGGCTTGAAGCACCGCGCGCGTGGCCGCTGCTCAACACGAGCGTGAACACGGTCGATTTCGAGCGGGACGGCGCACATCTCAAGGCGCGCGTGGTTTCCTGGGGCGACGTCTCGCATCTGCCAGGCAAGAGCGCCGACGACGGCCTCAAGCGCACGCCCGAACCGGGCCGCTGAACCGGCCATCGTTTTACCTCCTGTATTTCCGCGCGCCGCGCTCCCTTACCAGGACCGGCGTGCGCGTCAAGCTTTCTTCCTGCCGTTTGTTCACAAAGCGTTTCTGACGCGCGAACGCCTGCCGTTCAACGAACGCGCCTGATACCATTCTTCCGACCTTTGCGCCTAGCCGCGCCGGTGGGGCCTCGCAGCGACTCTCGACGCATGCGCTTGCCGGCCGTGCGTTGAAGAGGAACGCGCGCGCACCACGCGCTGTTGGTGCGGCAAAGCCTGGGTTGCAGAAAAAAGCCGTTTCTAGAACGAGTTTTAAAAAACACGCAGGAGATTTTCATGACGTTCAAGCTTCACAAACTGTTGCCGGTGAGTGCTGCCGTACTGGCGTTCGGCGCGATGTGCGCCAATGCGTCCGCTGACCAGGTCGTCAAGATCGGCCACGTCGGTCCGCTCACGGGCGGTTCGGCCCACCTCGGCAAGGACAATGAGAACGGCGCGCGCCTCGCCGTCGAAGAAATTAACGCGAAGGGCCTGACGATCGGCGGTCAGAAGATCACGCTCGTGCTCGACGCCCAGGACGACGCCGCCGACCCGCGCCAGGCCACCCAGGTCGCGCAAAAGCTCGTCGACGACAAGGTCGTGGCGGTGATCGGCCACCTGAATTCAGGTGCATCGATCCCGGCTTCGAAGATCTATAGCGATGCCGGCATCGTGCAGATCTCGCCGTCGTCGACCAATCCGTCGTACACGCAGCAGAACTTCAAGACGACGTACCGCGTCGTGGCGACCGATGCGCAGCAAGGTCCGGCGCTGGCGAATTACGCGGCGAAGAGCCTGAACGTGAAGACCGTTGCCGTGGTCGACGATTCGACCGCTTATGGCCAGGGCCTCGCGAACGAATTCGAGAAGACCGCGAAATCGCTCGGCCTGAAGGTCGTCTCGCACGACGCGACCAACGACAAGGCCGTGGACTTCCGCGCGATTCTCACCAAGATCAAGGGCGAAAACCCCGACGCCATCATGTACGGCGGCATGGACGCCACCGGCGGCCCGTTCGCCAAGCAGGCGCGCCAGCTCGGCCTGCGCGCGAAGGTGCTGGCGGGCGACGGCGTCTGCACGGAAAGCCTCGCGCAGCTCGCGGGCACGGCTTCGGACAACATCGTCTGCTCGCAGGCCGGCATGGCGCTCGAACGCATGGACGGCGGCGCGGTGTTCGCGGCGAAGTACCAGAAGCGCTTTGGCCATGCGATCGAATTCGACGCGCCGTTCACCTATGACGCGGTCTACATCGTCGTCGATGCGATGAAGCGCGCGAATTCGACCGACCACGCCAAGGTCCTCGCGGAAATCCCGAGCACCGACTACAAGGGCGTGATCGGCGAGACCGTGTTCGATTCGAAGGGCGATCTCAAGCACGGCGTGATCTCGCTCTACAACTACAAGGCAGGCAAGAAGACGCTGCTCGACGTGGTGAAGATGTAACGTTCCCGGACGTTGCAGATAAAACGGCCAGGACGCGCGAGCGGCTGGCCGTTTTTCGTTGCGTGGGCAACGTTCAGATCGTGAGGCGCAATCAGGAAGAGGGCGGCATCGCGGCGCGGCGGCGCGCGCGTTTGGATACGCCGTTCACGAGCGCCCAGCGCAGCACCGGCGCGACTGCGCGCATGCCGGGCAGCACCACGGTGCGGCGCGCGAGCGTGAAGCGATCGAACCCGAGCATTGCCTGTGCAAACGGCGGCAACAGATCAATGCCTGCCTGGCGCATCAGCGCGCCCGCCGGACGCATGGCCGGGCGCGGCGCGGGCGCTTCCATCAGTACGCGCACGACTTCGCGGGTGCGCTCGCTTGCGACCAGTTCGGGCTGCATCGCCTGCAGATACGCGGTGATTTCGGCGCGCGAACGCGGCACGCTGCTCGCGCCGAGTCGTTCCGCAATCTGCGCGACTTCGGCGTAGTACTGATCCTGCAACGCGCCCGAGAGCGCTGGATTCACGTAGCGCAGATACGCGGCCAGAAAGCTCGACACCTCGGCGACGTGGACCCAGGTGAGCAGCGCGGGATCGCTCGCGCGATAGGGGCGGCCGTCGGGCGCGGTGCCCGTCACGCCCTGGTGGATGCTCTTTACGCGCTCGATGAGCGCGAGTGCATCGGCGCGGCTGCCGTAAGTTGTCCCCGCGATGAACGTAGCCGTGCGGCGCAGGCGGCCAAGAATATCGGTGCGAAAGGTGGAATGGTCCCACACGCCCGCGAGCGCGAGCGGATGAAGCGCCTGCAGCAGCAGCGCGCTGATGCCGCCCGCCATCATGCCGGCGAAATCGGCGTGCACTTTCCAGCAGATCGCTTCGGGCCCGAACAGGCCCGGATCGCCCGGCGGATTCGAGTAGTCGAGCTTCGGGCCGCTGCCGGTGGTGAGATGCGTGACGCTTTCGGCGAGCGTCATGCGCAGGCGCTGCGCGAACTGAGCGGCGAAACCTTTCGGTTCGGGAGCGTCGTGGCGGCGGCCTGCGTGATCGGACATGATGGTGGATTCGCTCGCGGCGGTTTAGCGGCCCGCGCGGCTTACGCCTCGTTCGGGTCCCAGTCGCCGCCGGAAGAGGTGCCGTCGGGCACGGTCAGGCCGAAGTGGCGATAGGTCATCTGCGTGGCCACGCGCCCGCGCGGCGTGCGTTGCAGGAAGCCTTGCTGGATCAGATACGGCTCCAGCACGTCCTCGATGGTGTCGCGTTCCTCGCCGATCGCAGCGGCCAGGTTGTCCACGCCCACCGGGCCGCCATCGAACTTGTAGAGGATCGCCTCGAGCAGCTTGCGGTCCATCAGATCGAAGCCGACGGGATCGACGTCGAGCATGCGCAGCGCCGCATCGGCCACCGTCGCGGTGATGTTGCCGTCGGCTTTGACTTCGGCGTAATCGCGCACGCGGCGCAGCAGACGGTTGGCGATACGCGGCGTGCCGCGCGAGCGGCGTGCGATTTCCAGCGCGCCCTGCGGATCGATCTGCGCGCCCAGCAGCGCAGCGGAGCGCTGCACGATGCGCGACAGCTCGCTGGCGTTATAGAACTCCAGCCGCGACACGATGCCGAAGCGGTCGCGCAACGGGTTCGTGAGCATGCCCGCGCGCGTGGTCGCGCCAACCAGCGTGAACGGCTGCAGATCGAGCTTCACGCTGCGTGCGGCCGGTCCTTCGCCGATCATGATGTCGATCTGATAATCCTCGAGCGCCGGATACAGGATTTCCTCGACGACCGGCGAGAGCCGGTGGATTTCGTCGATGAACAGCACGTCGTTGGCTTCGAGATTGGTGAGCAGCGCGGCGAGGTCGCCCGCGCGTTCGAGCACCGGGCCCGACGTTTGACGCAGGCTGACCCCCATTTCGCGCGCGATGATGTGCGCAAGCGTGGTCTTGCCCAGACCCGGCGGCCCGAACAGCAGCACGTGGTCGAGCGGTTCGGAGCGGCGCTTGGCGGCTTCGATGAAGATTTCGAGCTGGCCGCGCACCTTTTCCTGGCCGACGTATTCGTCGAGCTGGCGCGGACGCAAGGCGCGCTCGAACGCTTCTTCGCCGGACGAGGCGGGCGTGGGGGCAATCACGCGGTCGGCGCCAGCGCCCGTTGCGCGATTCGCGGCGAGTTTGTCGGTTTCGATCATCCAGCGATTGTACCGCGCGCCTGGCGCCCAGGACGCCGCGGTTTCCAGCTCTGGAACGGCTTCGGAAGGACGGTGCAACTAACTGCCAGCCCGCGCCGGCAAGCCTTGGGCGCGCATGCTACGCGCCCAGGCATTCAAGCCGGAATCAGGCTTTGGAGAGCGCCTTCAGCGCAGCCTTGATGCCATCGGAGACGCCCGAGCCAGCCGGCACGTTCTTGATCGCCGCGAGGCCTTCTTTCTCCGAATAACCGAGTGCGAGCAGCGCGTTGAGGATGTCGTTCGCGTGATCCGACGGCGAGGCCGCCGCGGCCATCGCGCCCAGGTCCGCGCCGAGCTTGCCCTTGAGTTCGAGCAGCAAGCGCTCGGCCGTCTTCTTGCCGATGCCCGGCACGCGCGTGAGGCGCGCGGAATCCTGCATCGTGATGGCCTGCGAAAGATCGCCCACGCTCATGCCCGAGAGGATCGCCAGCGCCATGCGCGCGCCGATGCCGGTGATCTTGAGCAGTTCGCGAAACGTGGCGCGTTCTTCGATGGTGGCGAAGCCGAACAGCAGATGCGCGTCTTCGCGCACGATCATCTGCGTGAGCAGCACGACGCGCTCGCCGCAGCCGGGCAGGTTGTAGAACGTGCTCATCGGCACATCGACTTCGTAGCCGACGCCGTTGCAGTCGATGAGCAGGTGCGGCGGGTTCTTTTCCAGCAATACGCCGGCAATGCGACCGATCATGGCAGGTTCAGTGATAAGAGAAAGCGGAGAGTGTAGCGGAGCGCACGAAGCGCCAGGAGTCGGCCATTCGGCCAGTCAAACGTGCAACGGCCATCAGCCGCTCATTAACCAATAAGCCGGCCGCGTCGCACGCGCACGCCTTTCTTCGCCAGCGCAGGCGCGAGGCCTCCTAGCGTGGCGAGCGTGTCGCCGCTGTGCGCGTGGCAGATCGCCATGCCGAGCGCGTCGGCGGCGTCGGTGCTGGGTATGCCGGTGAGGCACAGAAGCCGCACGACCATCTGCTGCATCTGTTCCTTGGTCGCGCGTCCGTAGCCCACCACCGCCTGTTTCAGTTGCAGCGCGGTGTATTCGGCCACCGGCACGCCGCCGGAAACGAGGCCGCAGATCGCCGCGCCGCGTGCCTGGCCAAGCAGCAGCGTCGATTGCGGATTGACGTTGACGAAGACCTTTTCGATCGCGGCCTGATCGGGCGCGTGCTGGCGGACCAGCGTGGACACGCTTTCGAAGATGGTGCCCAGACGCGCGGGCAGATCGGCATCGGCGGTGCGGATGACGCCGCTTGCGACATACGTGAGCTGATGGCCGTGACGCTCGATCACGCCAAAACCGGTCACGCGCAAGCCGGGGTCGATGCCGAGAATTCTCATGAAATGCTGAAAAAACGAGTGTGCCTGCGATGGTACAACGAACGGCGCGCTTGTCGCGAGCCCGCCATGCCCTGCTGGAGCGCAAAGAAAAAGCCCGCTGGACGTGCGGTCCAGCGGGCCTTTACGAATACTGCCGCGAATACTGCGTGCCGATCAGTGACGGAAGTGGCGGATGCCCGTCATCACCATGGCGATGTTGTGCTCGTCGGCGGCGGCGATCACTTCGTCGTCGCGCATCGAGCCGCCCGGCTGGATCACGCAGGTCGCGCCCGCGTTGACCACCACGTCCAGACCGTCACGGAACGGGAAGAACGCATCCGACGCCACTGCCGAACCCGCCAGTTGCAGGCCCGCGTTTTCCGCCTTGATGCTGGCGATGCGCGCCGAGTCCACGCGGCTCATCTGGCCCGCGCCCACGCCCATCGTCATGCCGTTCGCGCAGAACACGATGGCGTTGGACTTCACGAACTTCGCGACGCGCCATGCGAACAGCAGATCGTCCATTTCCTTGGGCGTCGGGTGACGCTTGGTGACGACGCGCAGTTCGTGCGGCTGCACGTTCTTCGAGTCGAGCGATTGCACCAGCAGACCGCCGCCCACGCGCTTCAGATCGAACGCGTTATGGCCTTCACCCAACGCGATTTCGAGCAGACGCACGTTCTGCTTCGCTGCGAACACGGCCTTGGCCGCATCCGAGAACGACGGCGCGATCAGCACTTCGACGAACTGCTTCGACACGGCTTGCGCCGCGGCTTCGTCGACTTCGCGGTTAAAGGCGATGATGCCGCCGAACGCCGAGGTCGGATCGGTCTGGAACGCCTTCGAATACGATTCGAGCGCGTCCTTGCCGACCGCCACGCCGCACGGGTTCGCATGCTTGACGATCACGCAGGCGGGCACGTCGAAAGTCTTCACGCATTCCCACGCCGCGTCGGAGTCAGCGATGTTGTTGTACGAGAGTTCCTTGCCCTGAAGCTGCGTGTAGTTCGCAAGCGCGCCGGCGGGCGAGGCCAGATCGCGGTAGAACGCAGCGCTCTGGTGCGGGTTTTCGCCGTAACGCAGATCCTGGACCTTGTCGAACGCGAGGTTCAGCGTGGCGGGATAAGCGTTGCGCGACTTGTGCTCCAGCGCTTCGGTCAGGCTCGTGAGGTAGTTCGTGATCGCACCGTCGTACTGCGCGGTGTGCGCGAATACCTTGGTCGCGAGGCGGAAGTTGGTCGCGTAGCCCACGTTGTTGCCGTTTGCGCGCATCTCTTCCAGCACCTTGGCGTAATCGGTCGGGTCGACCACAACCGTCACGTCACGATGGTTCTTCGCCGCCGAGCGCAGCATCGTCGGGCCGCCGATGTCGATGTTCTCGATCGCGTCTTCCAGCGAGCACTCTTCCTTCGAGATCGTCTGGACGAACGGGTAGAGATTCACGACCAGCAGATCGATCGTCGGGATGTCGTGCTTTTCGAGCGCTGCCATGTGTTCCGGCAGGTCGCGGCGCGCGAGGATGCCGCCGTGGACCTTCGGGTGCAGCGTCTTCACGCGCCCATCGAGCATTTCCGGGAAGCCGGTGTAATCGGCCACTTCGGTAACGGGAAGGCCCGCGTCCGCGAGCAGTTTCGCGGTGCCGCCGGTCGAGAGGATCTTGACGCCGAGGTCCGACAGCGATTTCGCGAAATCGACGATGCCTGACTTGTCGGAAACGGAGATGAGCGCTTGCTTGATCATGATGGGGGAGAGTTGCCGGGAGATCGAGGAAGAAGCGCTGGAAGTCCAGATGTGCGGCGGGCCGCGACGGCTGTTACAGCAGGCCGTGCTGCTGGAGCTTCTTGCGCAGCGTATTGCGGTTGATGCCGAGGTACTCGGCGGCCAGCGACTGATTGCCGCCGGCCTGCTCGAGCACCACCTCGAGCATCGGTTTTTCGACGCACGCCATCACCATTTCATAGACGTCGTGCGGATTGCTGCCGTCGAGATCCTGGAAATAGACTCCCAGGCTATCGCGGACGGATTGTTCGATATTGTGCTTGCTCATGCTGCCAGTCGATCGGTAGGTTCGCGCTCGCCTTGTGCGCCGTTCTCGTCGTCTTCGTAGACGAGGCGCTCGGAAACGGCCTTCTGCTCGTCGAAGAACTGATTGACGGCGGCGAGTTGTTCGCGTGTGGTGTCCAGCGTGTTCATGCGATGCCGGAACGCGTTGGCGCCGCAAAGGCCGCGAGTGTACCAGCCGATATGCTTGCGCGCAGTACGCACGCCCGTAAACTCGCCATAAAACGCGTAGTGGTCCTCCAGATGCTCGTTCATGATCATCTGGATTTCGTCCACGCGCGGCGACGGCAACAGCTCGCCAGTGGCAAGAAAATGCTCGATTTCGCGGAACAGCCACGGACGCCCCTGCGCCGCGCGGCCGATCATGATGGCGTCCGCGCCGGTGACGGCGAGCACGTGTTGCGCCTTTTGCGGCTTCGTTATGTCACCGTTAGCGACTACCGGGATGCGCGCCGCAGCCTTCACCGCCGCAATCGTTTCGTACTCGGCTTCGCCGTGATAGAGGTCGGCGCGCGTGCGGCCGTGCACGGTCAGCATCGAAATGCCGCTTTCTTCGGCGATGCGCGCGATGGTGAGCGCGTTCTTGTGATCGCGATCCCAACCGGTGCGGATTTTCAGCGTGACGGGCACGGCATCTGGCCCCACGCCAACGGCGTCCACCACCGACTTAACGATGCGCGCGACGAGCGGCTCGTTTTGCAGCAGGGCGGAACCGGCGGCCACGTTGCAGACCTTTTTGGCCGGGCAGCCCATGTTGATGTCGATGATCTGCGCGCCGTTTGCGACGTTATACCGCGCCGCTTCGGCCATCATTTCTGGGTCGGCGCCGGCGATCTGCACGGAAATCGGCTCGACTTCGCCCGCGTGATTGGCGCGGCGCATGGTCTTTTCGCTCTTCCAGAGCTGCGCGTTGGAAGCGACCATTTCCGACACGGCGTAGCCCGCGCCGAGGCGCTTGCACAACTGGCGGAAGGGCCGGTCCGTTACGCCCGCCATGGGGGCGACGAACAGGTTATTGCGCAGGGTGTGGCGGCCGATTGTGAACATGATGCGCGACAAAAGCGGCAGCGCGCCCGGCTGGCTCCGACAAAAGTCGAAGGCGTTGGCGCGGCTGCAACTCGAATTGGGGAAACGCGTATTTTAGCGTTAACGAGATGCGAGGGCTTGAGTCGCGGACCCTGGTGTTGTTTGGGGTGGCGGTCTGAACGATCGCGGACCGGATGAAAAACCCCTCCGACCCTCTGTCGAGACGGATTGCGTTCGGACGACTCGCGCCTTCTTAGGCGCTGGCCTGCCAGTCCTCGATAAGCAGACCTTCGACGCGCGCAAACTCGCGCACGTTGTGCGTCACCAGCACGAGTTGGCGAGCGCGCGCCTGCCCGGCGATGAGTGCGTCGTATGGACCTATCGGAGAGCCAGCCGCAGAAAGATGCGCGCGAATTTCGCCGGCATGCTGCGCGTCTTCCACGTCGAACGAGACAACTTCGAATTGAAGTGCGTTGACACGCTCCACATTTTCAACGGAGCGGTGGCTTTTGTAGGCGCCAAAGTAGAGTTCATGTGCAACGATCGAAGGCAGCCCAAAATCGCTGGGGGAGTGTTCGTGCAGACGCGCCAAAACCGTTGAATGACCTTTGAGGATCGCGATAACCGTATTCGTATCCAGCAGGAATTT
>NZ_DASZJJ010000222.1:0-7882 GCF_035948235.1 Paraburkholderia sp. | reverse complement strand
CGTGCGTTGCGCCAAGCAGGTTCGAGTCCGTCGAGTAGGCCTTCTCAGCCGACATCTTGTACGCGAAGCCTTGCTGGTTCATGAACTCCGACATTTCCGCACGGCCGCCGAGTTCGTCGATGAACGTCTGGTCGAGCCACGGCTTGTAGATCTTCAGGTCCGGGTTGACCAGCAGGCCGTAGCGGTAGAAGCGCTCGATGTCGTTGCCCTTGTAGGTCGAGCCGTCGCCCCAGATGTTCACGCCGTCGTCCTTCATCGCGGCGACGAGCATCGTGCCCGTCACGGCGCGGCCCAGCGGCGTGGTGTTGAAGTAGGTGACGCCGGCGGTCGAGACGTGGAACGCACCGCTTTGCAGCGCGGCGATGCCTTCAGCCACGAGCTGCGCGCGGCAGTCGATCAGGCGCGCGCCTTCTGCGCCGTATTCGGTCGCGCGGCGCGGGATCGCATCGTAATCTTCTTCGTCGGGCTGGCCCAGGTTGGCGGTGTAGGCGTAGGGCACGGCGCCCTTCTTGCGCATCCAGACCAGTGCGGCGCTGGTGTCAAGGCCGCCGGAAAACGCGATGCCGACTTTCTGGCCGGTCGGAAGAGATTCGAGAATCGTGCTCATGGTTGTTCATCCAGTCTATGCATTGACCCGCCGCCGCTAGTGCTGCAACGGGTGTGAAAGTGGTCGGGCCGCTCAGGGGCGCTTTGCCGAAGCCGGTCGCGCGAGCCATACAGTTTAGCCGATCGCGCCCTGCCCTCCGGCGCTCGGGCCGCATCGATGCGTCCCCATCAAGCCTTCCGCGCCATGGCTGGCTGCGGAAAAAGGCCGGGATCAGCACGGCGGTCCTGCGAGGAATCGATGATTTTAAAGCCTTTCGAACATTTCCCGAACCATTTCAGCGGTTTTTGGGCAAATCGGGCTGCTAGACGGGCTTTTTGATCGGCTGAAAAGGTTGATACGAGAAAGGGAGCGATCGTCGGACAAAAAAAAGCGGCCGACGCTATGCGCGCCGGCCGCTTCACTTCCCCTGCCCACCTCTTGTTTATTCAGCGTATTCGCGCACGCGCTGCACCGGGCTCATACCCACCGCGTCCTGCTCTTCGCGCTTGCGGGCGGCAGGTTTCGCGCCAGCGCGCGCCGTCACCGGCGTAGCCGACGCGGCAGCGGCAGCCTTGCCGCCGCGCACGAAACGTCGGCCTTGCGGGCCGTACACGGCATCGGGTTCAGGCACCAGCCACAGCAGCGCCAGATACAGCACGCCGCCCACGATGAACGACACCGGCACGCTCAGGTCGCAGCCGCCCGCCAGGTTGCCCAGCGGCCCGACGAACTGGCCCGGCAGATTCACGAACGACAGGCCAAGGAAAGCCGCCGGCAGCCAGGCGCCCATCGCACGCAGGTTCCAGCCGTGCGTGAACCAGTAGTGGCCGCCGCGGCCACCGCGGTTGAACACCTGCAGATCGTCGGCGAGATAGAAGCCGCGGCGCTGCATATAGCCGATCACCATGATCGCCATCCACGGGCAGCTGAACGTGCAGATCAGCGTCGAGAACGTCGACACGCTCTCCACCAGATTGAACGCGAAGCGGCCGATGAAGATGAAGGCAATCGCCAGCGTACCGATCAGCAACGTGGCGCCCACGCGGTTGAGGTACTTGGGGAACATGCTCGACATGTCGAGGCCCGTGCCGTAGAGCGCGGTCGTGCCCGTCGACATCCCGCCGATGATCGCGATCAGGCACATCGGCAGCAGGAACCAGCGCGGCGACACCGCCAGCAGACCGCCCACGTAGTCGTTCGACGTAATAAAGCTTGGTGCGTGCGTGGCGATGATGGTCGCCGTCGCAAGACCGAAGAAGAACGGCACGAAGGTGGCGATCTGCGCGGCGTACACGGCGCCCATGACGCGATAGCGCGGCGTGGTCTGCGGAATGTAGCGCGCCCAGTCGCCCAGCGTCGAGGCGAACGAAACCGGGTTGCTCAGCGCCACCAGCACCGCGCCGATAAAGGCGGCCCAGAAGCCCGCGCTACCTTGCTGCAGGGTGCCCGCGTAATGGATGTCGAAGGTTTTGGCGAATGCGAACACGCCAACCACGAACATCAGGCTCGCGGCCCACACGGCGATCTTGTTGACCCACAGCATGAAGCGAAAGCCGTAAATGCAAACCACCAGCACGAGCACGGCGAACACCATATAGGCGACGCCGAGCGTCCAGCCGTTCTGCGGCAGGCCCACCATGTTGTGCGCGCCACCCACCAGCGCGTCACCCGAGCTCCACACCGCCAGCGAAAAGAACGCCACGGAAGTCAGGATTGCGAGGAACGATCCGACGATCCGGCCATGAATGCCAAAGTGCGCGCCCGACGAAACCGGGTCGCTCGTGCCGTTGCGCGGGCCGAACGAACTCATCGGCGCGAGGATGAAGGTGCCGGCCAGCACGCCGATCACGATCGACCACAGACTGGCCTTGAACGACAGGCCGACGAGCACCGGAAAGGCGCCCAGCACGGAGGTGGAAAAGGTATTGCAGCCGCCGAACAGCAGCCGGAAAAGATCGATGGGCCGCGCATAGCGCGACTTGTCGGGAATGCGTTCGAAACCGAAGGTCTCGATTTGCGTGATGCTGGTGTTCTCTGCCATGGTGTCTCACTCCTTGGGGCCTGGGCCTGGCTCGCGCCTTGCCGGTATCCCGTCGCGCGGTGGAATCCGCGCACTGTCCTCAACTCTGGCGGTCACTCTAAATCACTCGAATGCGCGCCATATTGCGTATTTCAAACGTTCACTTCATACACGGCCAATGTTTCTGCACATCGGTCTTTTTGGTTGCGCGTGCATCTAAACCAGTCGATTTTTTTGTTCTCTCGCGTGCTTCAGGCGCACGCGCGCTCCTCCTCCACGTTCTGCGCACCATAAACGTTGAGCAGGTCGTCGCAGAACGCGCGCACGATGGGTTTATCGGCGGCGCCGCGTTTCACGGCCAGATGCAAGGGCACGTCAAAGCCGAAAGCCGTGCGTCCCAGTACGCGGATCAAGCCGCGCTGTTCGAACGCCTGCGCATGGTGTTCCGGCAGATAGCCGATGTGACTGCCGGAGAGAATCAGCACGGTGGCCGCGTCGATACTGTCCGCGATTGCTGTGACCTGACGCTCGCCGATGCTCGCCAGTTCCTCGGGCACCGGATAGCTGCGCCAGATCCAGTCGTGCGCACGCAGATCGTCGAGCGTTACATGCGGCCCTTCGTGAAAGAGCGGATGTCCGCGCCCGCAACAGATCACCTGACGCTCGCTGAAAAGCTCCGTGTAACTCAGGCCCGCCACGCGATGCCAGAAATAGCCGATGGCCAGATCGAGTTGCTGGTTCACGAGGCTTTCCTCAAGCTCCTGCGGCGGCGCCACGCGCATCGCGAAGCGCACGGCCTGGTCGCGCTTGCGGAACGCGCCAATCGCTTCCGCGAGCCGTGCGTTCTCCACGTGCGAGGCCTGCCCGATCAGCCCGATCGACAACGTGCCCACAAGCTTGCGGTCGATATCGCGCACCTGGGCGACGAACTGCGAAGTCGCGGCCACCAGCGCGCGCGCCGAACTGACAAATCGCTCGCCCTTCGAGGTCAGCCGGAAACCGCCGCGTCCGCGCTCGCAAAGCGTGAAGCCCACGCGTGCTTCCAGCGCGGAAAGCTGCGAGCTGATGGTGGACTGGCGCACGCCGAGCGTCGCTTCGGCGGCAGTGATGCCGCGCGCGTCCACCACGGCGAGGAAGACGCGCACGAGGCGAAGATCGAGGTCGGAGGTATTGGAGAACATGCCGCTTCGTATTGCTTTAGCGGCGCCCGCCGATGTTTGCATCAACAGGCGCCACGCTTACATCACATCGGAAAGCCCAAGGCCTTGATGCCCTTGATCCACGCGCGCTTCCAGCCGCCCTCTTCGTCCGCGCCGTCGAAGGCGTGGAAGGTGACCTTGGCCGCCAGCCAGCGCACCGGCTCGGGCGGGATATAGGTCGGGCTCAGTTTGGCGATATCGAGTTCGCGTTCCGGGCTCTCGCGATCGAACAACAGGTTCAGACCCATGAAGGCGCCGAAGCGGCTCGCCGCCACGCCAAAGCCCGTATAACCCGCCACGAACACGGCCTTCTCGCCGAGATAGCGCTTGGCGAACACCGAGCCGCGCGAGCAGTAATCGATCGGACCGCCCCAGGCGTGCGAGAAACGCACGTCCGAGAGTTGCGGGAAGGTCTTGTAAAACGCCTGCGCGAGCCGGTAATAGGTTTCGCGCTGCTCGTCCTGCGCCGGATTCGGATCGCCGTCGAAGTGATAGCTCACCAGGCCGCCAAAGATAATGTTGTTGTTCTTCGTGAGGCGGAAATAATTGAGCTGCGTGCGCGTGTCGTAAATGCCTTGACGGTTCTTCCAGCCGATGCGCGCGAGTTGCTCGTCGGTGAGCGGCTCGGTGGCCAGCACGTGATCGCGCACCTGCAGAACACGGCGGTTAATGTCCGCGATACCCACTTTCGCGGTGCCGCTGCCGAACAGCACGCGCGGTGCGCGCACGCTGCCTTCGGGCGTCTTGACGAACACGGTCTCGCCTTCGTCGGTGACGGTGACGAGCGGGCTGTATTCATAGAGCCGCACGCCCAGCGAAAGCGCCGCGCGCTTCAGACCCCAGGCGAGCTTGGCCGGATGCACGATGCCGCTGCGATTGCGCGACCAGAGCGCGCCCGCGAACAGCGGCGAATCCAGTTGTTCGCGCGTGGCTTTGGCGTCGAGCAGTTGAACGTTGTGGCCGTATTCCGTGTGCAGATCGTAATCGGCCTGCAGATGCTCGACGTGATCCGGATCGACCGCCACGGTCATCTCGCCGTTCCATTCGATATCGGCGTCGATGTTGTAGCGCTTGAGCGTCTCTTCGAAACCATCCAGATTGCGATGGCCGAATTCTTCCAGTTGCGCGATGTCGTTCGGGAACACGCGCACTGCGTTGGGCAGACCGTGCATCACCGAAGTCGAAATAATGCCGCCCGCGCGGCCCGAAGCGCCATGCGCGACGCGCCCCGCCTCGATCACCACGACGTCGAGTTCGGGCATCTGTTCCTTGGCTTGCACGGCGGCCCACAGGCCCGTGAAGCCGCCGCCGACGATCAGCAGATCGGCGCGCGTGTCTTGTGTCAGTTTCGGCTCGGCGGGCGGCTGTGCCGGATTGTCGAGCCAGTAGGGAGAAAGCTTGGTGCGCGAGAGCGCTTCTTCCACGCCCAAGGCAGCGGGGTTACGCGTCGATTCGCGTTTGGCGGCCGGTGCGGATGCACCCATGCCGGCTTCGTAGAGTTGCGCGCTATCGCTCATGATGGCTTCACTGCTTAAAGCGGGGGGACGGCGCCGCGCCAGTCGCCTGAAGCGGGCGGCGCGGCTTGCGATGAAAATCGCTGTATTTACTGTTGCGGTTCGAGCAGGACGTAGAACTTCTTCGCGTCCGCGATCGTTTCCCACTTGCCCGCAAAACCCTTGGGCAGCAGATAACCCTGGCCTGCCGAGAATTCCTTGCGCGCGCCGTTCACGTCGGTCAGCGCGATCTTGCCTTCGACGAGCCAGCAAGCTTCGTCGGCGCCCGTTTCAGGGAACTCGACCGAACCGACCTTGCCTTCCCAGAAGCCGATCACGTAGTTGCCGTTCGTGCCTTCGGCCGCGCGCCAGTCGCCTTCGTCCATGCCGTATTCCAGCTTGGTGTATTCGCCCAGACCTGCGCCCAGTTCCTTGATGTCCTGAATCAGCTTGCTCATGCTCGTTCCTGTGTCTTTTGTCGTTGCCGACGTGTTCATTGAATCGGTGCGGCAATGTTGCCGGGTCGCGCTGCCCCGGTATGCCCCCCCTCAAGGGGGGCAAGATGCGTTTCGCGTGATTCCGCCGATTCGATCTGACGCTTTTTGGAACGCCCATTGGCAGGCGCGGGCGCTTTGGAACGGTGCGGACAAAAGCCCTGAAAACCCCGTCTAACGGGGCATGCAGCGGTTCAGCTATAATGATTTGGCCTTTAAATCTGGGGCACGCCATGCTGATTCCCGTACCCCCTCAAGAACAATCCAGTTTTCCGCTGTCGTTCAAAACGCTCGGCAACGTCATCGAAGCCGTCGGCACGCCGGATTTCGTGCCGCGCCTTACGCTGCTGCTCAATGAAGTAGTGCCGCTGAATGTCGTCCATATCGAGCGTTCGCGCGTGGACAGCAACATGCCCAACGGCTTTCGCTGCGAGTGGGTGGGCAGCGGCGGCGTGGGCATGGACTCCGGCACGATTTCCGAAGTCATGACGCTCTACTACGATCGCTTCTACGAAAGCGATCCGTTGTTTGCGGGCATACGCGGCAAGATAGGCACGATGCTGGTGGTGCGCGATATCGGCGCGATTCCGCCCGGCGAATTCCGCCAGCGCCTGTTCGACGAAGCGCTCATTGCTCACGAATGCGTGCTTGCGCGCGGCACGCGCCACGCGCAGCACTCCATTGCGCTCGAACGCGCCTTGCACGCGCCGCCGTTTTCGCTCGCGGAAATGAACCGCTTTCGGCATGTGAGCGACTTTCTGTTTCCGTTGCTCGAACTGCACGCGTCTACCAGCGCGGCGCGGCGCGTCGCGCATCCCACCTCGTATCTGCATCCGCTTGCGCAATTCGATGCGCGCATCGCGGCGGACGGCGTGAAGCTCTCCAAACGCGAATATGAAATCTGCGCGCACCTCATCACCGGCAAGACGGTGCCCGAGGCGGCGCAGATTCTGGGCGTGCGCACTGCCACGGCGGAGTCTTATGTGAAGCGTGCATTCGCGAAGCTCGGCGTGCGCACGAAGCGCGAACTGATTGGCTGGGGACATGCTTCCCCTTGCCTCACGGCGCTGTAAAGGCCCCTTTGCATCGATTTCCGTCGATGTGAACATCTCAACTTCGTAATTCGCGCAGTACCCTGTTCGCCTACCATCGCCCGATCGCTTTACTGCATCAATCGATAGCACTCAACGATCGGAGACACCCCACATGCAACGCGAACTCAACCAGCCGCTGGGCGGCAACGACATGCCGCGCTTCGGCGGCATCGCCACGATGATGCGCCTGCCGCAGGCCGACACGACCGAAGGCCTCGACGCCTGTTTCGTGGGTGTGCCGCTGGACCTGGGCACCTCGAACCGCTCGGGCGCGCGCTTCGGGCCGCGCCAGATCCGCTCGGAATCCGTGCTGCTGCGGCCTTACAACATGGCCACGCGTGCCGCGCCGTTCGATTCGCTGCAGGTGGCGGATATTGGTGACGTCGCAACCAATCCGTACGACTTGAAGGATTCGATCCGTCTGATCGAAGAGGCTTATGACGCGATTGTCGCGAATGGCTGCCGGCCGATTACGCTGGGTGGCGATCATACGATCGCGTGGCCGATTTTGCGTGCGTTGCATAAGAAATACGGCAAGGTTGCCGTGGTTCATATTGACGCGCATGCCGATGTGAACGACACCATGTTCGGCGAGAAAATCGCGCATGGAACGCCGTTCCGGCGCGCTGTGGAAGATGGGCTGCTTCAGTGCGACAAGGTCACGCAGATTGGTTTGCGTGGCACGGGTTATCACGCTGATGATTTTGATTGGTGTCGGGCGCAGGGTTTTACTGTTGTGCAGGCTGAGGAGTGCTGGAATAAATCGCTTGCTCCGCTGATGGCTCAGGTGCGTGAGCGTGTGGGCGATACGCCTGTTTATCTGAGCTTCGATATTGATGGGTTGGACCCGGCTTTTGCGCCGGGGACGGGGACGCCTGAAGTCGGTGGGCTGACTGTGCAGCAAGGACTCGAGATTATTCGCGGGATGAAGGGGCTTAATGTTGTGGGCGCCGATCTTGTTGAAGTGTCGCCGCCGTATGATCAGGCTGGGACTAC
>NZ_DASZJJ010000221.1:0-20429 GCF_035948235.1 Paraburkholderia sp. | reverse complement strand
AGCGTCTGCCAGTGATCGAAAGCGCACAGCAGCCGCGGCTGGCGGGAGTCGTCTACAAGACTTCGCTGCTCGACGCGTATCAACGTATGAATCCGGAGCGATAAATAGCCAGAATCGGCGCTTAAGTCGCTGATTTCATGTGACAAATCAAAAAAGCACACGCGTTCGAGACGCGGAGCCTCATTTGCTGCCATTATGAGATTTCCGCCCGCGTGTGCGTACTGACAGACGCTCCTCCGTATCCTGTCAAACGCCGGTTCCGCACGCCAGGCGGCGTGTCGCGCGGCCCGCGCGGTTTTGCCCAGTTTCCTGCACGCGGCCGCCCTGCCTCGTCCGGTCAGCCTGACCGCCACGGCACGGCACTTGCTGCGACCTTCGGGCCGCATGAGGAAAGGAGGTCGAGCGATGAAAACCTCGACGCTGTTGACCACCGTGCTGCTGTCGGCCTCGTGCTTCGCCGCACCCGTCCGGACGCAGGACGCCCAGATCGACCGTGCCAGCGCCGCCGCGCCCGACGTTCGTTCGCCGATGGCGGATGTGCCGGTCGCTCCGCCCGCGCCCGACGTGCCGAGCGCAACGGGCGTGCAGCACTGGGAATATCTGAGCCTGCCAAAATCGCACCGGCTGGATCGCACGCTAAGCCCGGTTCTCCATCAGCAGACCTGAGCGCCGCGCCTCACCGCTGCGCCACTGCGTCCGCTGAGCCGCTGTGCATTTGCAGGCGGCGAAGCGACTGCATTGTGTATGCTTGTTCGCGCGACGCCAACGGACCCATGCGGGACCTGCGCGTGGCTTGACCACGCAGGGCCGTCATCTATCCGGTTTGAATGGATTCACTGAGTTGATTTCACGTTAGCGCGCCCGCCGCGCCAAGGATTTTGCGCATGTCCGCCTCATCCATCCCTGAAGAGCCGATCGACCTTCAGTTCTCCGACGTCCTGCGCGAAGTGCGCTGGCCCGCCAACAAGGACGATCTCGTGGAGGCGGCCCGCAATGCCGGGGCAAGCAACGAGGTGCTGGCGATTCTCGACGGGATGCCCGAGCAGGACTATCGCGACGTGTCGTCTGTCACGCGTCTGATCGGCAGCAACTACGGCCCTGGCCTCGGTATCTGAGGCCCGCGCGGCCTGCAGGGCTTGTCGTACGGGCAGTGCGGACGGTGCGCGCGACTCACGCGTCGCGGCCAAACACCACGCGCGCAAAGAAGCGGCCAAGCACTTCTTCCACCACCGGCGGCGTGACGTGCTGCGGGTCGGCGGTGGCCAGGAATTGCACGCCATCGCACAAGCCCATCAGTCCCAGCGCCATCAGATCCGGTGCCATCAGCACCGGCGTGCCCACGCGCGCCGAAAATTCCTCGATATAGGCGGCGAGGCGCTCGCGCTTTTCCTTCATGAAGGCGTTGAAACGCGTGCGAAAACGCGCATCGCGCGCCGCGAGCAGTTTGGCTTCCACCCACAGCAGAAACATCTTGTTGTCCTGCGGCAGACGGCTGTAGAACGCCAGCACGCGCGCCTCCATGACCTCGCGCGAGGCATTGGCCTCGAAGATCGCGCGCAGATCGACTTCCATCGCCTCGTGGTCGCGCCGCAGCAACTCGACCATCAATTCGGCCTTGCTGTCGAAATTCGAATAGAACGCGCCGCGTGTGTAGCCGGCCTCCTGCGCGATGTCCTCGACGCTTGCCCCCACGAAGCCCTTGGCCATGAACAACGCCTGCGCGGCGTCGAGCAGGCGCTCGCGCGTCTGATCGCGGCTCTGCTCGCGGGTGAGTCGTGGGCGCGGAGTGGCTGGGCGCGTCATGGCGTGGGGTCGCTGTGGGGTGGCGGGATTGCGCCGCCGTGGCGATGCTTCTGGCATGACCCGACGGTAGCGCGAGTCTATCACTGAATCTTTCTTCGGATTCGTTTCTGTATTCAAATACAGTGCTGTATTAGAATTCATAAAATCATCTGAGACCGATCGGTGTGCGACGGAGGAGACATCCATGCGCCCCGTGTACTGCCTGTGGCGCGTTCGCAGGCGGACGGACTCAGCGGCGGCGTGACGGCCCGGGGCGAGCGACAGGCGCGCACGGGCTCGGCGCGCGTGCGTTCCAGGCATGTCGAGGTCCATGTGAATCGTCGCGGTCGTAGCGCATCGGAGATGCGCAGTCAGTGTCAGTCCCAGGCTATCGTCGTCAATCCGCCTTTGCGGGCGGGAGCATCGAAGGTATCGCGCCTCATCAGCACAATCGCGTTGTGCGCCATCATCGCCGCCTGCGGCAAGCATGAGGAAGCGGCGCCCGGGCCGCGCCCGGTCGTGTCGATGACCGTGCATGCCGATCAAGGCGGCCCATCCACCACGTATCCTGGCGGCGTCCAGGCGCGCAACACCACGCCGCTGTCCTTCCGCGTCAACGGCAAGATCATCGAGCGCAATGTGCGGCTGGGCGATGCGGTCAAGCCCGGCCAGGTGCTCGCGCGTCTCGACCCCGCCGATTACGACAGGAACGCCGCAAGCGCCCAGGCGCAGTACGACGCCGCGCAGCACCGCTACGTGTTCGCGAAGCAGCAGCTCGACCGCGATACTGCCCAGATGCAGGCCAACCTGATCGCGCGCGCGCAGTTCGAACAGACCCAGGATGCCTATGCGTCGGCCGCGGCGGGGCGTGACCAGGCAAAGCAGCAACTCGAACTGTCGCAGGACCAGCGCCGCTACACCCAGCTTGTCGCCGATCACGCGGGAGTTATCACCGCCGAAAACGCCGATACTGGCCAGTACGTGCAGGCCGGCCAGGCCGTCTATCACCTCGCCTGGACGGGCGACGTGGACGTGGTGAGCGATCTGCCCGAAAACGCCATCGCCGGCGTGCATACCGGCGACACCGCGCAGGTCACGCTGCCCGCGCTGCCGGGACGACGCTACACGGCGAAGGTGCGCGAACTGGCCGCCGCCGCCGACCCGCAAAGCCGCACGTGGCGCATCAAGCTCACGCTCGAACACCCGGACGACGACGTGCGCCTGGGCATGACGGCCAATATCGCGCTTGCCTCCAGCCGCGCAAGTCAGACGGCGAGCAGCAATTTCACCATTCCCGCCACGGCCCTCTTCCACGACGGCAACGCACCTGCGCTGTGGATCGTGCAAGGCGCGGACAACGTCCTGCAACTGCGCCGCGTGAGCGTGTCGCGCTACGACGCGCGCACCATCACCGTGACAGATGGCCTCAAGGACGGCGATCGCATCGTGCTGCAAGGCGTGCATACGGTCAGCGCGGGCGAGAAAGTGCATCCGGTTGCGCCGCTGCATCCCGAGGACTTCGCGTCATGAGCGAACGCGAAGACCCGCAACAGGCACCCGATAACACTCCCGGCGCCGACCACGACGAAGGCCGCTTCAATCTGTCCGCGTGGGCGCTGCGTCACCGCACGCTGGTGACATTTCTGATCGCGCTGGCGACGATCTTCGGCGCCTTGTCGTATACGCGTCTTTCGCAGTCCGAAGATCCGCCTTTTACGTTCCGCGTGATGGTGATCCAGACCTTCTGGCCAGGCGCGAGCGCGCGCCAGGTCGAGGACGAAGTCACCAGCCGTATCGGACGCAAGCTCCAGGAGACGCCGTATATCGACTTCCTGCGCAGCTACTCGCGCCCTGGCGAGTCGCTGGTGTTCTTCACGATGAAGGACTCCGCGCCCGTTTCCGAGGTGCGCGAGACCTGGTATCAGGTGCGCAAGAAAGTCGGCGATATTGCGCCGATGCTGCCGCAAGGCGTGCAAGGCCCGTTCTTCAACGACGAATTCGGCGACGTCTACACCAATATCTATGCGCTCGAAGGCGATGGTTTTTCGCCCGCGCAACTGCACGATTACGCCGACAATCTGCGCGAAGAACTGCTGCGCGTGAAGGACGTCGGCAAGGTCGATTACTTTGGCGATCCGAATCAGCGTGTCTACGTGGAAATCGCCAACGCGCAGCTCACGCGGCTGGGCATCTCGCCCACGCAGATCGGTCAGGCGATCGGCGCGCAGAACAGCGTCGCGGCGTCCGGCACGCTCACCACGCCCGACGACCGCGTGTTCGTGCGCCCGAGCGGCCAGTTCACCGATCTCAAGGCGCTGGCCGACACGCTCATCAGCGTGAATGGCCGCAGCTTCCGGCTGGGTGACATCGCCACCATCCGGCGCGGCTACGACGAGCCGCTCGCCACGCAGATGCGCTTCCAGGGCAAAGCGGTGCTGGGCATCGGCATCAGCATGCAGCCGGGCGGCGACGTGATCCGGCTGGGCAACGCGCTCGATGCGCGCGTCGAGCAGTTGCGCCGCGAGTTGCCCGCTGGCCTCAAGCTCGTCGAAGTGTCGAGCATGCCGGACGCCGTCTCGCATTCGGTGGACGACTTCGTCGAAGCGGTCGCCGAGGCGGTTGGCATCGTGCTGGTGGTGAGCCTCGTTTCGCTGGGCGTGCGCACCGGCATGGTGGTCGTCATCACGATTCCGATCGTGCTGGCCGTCACCTCGCTCGTGATGTATCTGTTCGACATCGGCCTGCACAAGGTCTCGCTGGGCACGCTCGTGCTCGCGCTCGGCCTGCTGGTGGACGACGCCATCATCTCGGTCGAAATGATGGCCGTGAAGCTCGCGCAGGGCTGGAACCGCACGCGCGCCGCCGCCTACGCCTACACGAGCACCGCGTTCCCGATGCTCACCGGCACGCTCGTGACGGTGTCCGGCTTCCTGCCGATCGTGCTCGCGAAATCGAGCACGGGCGAGTACACGCGCTCGATTTTCCAGGTCTCGGCGATCGCGCTGGTGGCTTCGTGGTTCGCGGCGGTCGTGCTGATTCCGCTGCTCGGCTATCGCCTGCTGCCGGAACGCAAAGCGGATCAGAACGCCGCGCACGGCGCGCATCACGAAGAGGACATCTACGACACGCGCTTCTACCATCGTCTGCGCGGCTGGGTGGGCTGGTGCATCGAGCGGCATATCGTCGTGCTCGCGCTCACAATTGTGCTGTTCGTCGTGGCGCTCGCGGGCTTCACGCTGATTCCGCAGCAGTTCTTTCCGAGTTCGGATCGACCGGAGTTGCTGGTGGACGTGCGCCTGCCCGAAGGCGCGTCGTTCGACGCCACGCTGCGCCAGACGAAGCGGCTCGAAGAAGCGCTCAAGGGCCGCCCTGAAATCGACCATTCGATCGACTTCGTCGGCACCGGCGCGCCGCGCTTCTATCTGCCGCTGGACCAGCAATTGCAGCAGCCGAATTTCGCGCAGTTCGTCATCACGGCGAAGTCGGTCGAGGATCGCGAAAAACTCGCCGACTGGCTGGAGACGAAGTTGCGCAACGATTTCCCGGCGATCCGCACGCGCCTTTCGCGGCTGGAAAACGGGCCGCCCGTGGGCTATCCCGTGCAGTTCCGCGTGAGCGGCGACGACATCGCCACCGTGCGCGGCATCGCCGAGCGCGTGGCGACGCAGATGCGTGCCGATTCGCGCACCGAGAACGTCAGTTTCGACTGGGACGAACCGGCCGAACGTTCCCTGCACTTCGCGATCGACCAGCAGAAGGCTCGCGCGCTCAATATCTCGTCGCAGGATGTCGCCAACTTCCTGCAGATGACCTATTCCGGCTACACGGTCACGCAGTACCGCGAGCGCGACAAGCTCATCAGCGTCGATCTGCGCGCGCCCGCCAACGAACGCGTCGATCCCGCCCATATGCTGGCGCTGGCGATGCCCACGAACAATGGACCGGTGCCGCTGGGCGCGATCGGCCACCTCGAAAACACGCTCGAATACGGCGTGATCTGGTCGCGCGACCGGCAGCCGACCATCACCGTGCAGGCCGACGTGCGGCGCGGCGCGCAAGGCATCGACGTGACGCATGCGCTGCAAAAATCGCTGGCCTCAATGCAGAACACGCTGCCGACGGGCTATCGCATCGCGGTGGGCGGCTCGGTCGAGGAAAGCGCCAAAGGCCAGGCGTCGATCTTCGCGCAGATGCCGGTGCTCATGATCGCGGTGCTTACCCTGCTGATGATCCAGTTGCAAAGCCTCTCGCGCGTGATGATGGTCGTGCTCACTGCGCCGCTCGGCCTGATTGGCGTGGCCGTCGCACTGCTCGTATTTCACGAGCCGTTTGGCTTCGTGGCGATGCTCGGTGTGATTGCGATGTTCGGCATCATCATGCGCAATTCGGTGATTCTGGTGGATCAGATCGAGAGCGATATCCGCGCTGGCCACAAGCGTTTCGACGCGATTGTCGGCGCGACCGTGCGGCGCTTCCGGCCCATCATGCTGACGGCCGCCGCCGCCGTGCTCGCGCTGATTCCGCTGGTGCGCTCGAACTTTTTCGGGCCGATGGCGACGGCCCTGATGGGCGGCATCACCAGCGCGACCGTGCTCACGCTGTTCTTCCTGCCCGCGCTCTATGCGGCGGCGTTCCGCGTGCGCAGCAGCGAGACCGACGCCGCGCGTCCTGACGCGGGGAGCGCATCATGAACCGATCTGCGCCGATGAAAATTTTTGCCTTGCAACGCCCGCGGCTGCGCTTGGGCGCGGCAGCGTGCGCCGTGCTGGTCGCAGGCGGCTGTGCCTTCGGCCCCGATGGCGCCCCACCCGTCACGCCCAATCCAGCGCATTACGGCGTCGAGGCGCAGCCCGCGCAGACCGTTGCCGCACAAGGCGTTGCGCAGCAGTTCGTGGTGGGCGCGCAAGCCGTGCCGCAATGGTGGACGCAGTTCGACTCGCCGGCGCTCGATGCGCTGGTCGAGGAAGGTCTCGCGAACAGCCCGAACCTCACCGCCGCCGATCACAGCCTGCAAGCCGCGCGCGAGCAGTTGCACGGCCAGATCGGCAGCTCGCTGTTGCCGACCGTCGATGCGATTGGCACCGCGCAGCGTCAGCGCGCGCCGGGCATCCCGCAACTGGGCGTCGACAAGCTCGAATACAACCTGTTCGCGGGCCTCGTCGAAGTGCGCTACTCGTTCGACATCTTTGGCGCTTCGCGGCTGAACAACGCCGCCCTCGCCTCGCGCGTGAATTTGCAGGCGTTCCAGTTCGAGGCGGCGCGCCGGGCCCTGGCGGCCAACATCGTCGCGAGCGTACTGGGCATCGCCACACTGCGCGCGCAGATCGACACGACGCAGCGGCTGATCGACATCGCCAATGCGCAGGCCGACGATCTGCAAAAGCGCTATGCGCTAGGCGCGGTGTCGCATACGGACCTCCTCAACGCGCAGCAAAGCGCGGCGGCGCTCGCCAGCAATCTGCCGGGTCTGCAGCAGCAGGCGGCGGCCATGCGCCATGCGTTGGCCGTGCTGCTTGGCCGCACGCCCGACCAGGCGCCAGCCGATCTCGATCTCGCGAGCTTCCGGCTGCCGCAGCAAGTGCCGGTGGTGGTGCCGTCAGAATTGCTGAAAACGCGTCCCGATATCGAGGCGGCAGGCGCGGCTTTGATCGCCGCAGCCGCCGAAGTGGGCGCGGCCACGGCGCAGATGTATCCGAGCATCACGCTTTCGGCCGGGCTGGGCCAGGGCGGCTTTAGCTGGCCGGTGGCGACTTCGGGCGTGGGCGCGCTATGGGCCATTGGCGCCTCGCTCACGCAGCCGATCTTTCACGGCGGTGCGCTGGTGGCGCAGCGGCGCGCGGCCTTGCAGTCGTATGACGCGGCCAACGCGTCGTACAAGCAGACCGTGCTCGCGGCCTTCCAGGATGTGGCCGACCGTCTGGCGGCGCTGGAACACGATGCGCAGGCACTCGACGCGGCCGGCACCTCGGCGCAGACCGCGCAGGGCGTCTACGACGATACCAACGCGCGCTACAAGCTGGGCGCCGTGCCGTATTACGCGGTGCGTCAGAGCGAACAGCAGTGGCGCAACGCCAGCCTCGACGCGATCCGCTATCGCGGCGCGCGTCTGTCGGATACGGCCGCGCTATTCCAGGCGATGGGCAATCCGCCTTCTGCTGACACGACGAACGCTGCCAGCACGAAAACTTCGACGCCTTGAACGCGCGTCGCCGCGCACATGCAAGGTGTGCGCGGGTATTTGCGGGGCGGCAAGAAGATCGCGAAAAATGCCGCCTCGCCTTCTCTTTACATGCGCTGAATTCCCTTTTCTCGTCGCAATTTTCGTTTTTTCTGACGGAAAGATCTCAGAGTTATATTTAGGAGTTAACTGATACACTCGACCGCAAATCGAGGGTAAGCAATCCAATTAATTCGGATTCCTTTATAAAAATCGATTGTTGTATCCAGAGAGAATGCACTAACAACCTCAGCAATCCGGGACTCTTCGATCATGGGAACCGTACCCAAAAGCAGCCTCTGCGCTGCCCTGCTCCTCATGGCCAGCACCGCAGCGCATGCGGAATTCGACTGCTCCAGTTCGCACGGCGGCTTTCGGGTGCAGACATCCGACAGCTGGGTCGGCAGGGACAAGCTGGAGCACTTCGGCGTCTCCCTCCCGTTCGGCGCACTGGGCGGCTGGCTGATGCGCGACACCGATCATCCGGTGATTTACGGTGGGTTGCTCGGGACGGTGCCGGGGTTGATGAAGGAAACCCTCGACGGCACCTGCCGCACCGATGGTTTCTCCTACAAGGATTTATTCGCCGATGCGCTGGGTGCCTTTAGCGGCGCGTGGATCGCCCATTGGGCGCTGACGTATTCGAGCAGCATCCACGGGAAAACCGTCGGAGTCCGATACGACGATACTTTCTGATGCGAACTGCCTCATCGCCGCCGCGCACCGACAAGCGCTTGCGGATCAGGCAGTTAGCTTCGCTCTCCCAAGGTTACTCACAGGGCTGTGAACAAAATCTGTGGACAACGAAGTCATGTGTGAGCGCCGGGCTTATCCCCAGATTTTGTGGACCTGCCTGTGGAAAAGCCCTGGGCAACCCACCCAAGTGCTTGTTGCAAAAGGAAATCGGCGCCACAAAACAAAACACGGCACACCGTTGCCGGTGCGCCGTGTTCAGAACTGCGTTTACCGCAATCGTCCGGGCTGCCAGGCAACCCGAACCATTCATCAAGGCTTGTTCGTTTCGAACAGATCCATGATCTGCTGCTTCTCGCTCGACGTCACGCTCGGCGGCGTCATGCCGCCCGGACCCATCGTGCCGGTCGCGCCGCTGGCGTCGCTGGCCGCGCCTGCCGGCACACCCGAGTCCATGCCGATCGCCGATACAAAGCCCGCACCCGGCGTCACATCCGAGTAGTAAAGCTCGCCGCCGATCGTCGTAATACCGGCCGGCATGGGCGGCTCTTCCTGCGGAATATTGCGCAGCGCCTTGCCCATGTAGTCCACCCAGATCGGCAGCGCGAGCTGCGCGCCGAACTCGCGGCTACCGAGGCTCTTCGGCTGGTCGTAACCCATCCACGCCACCGCGACCAGATTGCGCTGATAGCCCGCGAACCAGCCGTCGTGCGCATCGTTGGTCGTACCGGTCTTGCCCTGCAGGTCGTCGCGATGCAGCACGTTGGTGCCCGCACCCGTACCCGCCGTCGCTACCGAATGCAGCAGGCTGTTCATGATGTAGGCGTTGCGCGGCGTGAGCGTCTGCGGCGCGTTCTGGCCTGCGATGAGCGGCTGCGCACGCGACACCGGCTGGCCGTGCGCGTCGTCCACTTCGGCGATCAGATACGGATTGATGCGATAGCCGCCGTTGGCGAACACGCTATACGCACCCGCCGACTGCAGCGGCGTGACAAGGCCCGCGCCCAGCGCCATCGGCAGGTACGGCGGCGTCTTGTCCGCGTCGAAGCCGAAGCGTTGAGTCACGTAGTCCTGCGCGTACTTGGTGCCGATGTACGAGAGGATGCGGATCGACACGAGGTTCTTCGACTTCTGCAGCGCAAGGCGCATCGGCATCGGACCATCGGGCTGATCGTCGTCCTTCGGCTCCCAGGCGTCGCCGCCCGGCGTGCTGGGCGGGAAGTACAGCGGCGCATCGTTGATGATGGTCGCCGGTCCCAGGCCCTTTTCGAGCGAGGCCGAATAGATGAACGGCTTGAAGCTCGAACCCGGCTGACGCCATGCCTGGGTCACGTGGTTGAACTTGTTCTTGTTGAAGTCGAAGCCGCCGATCAGCGCGCGGATCGCGCCGTCCTGCGGCGTGAGCGACACCAGCGCGCCTTCGACCTGCGGCAACTGCGTGATCTGCCAGTTGTTCTTGTCGTCGGCGATCAGGCGCACGATCGAACCCGGACGAATCTTCAGCGCCGTGGACGCGCGCGTCGACAGACCCGCCGCCACAAAGCGCAGGCCCTCGCCCGTGATGTTGACCGACGTGCCGTCGAGCAGTTGCGCCGTGACCGATTTCGGGCCGGCTTCCGTGACCACGGCCGAGATGATGTCGCCGTTGTCCGGGTGATCGGTGAGCGCGTCGTCGATCGCCTGATCGCGGTCGTCGCCCGCGGCCGGCAGTTGCACGAAGCCTTCCGGACCGCGATAGCCGTGACGGCGCTCGTAGTCCATCACGCCCTTGCGCACGGCGGCGTAGGCGGCGTTCTGGTCGGCTGAATCGATGGTCGTGGTGACCGTCAGGCCGCGCGTATAGGTTTCGTCCTTGTACTGCGCGTACATCATCTGACGCACCATTTCCGCGACGTACTCGGCGTGCACGCTGTACTCGGTGCCCGTGGTGCGCGTGCGCAGCGGCTCCTTCACGGCTTCGTCGTACTGCGCCTGGGTGATGTAGCCCAGATCGAGCATGCGCTTGAGGATGTACTGCTGACGGATCTTCGCGCGCTTCGGATTGACGATCGGGTTATACGCCGATGGCGCCTTGGGCAGCCCCGCAAGCATCGCCGCTTCAGCAAGCGTGATGTCCTTGAGATCCTTGCCGAAGTACACGCGCGCCGCCGCCGAAAAACCGTAGGCGCGCTGACCCAGATAGATCTGGTTCATGTACAGCTCGAGGATCTGATCCTTCGTGAGCGCGCGCTCGATCTTGTAAGCGAGCAGCATTTCGTAGATCTTGCGCGTATAGGTCTTCTCGCTCGAGAGGAAGAAGTTGCGCGCGACCTGCATCGTGATCGTACTCGCGCCCTGCGACGCGCCGCCGTGCATCAGGTCGGCCACGCCTGCACGCAGGATGCCGACGAAGTCCACGCCGCCGTGCTCGTAGAAGCGGTAGTCCTCGATCGCGAGGACGGCCTTCTTCTGCACGTCAGGAATGTCTTCGAAGCGCACCAGCTGGCGACGCTCGTCGCCGAACTCGCCGATCATCACGTGGTCGGCGGTATAGATGCGCAGCGGCACCTTCGGCTGATAGTTCGTGAGCGCGTCGAGCGAGGGCAATTGCGGCCCCATGACGACGAGCGCATAGCCGACGATCAGCGCGCCCACCACGCAGAGCGTGGCGATCAGGGCGACGAACGAGATCGCGATCGACGTGCCGATGGAACGCTTGCGCGGCCGATCGCCACGCGAACCCGAACGCGGGTCAGGACGTGAATCGTCGTTGCGCGGCTGACGGCCGTTGTTGAAGGAAGGTTCCCGATCGTCGTTCGGGTATTGCGGTGAAGGCGGTCGTTTGATGATAGGCATGACTGGAATGATTGGCGCGTCTGGTACTGCGCCCCGGCTGCGCGCGATAAAGCGCGCATAGATCTGATCATGGCGTCATGGCGCCAATGCGGCGTGGACGGCATCGCACCCCGAGTGCGCTGCCGCGGCGTGACCGGCAACGCCCCCGTCCGGTCACGCGGCGTGCGGTTAAAGCACGCCACCTTTCGCACAAAGCCCCTAAAAAAGGTATTCGAGCGAAATGTAACAGCGCATTCTAAATAAATCGCGCGCCGACGGTCGCGCTTTTTTTGTAAGAGTTTCCTGGACTCGACGCTGGGATGACCGTCGAACTGGCTTCGTGACGGCACCTTGCGCGATCTGCGGCGTTCTGCGGAGAAAATATCGAATCGACTCTCGACTCGATATCGTAATGCGCGGTCATTATCCTTATGCGCGATACATTGTTGCGTACGCCAATATGCCTTTGCGTGCATCTTTGCGTTGCGCGGCGCGTGTCTCGTCTTATGATGGATAAGTTGCTGCACGCCCGGCTCGCCCCGCCCGCTTCGCGCCTGCAGGGAGCGGGCGCCACGTTCACTTCGTAGCCGGATTCAAGGCCGCTTTCAGAGCCGATCATGAACAAGCCCAGCGAACGCATCGTCGTCTTCGTCACGCCCGCCCAGAAGCGGGCGATCTCCGCCACGGCCGACGAACTCGGCATCAGCGTCAGCGAGCTGATGCGCCGCGCCGTGATCGCCTTTAGCGCGACGAGCGATCAGGTGAAGGCCGCGAGCATCGTCGACCGGCTGAATGCGCCGCGCGAGCCCGACGCGCTCGCTCAGGTGCTGCGCAAGGCGGCCAGACCCCTGCGCGTGGGTCGCGGCGCCGCAGTGCGGCCCGCCGCGCAGGCGCACGCAGAAGCCGCTGACGAAGCCACGGATGGCACTGATGGCGCGACGTCCGAGGAGGCGCTGCAAAACGAACCCGCGCTCAATCAGACCGAAAATCACGCTGAACGTGAATTGGCTCAAACAGTCGCGCGTCTGGCCGCTCAAACGCAGGCGGCCGGATCAACAGGCGATGCGCAGAATTCACATTCCGACAGCCTGCCAATGCACGAAGGCGCCACCTTGCCACCGCTGAGCAATGCGCCCTTCGCGCGCACGCAGCGGCTGCGCGACGACGAGGATGGATCGGACAGCGACCCCACGCCAGAAGGCGGAAAATTCGCCTGACGCGCGGCATCGCCCGCGTGACGGCACTAACCGTAGCGGGCCTTTAAGTCCCTTTTAAGAGACCCCGTGGTGTAATATCCGCGAGCATTGCGGCCAGGCCAGACGATCGAAACATAGACGTAAGGTTTCAATCCGCACGGGCAATGCAGGAGATTTTCGGTCATGCGCCGTCTGATCTCTATTGCAATTACCCAAAGTGCCCCGATTTTCGCGCTGCATGCGCAGCCCGCACAAAGCGGCGTAAGCTGAAAGCTGAACGTGAAAGCGAATCGCTCACGGCAAGCGCAGCGCGGCATGTACGCACGACTGCGGCCCCAGAGGCCGATTTCATTACACCGGAGGAATTCCATGTCGCTTTTCGACTCCATCTCCCGCACGGTCAAGGGTCTCCTGAACGACGCGGCCGATTCCGTGCAGGACCCGTCGCGCGACGCGCGCCAGATCGTGCGCGAACTCGACGACAGCATCGCCAAGGCCGAAAACTCGCTGGTCGAGATTCAGGCTCAGGTCGCGATGCAGCAAAGCAAGCGCGATGTGGCCGCCGACAAGGCGAAGAAGTACGAAGACGGCGCGAAGCGCGCGCTGCAATCGGGCGACGAAGCGCTCGCCCGTGAAGCGCTCGGCGCACAGTCGACGGCCGAGGCCGAACGCGATGCCCTCGCCGCCGAACTCGCCAAGCTCGAACCGTCGGTCGATCAGCTCAAGCAGCAGATCGACGATATGCGTTCGCGCCGCAACGATCTGAACGCACGCTCGAACATCCTGCAAGCCAAGCAGCAGATCGCACAGGCCAAGGACGTAGCGGCCACGGCGCTCGGCGGTATCGGCGGCAAGAATCTTGCGCAGGACTTCCAGAAGCTCGAAGACAAGGTGAATCTGTCGAACGCGCGCTCGGACGCCCGCCTGAATTCGGCGGACGCTTCCAGCGGCAAGGCGCTGGAAGACAAGCTCGCCGCGCTCAATAAGGGCCCGTCGGTCGACGACCGCCTCGAAGCACTGAAAAAGCAGCTCAATACGCCGGCGCAGTAACGCGCCGCGCGTGACGGATGCGGCACGGTGCACCGGTTGTTCGCGACGCCATGCCGCATCCACGTAACGTATGTCATGGAGACGGGCGACAAGCCGCCCGGCCTGCAACATGAAAAAGTTTCTTGTCGCTGTATTCGCATCGCTCGCCCTCGTGAGCGGCGCGGCGTTCGCTGTGCCAAGCGTGCAGCAGATCGAATCCGCGATGTCGCAAGGCGACTGGCAACGCGCGGACTCGGGCCTGACCCAGGTTCTGCAGGCGCACCCCGACAATGCCCGCGCGCACTATCTGTACGCGCAGGTGCTCAACCGCGAAGGCCGCTACGCCGACGCGCTCACCCAGGTCGAGCAGGCTAAATCGCTCGATCCGCAGATCCGCTTCACGCAGCCGCAGCGTTTCGCGCAGGTCGAAGCGAAGATCCGCTCCGACGCCACGCGCGCAGGCGCGACGAACACGACCCGCACGAGCAACCCGTTCGCGCAGCAGACGCAGTCGGCCGCGCCCGTTGCCATGGCAGCCGCCGCCGCGCCGCAGCGGCACGGCCCCGGCATGGGCATGTGGATCGGCATCGCGATCGTCGTGATCGGCATTGCGCTGGTGCTGCGCTGGACCTTGCGCCGCGCGAAGTCCAACGACGACGCCCGTGCCGGCGACGATCGTCGCGATCAGCTCAAGCGCGCCACCGATCTGCTCAACGCAGTGCGCTCGCTCAAGCTCGACGTGAAGCTATCGACGCTCCCGGGCCACGAAGCGCTCGAAAAGGACGTGGAAGCGTTCGAGACGCAGTTGCGCAGTGTGGTCGAAAAGCTCTCGGGCAGCACGAGTCCCGTCGCGCCGTACGAGATCGAAGACCTCGAGCGCCAGTTCGCGAGCCTCAAGGCCCGCGCCGAAGGCCGCCCCGAACCGAACGCGCAGGCCGCCGCGCCCGCGGGTTCGTACGGCGGCGATTCGTCCTACGCACGCGAGGCCGATGCGGCCTTCGGACGTCAGCCGCAATATCCGCCTCAGTACCCGCCGCAACAGCAGCCGCCGCAGGTCATCGTCCAGCAAGGCGGTGGCGGCATGGGTGGCATGGGCGGTCTGCTGACCGGCGTGCTGCTCGGTGAAGCGCTCAATTCGGGCCGCGACCGCGTGGTCGAACGCGACGTGATCGTCGATCGCGATGACGATCGCCGCCGTGGCAACAACGATGGCGGCGTCGATGTCGGCCAGGGTTCCAACGACTGGGACGACGGCTCGGGCGGCGGCGTCGATATGGGCAGCAACGACAGTTCGTCGGACGACTGGAACTCATAAGCGTCGCCGGATCTGACCAGACGGGCTCCCTTGCGGAGCCCGTTTTGCTTGATTGACGCAGGATTAATTCGAATCAGACTGATATGGCCACTCACGCGGGTACGCCGCGCATCGCAATCGTCGGGAGCGGCTTTTCCGGCATCGGCATGGCGATCCAGTTGCGGCGCATGGGGATCGAATCGTTCACGATCTACGAGGCGGCCGCGAGCCTTGGCGGCACCTGGCGTGATAACGCCTATCCGGGCGCCGCGTGCGATGTTCCTTCGCACCTCTATTCATTTTCCTTCGAGCCGAACCCCGACTGGACCCGTACCTATGCGCCACAGGGCGAGATCCTCGCCTACCTGGAACGTTGCGCGCGCAAGTATGACGTCGAGCGCTTCATCACCTGGCGCTCGCGCGTTAGCGCGGCGCGCTTCGATGCGGCGCGCGGCGTATGGAGTATCGATATCGAGCGTGACGGCGCTACACAGACTGTCGAGGCCGATCTGCTGATCGCCGCCAATGGACCGCTCTCGCGCCCCGCCCTGCCCGCCATCGACGGATTGGAGCGGTTCGAGGGCAAGCTCTTTCACTCGGCGCGCTGGGACCACGATTACGCGCTCGAAGGCAAGCGCGTGGCCGTGATCGGCACGGGCGCGAGCGCCATCCAGTTCGTGCCGCGCATCCAGCCGCGCGTCGCGAAACTCACGGTGTTCCAGCGCACGCCGCCCTGGATCATGCCGCGTCGCGACCGTGCGATCGAGCCGCGGCGTCGCTGGATCTATCGGCATATCCCGTTCGCGCAGCGCCTTGCACGTGCGGCGATCTACTGGCAGCTCGAATCGCGGGCGCTGGGCTTCGTGGTCGATCAACGCCTGCTCGCAGCGCCGATGAAATTCGCGCGCAACTATCTCGCACACAAGGTCAAGGATCCCGTGCTGCGCGCGAAGCTCGCGCCGGATTACGCACTGGGCTGCAAGCGCGTGCTGCTGTCGAGCGACTATCTGCCGGCGCTCACGCAACCAAACGTCGCACTGCTAACCGATCCGATCCGCGAAGTCGTAACCGACGGCATCGTCACCGCCGACGGCGTGCATCATGCCTTCGACGCGATCGTCTGCGGCACGGGTTTCCAGGTCAACGACGTGGACGCGCCGTTTCGCGTGAGCGGGCTGAACGGCGCCGATCTGGGCGAGGCCTGGCGTCGCGATGGGCCTGAAGCGTATCTGGGCGCGAGCGTGGCGGGCTTTCCGAATCTGTTCTTCGTGATCGGGCCGAACACGGCTCTTGGCCACAACTCGATGATTTATATGATCGAGTCGCAGATCCGCTATATCGCTGCCTGCATCCGTGAACTGCAGCGCCGCGACGCGCGCACGATGAGCGTGCGGGCGGACGTGCAGCGCGCCTTCAACGACAGTTTGCAGGCGCAACTGCAACGCACGGTCTGGACCTCGGGCTGCCATAGCTACTACCAGACGCGTAGCGGCAAGGTCACGTCGCTGTGGCCGGGATTTACCTTCACGTTCCGCCGCAAGACGAAGCGCGTGCGCGCACGCGATTACGAGTTCGGGCGATAACGCTGGCTTAACCGCGCAACGGCTTGCCCGCGAACACCCGCGTTTCGTAGGCAAAATTCACTCGCCCGTCCTGCTGGGTGGCGTCGAACAACTCGCGCAACGCCACGAGCATCGGCTCGTAACGCGAGTCGCCGGGCTTGGGCGCATACGACGAGGAAGCCAGCCGCCCGCGCAAACCATCGAAATCGAGCATTTGCGCGTTCGGGAACACGGTCTTCTGCGCGAAGCCGTCACCGAACCACTCGGCCATGGCGTCGTCCGTGGGATAGCTTTCGGCGACGCTCGCGTAATCCTCTGAAAAGCGCTGGAGCAAAGCCTCATAGCCTTCCAGAAACGCCGATCCTTTAAGCAGGCGGCTATTCCAGAACAGCACGATCTTGCCGCGCGGCTTGAGAATGCGCGCGAATTCGCGCCGTGCACCTGCCTTGTCGAACCAGTGGAAGGCCTGCGCGGCGGTGACGAGATCCACGCTCGCATCGGGCAAAGTGGTGGCTTCGGCCGTGCCGGCCACACTGCGGTACCCCGGATAGTCCGCGAGGAAGCGATCAGCCGCCTCGCGCATTGCCGCGTTCGGCTCGACGGCGATGACCGGATGGCCTGCGTCCAGAAAGATTCGGGAAGAAATGCCGGTGCCCGCGCCGATGTCCGCGACGCTTGCGCCCGGCGCGATGCCACATTCGACGTGTACGAAGGTCGCGATTTCGCGTGGATAGGTGGGACGGTACTTCACGTAGTCTGCGACCCGGTCGGTGAAACGCCGGGTGGAATCGTCGATCATCGTGTGCCCTTTTATTGGGTCCACGCGCGCCGCCGCTGCACCGTTCACAGCGCTTCGCGCGGGACTTCAAGCCCTTCGCGGCAAGCTCTCGCGCGCCCGCCGCCCCCGTCGGTCTACCTGGCTTTCAGGCGCCGCCCAGCAACTTGAGCAGATCCCACAGAAAACGGCAGACCATCACAATCAGCTCCCAGAGCTGAAAAAGTTGCTGCCAGAGCGCGCTAATCGCGCCCTCTTTGAAAATTGTTTCGATCATCGTGTTTCCGCAGCGGACCTCGGCTTGACGCGCCAAAGCCGCGTTTACCCCGATCATAGCGTGTCGTCGCCTGGTCACGCTAAAGCGGCCCATCCAGCCAACGCCGCAAAAAGCAAAACGGCGCGTGGACCGAAGCCCACACGCCGTTTTTCAGATCGCCGCCTTTGAGGCTGCGGGCGTCAGACTGCCATCGCCATGCGCTTGCGCTCGGCGCGCTGCATGAAGTAGTTGCCGACGATCACGCCAACCGTCACCACGGCGATGAATAGCGTTGCGAGCGCGTTCATCTCGGGGTTCAGACCCAGACGCACGCGCGAGAACACCACCAGCGGCAGCGTCGTCGAGCCAGGACCCGAGAGGAACGCCGACAGCACCAGATCGTCAATCGACAGCGTGAACGACAGCAGCCAGCCTGCCGCGAGCGCCTGCGAAATGAGCGGCAGCGTGATCTGGAAGAACACCTTGAGCGGTGTAGCGCCCAGATCGAGCGCCGCTTCTTCGAGCGACGGGTTCAGCTCGCGCACGCGCGACTGCACGATGATGGCCACATACGAGATACATAGCATCACGTGACCGATCCAGATCGTAAAGACGCCGCGTCCCGCCGGCCAACCCAGCAGCTTGCCCATTTCCACGAAGAGCAGCAGCAGCGAAATGCCCTGGATCACTTCGGGAATCACGAGCGGCGCGTTGATCATGCCCGTATAGAGCGTGAAGCCGCGGAAATTGCCCATGCGCGCCAGCACGAAACCCGCCCACGTGCCGATGATCACGGACGCGAAAGCCGTCATCAGGCCGATGCGCAGCGACAGCCAGGCGGCGTTGATCAGTTCGTCGTCGGTCGCGAGCGCCTGATACCAGCGCGTCGAAAAGCGCGTCCACACGGTCACCAGTTGCGACTCGTTGAACGAGTAGACGATCAGGCTGACGATCGGGATGTAGAGGAACGCGAAGCCCAGCCCCAGCGCGATGAATTGCAGTACGCGATTCGGTTTCATTTGCCGCGGCCCTCCAGTTCCTTCGCCTGGAAGTGCTGGAACAGCGCCATCGGCACGAGCAGCAGCAGGACCATCGCGCAGGTGACGGCGGAAGCCATCGGCCAGTCGGCGTTATCGAAGAACTCGTTCCACATGACGCGGCCGATCATCAGCGTGTTCGCGCCGCCGAGCAGCTCCGGAATCACGTACTCCCCCACCGCCGGGATGAACACCAGCAGACAGCCCGCGATGATGCCGTTCTTCGACAGCGGCAGCGTGATTTCCAGGAACGCGCGCCACGGCTTCGCGCCCAGATCGTAGGCGGCTTCAAGCAGCGTCAGATCCATCTTCACGAGGTGCGCATAGAGCGGCATCACGAGAAACGGCAGATACGAATACACCATGCCGATATAAACGGCGGTGTTAGTGTGATACAGCTCGATGGGCGTGTGGATGATGCCAGTGGACATCAGGAAATTGTTCAGCAGTCCGTTGTTCTTCAGAATGCCGATCCACGCGTACACACGGATCAGGCACGACGTCCAGAACGGCAGCATCACGGCCATCATGAGCACGTTGCGCGTGGCCGGGTTCGAGCGCGCGATGTAATACGCCATCGGATAGCCGATCAGCAGACACAGCAGCGTCGAAATTGCCGCCACGACCACCGAATTCACATAGGTCGCGAAATACAGGCTGTCCTGGAACAGAAACGCGTAATGCGAAAGATCCAGCGCGATATGCCAGACGCCGTCGCTGAACGAGGTGAGTTCCGTGTACGGCGGAATGCCGAGCTGCTGGTCAGCGAAGCTGATCTTCACCACCAGGATGAACGGCACGAGGAAGAACAGCAGCAGCCAGAAGAACGGCCCCGCCACCACGGCGGTGCGGCCGGTCAGATTGAAGCGCTTCGCCGGCCAGTTCAGGAGATTCCTGAGGGTGCCTGACGTGCTGGAGTGTGCCGTGCTCATGACGTCAGCACCACGCCGGCCGAGGCGCTCCAGCGCACATAGACTTCGTCTTCCCACGTGGGGGAGTCGATTTCGGAAAGCGCGAGGCTCGACATGTTCGCGATCACCGTTTTGCCCGAATCGAGCTTGACGTGATAAAGCGAGTAGCCGCCCATGTACGCGATGTTCTTCACCACGCCCTTGCCCCAGTTGAAGGTGCCTTCGGGCGGCTTGCGCGTGAGCGAAATGCGCTCGGGGCGCACTGAGATCGTCACGGGCATGCCGAGCGGCCCGGTGATGCCGTGGTTCACATAGAGATGCACGGGCAGATCCGGCGATTCGACGTAGACGTGATCCGGCTCGTCTTCCACCACCTTGCCTTCGAACAGATTGGTCGAACCGATGAATTCGGCCGAGAAACGGCTGTTCGGATACTCGTAGACCTGGTTGGGCGTGCCGAGCTGGACGATCTCGCCCTCGCTCATGACCGCCAGGCGCCCCGCCATCGTCATCGCCTCTTCCTGATCGTGCGTGACCATGATGCAGGTGACGCCGACCTTGTCGAGAATGTTGACCAGTTCGATTTGCGTGCGCTGGCGAATCTGCTTGTCGAGCGCCGACATCGGCTCGTCGAGCAGCAGCAGTTTGGGGCGCTTCACGAGCGAGCGCGCCAGCGCCACGCGCTGCTGCTGGCCGCCCGAAAGCTGATGCGGCTTGCGTTTGGCGAAGCGCGACATCTGCACGAGTTCGAGCGTATTGGCCACACGCTCCTTCAGTTCGGCCTTCTTCACGCCTTCCTGGCGCAGCCCGAAGCCGACGTTCGATTCCACCGTCATATGCGGGAAAAGCGCATACGACTGGAA